>JAGQOU010000286.1 GCA_020427145.1 Planctomycetales bacterium | reverse complement strand
GCTGGAAATGTTCGCCGTGCAGCCGATCCGCATCTTCCCCGGCGTGCCGATCTGCCAAATCTTCTACCACGAGGTGACCGGCGCCATCGAAGAATACGACAGCAAATACCAGCACAATCACGACATCCAGCCGAGCCTGCTGTTCCGCGAATTGACCACCGAGCAGGGGGCCGACCCGCAACTGCCGCTCGACTTCGGCCAGGAACGGTCCGGAGACTAGCCGCACGATGCGCGGGAGTGCGAGGCTCTGCCGAGCCTGGGGTCGCGCAGGGGACTGGCTCGGCAGAGCCTCGCACTCCCAGCGTCTCGCCCGATCGTCGCCGCGCCCTACATCACCGCGAAGTAATTCTCGCACGCGTAGTCGAAGAACTCCGGCGTCATGGCCGGGGTCCGCTCGCTGTAGCGGCAATAGTTGACGATCTGCAGCAAGAGGTCTCGCGGCTGGCACGCGCGGAACGGCCGGTTGTTCGCCTTGTAGTGCGTCGTCACCAGGTAATCGACCGCCGCCGGGTCGTATTTGACGTCGAGCTTCGGCGCCATGATCTCCAGCAGCTTGCGGAAGTCCTCCTCCGACGGGTCGGTGACCTCGATCTTGTACGGAATTCGCCGCAGAAACGCGTCGTCGACCAGATCGCGCGGTTCCAGATTCGTGGAAAAGATAATCAACTGATCGAACGGCACCTGGATCTTCTTGCCGTTGGCCAGTTGAAGAAAATCGTAACGCTTTTCCAGCGGCACGATCCAGCGATTGAGCAGTTCGTCGGTCGTCATCCGTTGGCGGCCGAAGTCGTCGATCACCAGCGTGCCGCAGTTGCTCTTGAGCTGAATGGGCGCCTCGCTGACGCCGATGCCGGAGCTGGCGTTGACCTCGAGCGAATCCATGGTGAGTTCGCCGCCCACGACGATCGTGGGCCGGCGAATGCGCACCCAGCGCCGATCGACGGCGTCGCTGTGCAGCGGCCCGCCCTCCTTGCGCTCGGGAGCCGGCTCGTGGACGCCCGGATCGAAGACCCGCATGATCTCGCCGTCGATGCAAATCGCCCGCGGGATCCAAATGCAGTCGCCAAAGGCCTTGGTCACCCGTTCGGCGATACTTGTTTTGCCGTTACCCGGCTGTCCGTACAGGAACAACCCCCGCCCGGAGTTGACCGCCGGCCCGAGCCGTCGGAGCATGTGCTGATTGATCAGCAGGTCCTCGAACGCCCGCTTGAGATCCTTCTCGGTCGGGTGCAGCTTGGTCATGGTCTGGTTGCGCACCGAGTCGATGTACGCCTTGAGCGTCACTGGCGCCGAGCCGAAGTAGCTGCAGACTTCCGACAGTTTTTTCGCGCGTTCGCGTCCCAGATCGGTGAGCTGGTAGACGTAGTCGTTCATCGGGGCCGAGCCGCGAAACGCGACCAGTTGCGCGAGCTTCATCGATTGCAACTGCGGCTCGATCAAACGGAACGGCAACGCGTGCTGCCCGGCCACGTCGCGACCGCTCAGGTCGCCAAATGCGGCCAGACATTTCAGGATCAGGTGTTCGAGTTGCCCCTCGGTCACGCCCGCTTCTTCGAGCGTGGCGGGTTCGGGCGGGCACCAATCGGCGTCTTCCAGGGCGATTGCGTCTGCGGGAGCCGGCGCGCCGAACGTCCGCGGAATCGGCGCGGCCGCTTCGGCCGTCCCAGATTCGGCCTGAGCCAGCCGGTTGATACGATCCAGTAGCGAGTCCAGGTCGTTGGTCCCGCGCACCGCCGCCTGGGGGGCGTCGGCGGCTTCGTCGATGGCGGTCATTTCGCTCATAAGCTTGCGATGGCAGAACGATTCGCGAGGCGGTGCAGACGAGAAACCGCCGCCAAAATGCGCGCAGCGACGGACGGAGCCGAACGGTCCCGCAGGGTAGCCTAGGTCGCAAATGTTGCGAATGCAAAACCTGAAACTCGCGCCGATGGGGCTGTGCGGCGTCTGTGGATCATGCCGCCTGCGTCAACTCGCAAATTGCAGTTTTGACCTGCCCTTTGTGGAATTCCAGCGGAACGAGAGGGCTAAACTCTCGTAGCAGTCGGTCCGTTGGCGAGAGACGTCTCTATCGAGATTTGCGACAGGTCGCTCCCGACCGACACTCCGACGAACTGCACGCACGCGCAATCCCACCCCGTTCGCGCCAATCGCCTTGAGCGTCAGCCAAGAACCATCCGCCGTCGCCGACGTCACGTTCGCAATAGCCCCCCGCACGCCGGAACATAAGGCGGCGCTGGAGCGATTGTTCGAGCGCGTCAGCGAATTGTCCGCGCTGCCAGGCGTCGCGCAGCGCGTCCTGAACGTGACCAACGACGCCACCGCCGACGCCGAAGACTTGCTGCACGTCGTCGAGCAGGACCCGACGCTGGTCATGCGAATTCTGCGGACCGTCAACTCTCCCTACTGCGGCCTCCGATCCGAAGTGGCCGACCTGCGGTCCGCATTGGCCGTGTTGGGGTTCAAAAAAGTTCGTAGTCTTGCGCTCACCGTGTACGTGGCGCGGTTGCTCGACGGCCAGCCAGGCTATCTGGGCTACTCGCGCGAAAATCTGTGGCGGCACCTCGTGACCGTGGGCGAGATCGCCCGCGTGATTTCCCGCGTCTGCAACCGCGCGGTTCCCGACGAGGCCTACCTCGCCGGGTTGCTGCACGACTTGGGTTACTTGCTGGCCGACCAGTACATGCACTCCTGCTGGCGGCGCGTGCTCGAAGCGGCGGCCGACGACGTGCCGCTGGAGACGGCGGAACGCGATGTGCTCACGTTCAATTGCGCCGACCTCAGCGCGTTCATGGCAACCAAGTGCTGCCTGCCGTCGCGCACCGCACTGGCGATCGCGTATCACCGCGTCCCCGACCGATTCCTTGGTCGCGACCGCGAGCTGCTCAACGTGCTGGCCGCCGCCAACTTCGTCGCCGAATCCCGCGGAGTGACCGCCATCGGGCGCCCCACGGCGCCGACGCTCCCTGACGACGTGGCGCGCGGATTGGGACTGCGAGGCGGACAACTCGCCGAACTCCTCGTCGAGATCGAGCCCGCCCTGGAAGCCGCCGAGGCCCTGGCCGGCATCTGACGCGCCGAGTCGCGCAGGCCGCCACGTTCTTCGCGGCCAGGCGACCTTCGACGACCCGCCCCGTTTACGCTCCCCCGGCGGCCGCCTATCCTGGTTCGCATGCGATACCAGCGCGTCCGTCTTGCCGGTTTGGGGTACACGCTTCCCGAAGAAGCCACGACCACCGCTGCGCTGGAAGAGCAACTCGCCCCCGCCTACCAGCGGCTGCGCTTGCCCGCGGGCCGGTTGGAGTTGATGACCGGCATCCGCGAGCGGCGGTTTTTTCCGCCGGGGACCCGGCCCGGGCAGGTGAGCGTCCAGAGCGGTCGCCGCGCCCTGGCGGCCGCGGGAATCGACCCCGGTTTGATCGGCGCGCTGATCCACGGCTCGGTCTGCCGCGACTTTTTGGAACCGGCCACCGCCTGCGGCGTACACCACGCCCTCGGCCTGCCGCCGCACTGCGCGGTGTTCGACGTCTCGAACGCCTGCCTGGGCATCCTCACCGGCATGACGCTGGCGGCCAACATGATCGAGCTGGGCCAAATCCGCGCGGGGTTGGTCGTGGGAACCGAGTGCGGCCGCACCCTGGTCGAACGGACCATCGCCCGCTTCAACGACGATCACGCGCTCACGCGCCGCACCGTCAAACCGCTGATCGCCTCGCTCACCATCGGCTCGGCGAGCGCCGCGGTGGTGCTGTGCGACGAAGAGCTCGCGCCCCGCGCCCCGCGCCTGCTCGGCGGCGCCGTCCGCGCCCACACCACGCACAACGATCTGTGTCAAAGCGACGGGCTCGACACGTTCATGCAAACCGACAGCGAACAGCTGCTCGCCGAAGGGGTCGCCGCCGGCCGGGCCACCTTTGGCGAGTTCCTGCAGAGCGTCGATTGGCGGCGCGAAGAGATCGACCGCACCGTGTGCCACCAGGTCGGCGTCGCGCACCGCAAGCTGCTGTTCGAGCAGCTGGAACTCGACACGGCGCTTGATGACAGCACGTTTGAATTCCTCGGCAACACCGGCGCCGCGGCGCTGCCGGTGACCATGGCGCTGGCCGCCGAAGCGGGCCGGTTTGAAGCAGGCCAACGCGTGGCGATGCTGGGCATCGGCTCGGGAATCAACTGCCAGATGCTGGGCGTCGAGTGGGGCGAACAAGTTCGCGTCGGCGGCAACGCCGACTGACCACGCTGCGGGCCGCCACGTCTTCAATTTGAACAATAACCACTTAGCCCCCGGTCAGTGACCGGGGGCTAAATGCGTTACCGCGGGAATTCGTTCTTCAACGCTTCGTACAAGCGCTGATATCGCGGGAACGCTTCGTCGTACGCTTTGCGCGTCTTCGCGTCGGGCTTGGTCTCCTCGGTCGTCTTGACCGTCGCCTTGCACGCCTCTTCGATGTTCTTGTACTCGCCCGCGCCCACGGCGGCCAGCAGCGCCACGCCGTACGCGGGGCCCTCGTCAGCGGCCATCGCGACGACCTTCTTGCCGAACACATCGGCCTGCATCTGCCGCCAGAACGGGTTCTTCGCGCCGCCCCCGGTGGCGCGGACCGTGCGCACCGGCACGTCGAGCCCTTCGATCAGCGCCAGACTGTCGCGCAGAGCGAAGGTGACCCCTTCGAGAATCGACCGCACAATATGCCCCCGGCCGTGGGCCAGCGTGAGCCCCACCAGGGCGCCGCGGGCGTGCGGGTCGAGATGCGGGGTGCGCTCGCCGGCCAGGTAGGGCAAGAACTGCAAGCCGTCGGCCCCCGCAGGCGTGGCGGCCGCTTCGTCGATCAGCTGGTCGAAGCTGGCGATCTGTTTGCGTTTGCCCTCGCGCGTCACCAGCGTGCAGAGCGTGTGATGGAACCACCCCAGCGAGCCGCCGGCCGAAAGGATGACGCCCATCATGTGCCACTTGCCGCGCACGGCGTGGCAGAAGGTGTGCAGCCGGCCCTGGGGATCGAATTGCGGCTCGTCGCTATGCACGAACATCACGCCGCTGGTGCCCAACGAACTGGAAAGCAATCCGTGTTTGACGATCCCCGTGCCCACCGCCCCTGCCGCGCAGTCGCCGGCGCCCCCCACGACTTTGCAGTCGGTCGACAGGCCGAGTTGCTTGGCTACGTCCGCGGTCAGCGTGCCGGTCACTTCTTCCGATTCGTAGCAAGTCGGCAACAAATCGGCGTCGAGTTCCAACTTGCCGAGCAGCTTCTTCGACCACTGTCGCTTTGCCACATCCAGCAGCAACGTGCCGCTCGCGTCGCTCACCTCGGTGGCAAACTCGCCGGTCAGCCGCCGGCGGATTTCGTCCTTGGGCAATAGCACCTTGGCCAGCCGATTGAAATTCTTCGGCTCGTTGTTGCGCAGCCAGAGGATCTTGGGGGCCTGAAATCCCGTAAGCGCGGGGTTGGCGACCATCCGGATGAGCGCCTTGCGCCCGCCCGCGCGCGATTCGATTTCCTCGCATTCGGCGGCCGTGCGCTGATCGTTCCACAACAACGCCGGACGGATCACCTCGCCCGCCTTGTCCAGAAACACCGAGCCGTGCATCTGACCGCTCAAGCCGATCGCCGCCACGTCGGCGGGTTTCAGATCCGCTTGTTTCACGACCGCGCGAACGACCTTGATCGTCGCCTGCCACCAATCCTCGGGATCCTGCTCGCTCCACAGGGGCCGCGGGTGCTGGCACGGGTAGCCGGCGCTGGCCGTGGCGAGGATCTCGCCCGCGGGGGTGATCACGATGGCTTTCGTGCCGCTCGTGCCGATATCGAGTCCGATAAGATGAGACATTGCGTCAGGGAGTTCAGAGGTCAGTGGTCGGAAATCATAAGGAGGGGCAAGCGCCGAGCGATTGGCGGCCGCGGCCACGCACCCCGCCGCCGGCGTGCGGATGGCAGGGAGAGCATACGCCCCCCGCGGCCAACCGCACGCCGCCAACGGATCGTGCCGTGCGAGTATAACGACAGCGTCGGCCGCGAGTCACCGCACCTGCGGACACTGACTGGTTGAAGCGTCTCCCCAGGGAAAACTCGCCTGGCCGAACTCGGCCCGAGCGGCCCTGTGACGGCTGCAAAACTGCGCCAATCGGCCCGCTGGCGGCCGTCGCGCGGGTTGCCAAACGCCCTCCGCGGCGGTAGTTTGACCGATTCGCCAGCGGCCGGCCGGCCTCGCCCCGACCGCGGCGTTTCGTCGCTTGCCCCCGCTGTTTGGTCGCTCCGCACGTTCGCGCCACCCTGTCCGTCCGCCAAGTAATCTCGCTATGATCCGCAGCGTTCAGGACGACCGCCGTATCGTGATCACCGGCATCGGGCTCACGGCGCCCAACGGCGACAATCTGGCCGACTATCGGGCCGCCCTGCTCGCCGGCCGCAGCGGGGTCGATCACTACAACATTCGCTACGTCGGCGACACGCTGGCCGGGCAATGCCGCTTCGACGAGCTCCGCCACCAAAAACGTCGCGAGGTGCGCCGCGGCACGCGCGCCGGCAGCGTCGGCATTTACTGTGCTCAAGAGGCCGTGGCCGACGCGGGCGTCGACTGGGCGAATATCGACCGCGAGCGGGTCGGCGTCTATATCGGCGTGACCGAGCACGGCAACGTCGAGACCGAAAACGAGATCAACGAGATCAAGGCGTTCGACTACGACACCAAGGTCTGGTCGCATCACCACAATCCCCGCACGGTGGCCAACAACCCGGCGGGCGAGATCACGCTGAACATGGGGATCACGGGGCCCCACTACACCATTGGCGCCGCCTGCGCCGCGGGCAACGCGGGGCTCATTCAAGGCGCCCAGATGCTCACTCTCGGCGAGTGCGACTTCGCCATCGCGGGGGGCGTGTCCGAAAGCATTCACACCTTCGGCATCTTCGCCGGCTTCGCCAGCCAGGGCGCGCTGGCCAGCCATGCCGACCCCGCGCGGGCGTCGCGCCCGTTCGACAAGGCCCGCAACGGCATCGTCGTCAGCGAGGGGGGTTGCCTGTACACGCTCGAACGATACTCCGACGCCGCCCTCCGCGGCGCCAAGATCTACGGCGAACTGGTCGGCTACGCCATGACCAGCGACGCCACCGACTTCGTGCTCCCCAACCCCGTGCAGCAAGCGCGCTGCATGGAACTGGCGCTGAAACGCGCCGGTCTGAACGCCGACGAGATCGGCATCGTCAGCACCCACGCCACGGCGACCACCAGCGGCGACATCCAGGAGTGCCAAGCCGTGCGACGCGTGTTCGGCAAGAGCACGCGCACGAAGATCAACAACACCAAGAGCTTTATCGGCCACGCGATGGGCGCCGCCGGCTCGCTGGAACTGGCCGGCAACCTGCCGTCGTTTCACGACGGCGTGGTTCACGCCACGATCAACGTCGAAGACCTCGACCCCGAGTGCGATCTGCCCGGCCTGGTGCTCAACGAGCCGCAGGAAGTCGGCGACGTCCAATACATCCTCAACAACAGCTTCGGCATGTTGGGCATCAACAGCGCGGTCATCATCGGCCGCGTGTAGCAAACTCGGTGAAATCACGCTTTAGCCCCGGGCCAGTGGCCGGGGACCGACCATTTAACCCCCGCACCAGTGACCGGGGACCGACCATTTAACCCCCGGTCAGTGACCGGGGGCTAAGTCATTAGAAGCCGAAAACTTTCCATGACCAAAGACGAAATTCGCGCCGAAGTGCTCGATATCCTGACTGACATCGCCCCGGACGAAGATCTCTCCTCGCTGGACGACTCCCAAAGCTTTCGCGAGCAGATGGAACTCGACAGCATGGACTTCCTCGACATCGTCATGGAGCTGCGCAAGCGTCACCGCATCCAGATTCCCGAGGACGATTACGTCAACCTGGCGAGCATGGATTCGACCGTGGCGTACCTCGAGCCCATGATGAAGGATATGTAGGAGTCGGTAGCGGGTAGGGGGTCGTCGGTCGTGTTTGCGAGTCGACCTCCCCATAGCTCCCTCACTACCCCCTACCGACGACCCACTACCCCCTCGCGCAGCGCCCCCCATGTACGACGCCATCATCATCGGCGCGGGGATGAGCGGCTTGGCCGCCGGGATTCGCTTGGCCCACTACGAGCAGCGGGTGTGCATCCTCGAACGGCACACCACCATCGGCGGCCTCAACGGCTTCTACCGGCTGCGAGGACGCGACTACGACGTCGGTCTGCACGCGCTCACCAACATCACGCCCAAGGGAACGCGCAAGGGCCCGCTCGCGCGGCTGCTGCGACAACTGCGGCTGTCGTGGGACGACCTGGCCATCTCGCCGCAGATCGGCTCGGAGATCGCCTTCCCCTCGGCCCGGCTGCGGTTCGACAACGATCTCGACCTGCTCCGTAGCGAGATCGCCGCCGCGTTCCCCAGCGAAGTCGACAACTTCGAGCGGCTGGTAGCCGAGGTGATCGACTACGACGACCTGGCCGACGAGCACGCCGCCATCTCGGCCCGCACGCGGCTCAACGAGCTGCTTGGCGAACCGCTGCTCGTGGAGATGCTGTTCTGCCCGCTCATGTTCTACGGCTCGGCCCGCGAGCACGATATGGACTGGGGCCAGTTTTCGATCATGTTCCGCAGCATCTTTATGGAGGGCCTGGGCCGCCCCTACGCCGGCGTGCGGTTGATCCTCAAACACCTCGTGCGCAAATTCCGCGCCCTGGGGGGCGAACTCAAACTGCGCAGCGGCGTCAGTCGCCTGGAAGTGGAACACAACCGCGTGACCCGCGTCGTCCTCGACAGCGGCGAAGTGCTCGAAGGCCGCCGCGTCATCTCGTCGGCCGGCTGGTGCGAGACAATGCGAATGTGCAACGACGGCACGCCGGTGGAAGTGAGCCGCTCGCCCGGGCGATTGAGCTTCTGCGAAACCATCGCCACGCTCGACCGCCAACCGCAACAGTTGGGCCACGATCGCACGATCACGTTTTACAACGACCACGACCAGTTCGACTGGACGCCGCCGGCGGAGCCGTGCGACGTGCGCAGCGGCGTGATCTGCAGCCCCAACAACTTTGACTACGAAGAGCCGCTGGGCGACGGCGTGATGCGGATCACGGCGCTCGCCAACTTCGACTATTGGCAGGGGCTCGACGAGCGGACCTACCAGCTGGAAAAACTGCGCTGGTACGACGCGATCACCGCCTCGGCCGTGCGATTCATCCCGGACTACCGCCAGTGGGTCGTCGACACCGACATGTTCACCCCCACCACGATCGTGCGGTTCACCGGCCACGACAACGGCGCCATCTACGGCGCCCCCGAGAAACAAAGCGACGGCCGCACGCACCTCGACAACCTCTTCATCTGCGGCACCGACCAAGGCTTCGTCGGCATCATCGGCAGCATCGTCAGCGGCATC
>JAGQOU010000285.1 GCA_020427145.1 Planctomycetales bacterium | reverse complement strand
GCGGCGCCGCCGATAAAGACAGCTCCCTCCAGGCAAAAAGTGACCTTGCCCTTGAGCCCCCAACCAATCGTGGTGAGCAACCCTTGCGGCGCGACTGCCGGTTTGTCGCCCGTGTTGAGCAGGATGAAGCACCCCGTGCCGTAGGTGTTCTTCGCCATGCCCGGCTTGAAGCAGGCCTGCCCGAAGGTCGCAGCTTGTTGATCGCCGGCGACGCCGCAAATGGGGATCTCCGCGCCCAAATGCTTCTTGAGCGTCACGCCGAACGAGCCGCTGGAGTCGCGCACCTCCGGCAGCATCTCCCGCGGCACGTGCAGTGCATCAAGCAGTTCTTGATCCCACTCGAGCGTGTGGATGTTGAACAACATCGTGCGGCTGGCGTTGCTAAAGTCGGTGGCATGCACTGCGCCGCCGGTCAGATTCCACAGCAACCAGGAATCGATCGTGCCCGCCAGGATTTCTCCCTTGGCTGCCCGGCGGCGCAGTTTGTGCTTGTCCAACAAATAGCGAATCTTGGTGCCGCTGAAGTACGCGTCGACGACGAGCCCGGTCTTCTCGCGAACCGCCTCCTCCCAACCGTCGCGAAGGAGTTTTTCGCACAGCGGCGCGGTGATGCGACTCTGCCACACGATGGCGTTGTCGATCGGCTGGCCGGTGGCACGGTCCCACAGCACGACGGTTTCACGTTGGTTGGTGATGCCGATGGCGGCGATCTCGTGTGCCGCTCGACCAGACTTGCGACGTGCCGCGCGGGCGGTCTTCAGTTGCGAGCTCCAAATCGCCCACGGATCGTGTTCCACATGCCCCGACTGGGGAAAGATCTGCGGAAATTCCTGCTGCGCCTGGGCCACGGGATGCCCGTGCTGGTTGAACAGAATACTGCGGCTGGAAGTTGTGCCCTGGTCCAAGGCGAGAACGAATTGCGACACGGGAAGTCTCCGGGAGAGAATCAATTGCCGCGAAATCACGGCAGCGTCAAGCAGCGGTAAGAATTCGCGGGAGCGCCGAGCGCTCACAAACCCATGCTACGCCACAGAAAAGCTCCGGCCACGCCGCCTGCCAGCGGTCCGACAATCGGCGTCCAGGCGTAGCCCCAGTCCGAGTCGCCCTTGCGAGGAATTGGCAGGACGGCGTGAATAATGCGAGGCCCGAGATCGCGGGCCGGATTGATTGCGTAGCCGGTCGGACCGCCCAGCGAGAGCCCGATCCCCATGACCAGCAATCCAACCAGCAGCGGATTGACCGCGGTACTGAACGCCGCCGACAGATCGAGCGGCTCGCCCGAGATTTCACCGGCGTTGGCGCCCACGGCCAGCACGCCGAAAACCAGCATCGCCGTGCCGAGAAACTCGGTGACGAAGTTCCATACAGGCGACGCAATCGCGGGGCTCGTGCAGAAGCAGCTGCGTATGGCGGCCGGGTCGTCGGTCGCGTCGAAGTGTTTCTTGTATGCCAACCACACGAGCACGGCGCCCGCGAGCGCGCCGACAAACTGCCCGCCCAGGTAATCTGGCGCGACGGACGCCTTGATCTCGCCCAGCGCAAGCAGGCTCACGGTGACTGCCGGATTGATATGAGCCCCGCTAATCCGACCGACGGAGTAGACCGCCAGCGCCACGGCCAGACCCCACCCGGCTGCAATGCAAATCCAGCCGCCCCGGTGACCGCCCGTGGCTTTGAGCGCTACGTTGGCGACGACGCCATTGCCGAGCAGGATGAGGATCGCCGTACCGACCGCTTCCGCCAGAAAGATGTTCGACATCACAGGCCGCCTTGAGAAAAGAACAAACGAACTGCGTGCCGCGAGTGAGACTGCTCGTCCCCTCGAAGACACGCCGGAGCGATAAACGTCGCATTGCCCGCAGTTGCGAGGCTCATCGGCGAAGCGTAACACCCCCGTTTGTTCGTGACTATAGTGGCGCCAGGGACAACATTCAAACGAATTGAGCGTTGTTGTCCCAGCTGCGTGTCGGAGTGACAGGAACAGGCTCCGCGACGCGCTCACGCCGCGCAATTCTCTCAACCGGCGTTCGCCAGCGCTCTCAACGGGCGCGCGGCCCGATCACAGCAGGGCGGCGGCCTGTGTATTCACTCGCAGGCGCGTCCCAGGTGTTTCTCAGCTTGCCATGTACGGCGGCAAACGATTGCCCTCGGCGTATGGCGGCACATGGAACAGTTCGCCTTGCTGCAGTCGCCGCTGAATACTTCGCCAGTATTCAGCCCCCAGCAGATCGCCGTGGCGTTGGCAAAACAGGTCGCGCAACTCCGGACGGAGCCCCAGAAAGTGGATGAACTCCTCGGGATACACGTCATTGTCGCTCACCCCGAACCACGGTTCGGCGGCGGTCTCGGCCGCGTCGTCGAGAGGCTCGGGGAGGGTATAGAACCGGCACTTTGTCAGTAGGAGCACCTCGTCGTAGTCGTAGAACACGACGCGCCCCTGCCGCGTGACGCCGAAGTTCTTCAACAGCAAGTCGCCGGGGAAGAGATTGGTGACCGCCAGGTCCTTGATCGCCTGCCCGTAGTCGACAACCGCCGCTTGCGCAGCGACCGGGTCGGCTCGCCGCACGTAGACGTCCAGCGGCGTGACCCGTCGCTCGGCATAGCAGTGCTTGATCACGACGCGATTGGCGTCAACGCTCACCGAGTTTGCCGCCGCGACCAGCAACTCGTCGAGAAGCTCCGAGGCGAATCGTCGGCGGTCAAGAGCCAGGTACTCGTATTCCTGGGCGTCGATAAGCCGTCCGGCGCGATCATGTTCGAAGACGAGTCGATAACGATCGATGACTTCTCGGCGCGTACACTGCTTGGGATACTCGCAAGCGTCCTTGATCACCTTAAACACGACCGGATAGGACGGCATTGTGAACACAACCATCACCAAACCGCGCGCCCCCTCGGCCTGCTGATAAAGATCCGCTGAAGCGGCGCGATGCCGCAGGGCATGGCGATACAACTCCGTCTTGCCATGCTTGTGGAACCCCGTCGAGATGTAGATTTCCGCACGGCTCTTATGCGGCATGATCGACTTGAGGAACTGCACTAGGTCGTGCGGACGCTGCGCGTCGACGTGGAAATACGACCGCGTGTAGCTAAACAGTAGCCGGACGTCCGCCTCGGTCAGCAAGATCGCGTCGACAATCAGTTCGCCATCGGCATGGTGAAAGCAGAGCACCGCCGGGAGCCATGTCCCGGCAGGATCGGCGAGCGGGATGCGACCCACCAGGTACGCTCGCTCGCCACGAAAGAACAGCTCCGACACAACGTCCGCGGATACCGGCGCCTGAATCTTGAAGTCGGCCATATGGGCGGCGATTCGCATCCCCGCCGCAACCGCGCCGTGGTGTCGTACTTCGGCGGAAAGTTCCAGTTCCGGATGGTCGTCGAGGATTCGTTCAATGAGTTCGATCCACGTCTCGGCGCCGTAACGTCGAAATACGTCTCCGTCGGCGGGTTTTGGCGGGTCGGCGTGGTCGGAATGAACGAACTCGATCTCCGCGTCGACGCCGACGGTGGTGAATATCTTTCGCGTTGCGGAATTGAAGAACGTCTCCCCCAGTTCCCAATCGTCGCGGCGGTCGATCAGCCCGGAGTAAACCGCCTTGGCGCCAACCCACACGATCCGGTCGTCTAACCGACTGCCCAGCAGATCGCGAATCTGCGCGACCATCTCGTCGACCGACTGCGCCCGGACCGAAAGCCGTTCCTTGGCATCTGCGGCCATGCCTTGCCAATCCTGTTGGCGAAAGCGTCCCAGGGCGCGTTGCGTGACGGCCCGAAACGCATGCCGATACGCGGCAAATTCGTCCGCTATGACTCGGGCCGTCTCCTTGGCGAGTCGACTTGTCGAGACCGAGGCGTCCTCGACGGTCGGCAAACTCGGCCGCCATGTGACCTGCGACTGCGAATGAGGTGGCGTCGCGGACATGCGTCAGGCCGTTGACTCCTCAAACTGCTCCTCTTCGGTTGAACCCGCCAGGGCGGCCACCGACGTGTGGCCCTCGGTCATGGCGGTCATCAACTCGTCGAAGAATCCCGCGCCGACAAACTTCTGATGCTTGACGGCTTGATAGCCATGGTCATGTTCCAGCGCGAACTCCTCTTGCTGCAGCGCCGAGTAGGCCGCCATTCCACGATCGCGGTAATCGAGAGCGAGCCGGAACATGCTGAGATTCAGCGCATGGAATCCGGCGAGCGTGACGAACTGGTACTTGTAGCCCATAGCGCCGAGTTCCCGCTGGAACTTGGCGATCGTCGCGTCGTCAAGGTGCCGCTTCCAGTTGAACGACGGGGAGCAATTGTATGCGAGCAATTGGTCGGGGTACTCGTCGCGCACGGCCTCGGCGAAACGTCGGGCTTCGTCAAGATCGGGATGCGCCGTCTCGCACCAGATGAGATCGGCATAAGGGGCGTAAGCCAGGCCGCGCTGAATCGCGCAGTCGAGCCCGCCTCGGATGGCGAAGAAGCCCTCCTCGGTGCGATTGCCCGTGAGGAATTCCCGATCGCGCGGGTCGACGTCGCTCGTCAACAGGTGCGCCCCATTGGCGTCGGTCCGCGCGCAGAGCACGGTCGGAACGCCGGCCACGTCGGCCGCCATGCGGGCGGCGGAGAGTTTCACGATGAATTCCTGAATCGGCACCAGGACCTTGCCCCCCATGTGCCCGCATTTCTTGGCCGATGAGAGTTGGTCCTCGAAATGAACTCCCGCCGCTCCGGCTTCGATCATCGCCAGCATCAGTTCATAGGCGTTTAGTGGGCCGCCGAATCCCGCCTCGGCGTCGGCCATGATTGGCGCATACCAGTCAGCCGCGACCGGCGCGTCCTCCAGTTGGGCAATTTGATCGGCGCGATGCAAGGCGTTGTTGATCGCTCGCACCAGCTGCGGCACGCTGTTGGCCGGGTACAGGCTCTGGTCGGGATACATCTGACCCGCCAGGTTCGCGTCGGCCGCCACCTGCCAGCCGCTGAGGTAAATCGACTGCAATCCGGCCGCAACTTGCTCGACCGCCTGATTGCCAGTCATCGCCCCCAAGGCATGCACGTAGTCTCGCTCATGGAGCGACTTCCACAGTCGCTTTGCCGTGTAGGTCGCAATCGAGTGCTCGATCGGCAGCGTGCCTCGCATGCGAATCACGGCGTCGGCCGAGTGAACGCGCCGCACTCCTTGCCATCGTGGGTCCGTCGCCCATGCTCGGTTGAGCGCTTCGGCGGCAGTGCGACGGCCGGCAGCGGCGTCGCCGCCACGAGATGTTTGCGAATTCATTGCTCGGCACTCCTGGATATGAGATCGATGTGAAAAGTGAACCGAAGTCGTTCGCCGCGGGCGCCCGCATATGCCATCGTTCCCCGCCGGCAATCACCGGCCACTCGCGCCTAAGCTGTTGTCGGCATGCGTCAGCGCAGCGCCCTACGGCAGACGCTCGTACGCTTTCAGAGTGAGAAACTCGTCCAATTCCTCCTGTTCGATAATCTGTTTGAACAACTCGGCCGCGGCGAGAAACTCGCCCTCGTGGTAGCGAGTCTCGCCGACCTCGCTGCGAATTCGCACGAGTTCCTCGGAGAACAGTTCGTGGAACAGCGACAGCGTGACAGATCTTCCGTCGTCGAGCCGAGCGCCGTGCCGCAGCCATTGCCACACCTGCGTCCGCGAGATCTCGGCCGTCGCCGCGTCTTCCATCAGGTTGTAGAGAGGCACGCAGCCGTTGCCCCCGAGCCAGGCTTCGAGGTACTGCACGCCAACGCGAATGTTGAGCCGCAAACCGGCCTCGGTGATCGTTCCGCTGGCGGGTTCCAAGAGATCGGCCGCGGCGACCCGTACGTCGTCGCGGAGTCGATCGATCTGGTTTGGCGCCGGCATCGCGGCGTCAAACTCTTCCTTGGCCGTTGCCACGAGCCCCGGGTGGGCGACCCAGGTGCCGTCGTGTCCGT
>JAGQOU010000012.1 GCA_020427145.1 Planctomycetales bacterium | reverse complement strand
CGTCGGAGCGGGGGCCGCGGGGCGCCGAACGGGGGGGGATCGCGTGTGAGCGAGTCTACGCTGCCCGCGGGTTCGCGCCGAGCGTGCTTGCTTGCTCCGCGCCGCCCACCCGGGTAAAGTGGTGAAGTATGGATCGGTCGCGTCGCGGCCGAGATTTCGCCGGCCGCCTCTGCTGGCATTCTCCTTTTTTGAAGGTTGGCTGACGCCCGGTTGCGACCGCCCCCCCGCAAGTTCGCCCAGGCGCCCGTCTGCTGGTTTCTCCCAACGATGAGGATCGAGTTCTATGGGTTCGCTACGAAATGGCGCGTCGCGCCGTGACTTTCTCAAAACGTCGGCGGCTGTCGGCGTAGGGTTCTGGGCGGCTGGCGGGGTAGCCGCGCGGGCAAGCACATCGCCGAACGAACAACTGCAGATCGCCAGCTTCGGCGTCAACGGCAAGGGCCGTAGCGACGTGAAGAACGCGTCGCGGTTCGGCAAGATCTTTGCCGTGTGCGACGTCGATCGCACGTTCCTGGATCAATCGGCCAAGGTCTACAAAACCGATCACAAGTACACCGACTTCCGCGAGCTGTTGGACTGCTTGGGCGATCAAATCGACGTCTGCACGGTCAGCACGCCGGATCACACCCACGCGGTCATCGCCGGCAAGGCGATGAAGATGGGCAAGCACGTCTACTGCCAGAAGCCGCTGACCAAGACGATTTGGGAAGCCCGCGAGCTGCAGCGGATTGCCAAAGAGGCGGACGTGGTGACCCAGATGGGCAACCAGTTCACCGCCTTCGAGCCGATGCGCCAGGCGGCCTATCAAATTCGCGCCGGACAGCTGGGCAAGGTCAGCGAAGTCCACGTGTGGACCAACCGACCGATTTGGCCGCAGGGCGAAGCGCGTCCCGAACCCAAGCCGATTCCCAACGAGTTGAATTGGGAAGCGTGGCTCGGCCCGGCGCCGTATCGGCCGTACGGCGAGGGGTACCACACCTTCAAGTGGCGCGGCTGGTGGGACTTTGGCACTGGCGCCCTGGGCGACATGGCCTGCCACACCACCAACCTGCCGTTCATGGCCCTCAACATGCGCGACCCGGTGAGCGTCGAGGCCGAGACCTCGGGGCACAACCAGGATAGCTACCCCGAGTGGTCGAAGATCAAGTTCGAGTTTCCCGAACTCGACGGGCGGGCTCCCTTCACGCTGTACTGGTACGACGGCACCAAGTTGCCGCCGGAGGAGTTGTACTCCCAGTTCCTGCAAGGCGCCGGCAGCGACGGCCAGTCGAAGAAGCTCAACGCCAGCGGCTGCCTGATTGTCGGCGACAAGGCCACGATGTACGCCGCGGGCGACTACGCCGAGGCAGGCATCGAGTTGAACACCGACGACCCTTGGCTGGAGGTCGACTATCCGAAGCCCCCGGGGGCCCCGGAACTGGGTCACGTCGAGGAGTTCTACAACGGCATTCACGACCGCTCGAAGAAGCCGGTCTCGAATATCGTCGATTATTCCGGTCCGCTGACCGAGACGATTTTGCTGGGCAATCTGGCCGTCTGGCAGCCGGGCAAGGTCGAGTGGGACGCGGCGACCATCACCCCGGCGGACGCTTCGCTGATGAAGGTCGTGAAGCCCGAGTATCGCTACGGCTACGAGCTGTAAACGGCGCGAAGCTGGATCAGTTTGTGAACGACACAGGCTCCGGGGGCGACTCCGGGGCCTGTTTTTTTTGCGCCGCCGTTTCGTCACCACCGAGTACGCAGAAAACGCGGTGCGAGGGCGGGCGGTCGCGGCGTTGGCAGCCCACGGCCTGTCGCGCGATTCACGATCGGTTGCATGTTCCCTATGATTGAAGGCGGTCTGCGGTTTTCTCTGCGACCCCCGCGTCCTCTGTGGTGAAAAGTGAATCGCGAGACGTTCGGAGCTGACATGGATTTCGACGAGGTGGCACGCGGCGGGGGCGATCCGGCCTCCGTGTTCGATCGCGCCGCACGGGCGTTGGTGGCGGCGGGGGAGTTTCACCGACTGTTCGACCTGCGGCTGCTCGAGCGGCAGCATGAATTGGGATTGCCCGCGGGGCGGCGGCACGCGTTTGACGAGGTCGACGAGTCGCAACGCGAACCGTTGGAGCAGGGTTACCTTGCTGCGTGCCGTGAAGCGGGCGCCCTGTTGGTCGAAGCGGGGCGCTTGCGGGAGGCCTGGGTTTACCTGCGGCCCACGGGCGACAAAACGCTGCTGCGCGAAAAACTCTCCCGCATCTCGCCTGGCGAAGACGACCTTGATGAGTTGATCGAGTTGGCGCTCTTCGAGGGGGTCGACCCCGAACGCGGTTTCGCATGGCTGGTGGGTTGCAATGGCACGTGCAACGCGATCACGGCTCTCGATGGTTTGCAGACGCAGCTGTCCCCCGCGGATATGCGCGCTTGCGCCGCGGTACTCGTGCGGCACGTATACGGCGAGTTGCGGGGCAACCTCCGCGGACATCTCAATCGGCTCACCGGCGCGCCGCCCCCCGACCTGTCGGTGCGCGAATTGCTCGATCAGTTTCCGCAACTGCGCGCCGGCGGCGATTATCATCTCGACCCCTCGCACTTGGCCAGCACGGTGCGCAATGCGCGGGTGCTCACGGAGCCGACGCTGGTCCAAAAGGCGCTGGAGATGGCCGAATACGGGGCCCAGCTGCCCGAGGATCTGCAATATCCGGGCGAGCCGCCGTTTGTGGAGCTGTACGCGGCGCACCGGTTGTTGTTCGCCGCCACGTTGGGCCGCGAGGTGGACGAGGCCCGCGAGTTTTTTGCCACCCAGGCTCGCGCGGTCGATCCGGCGCAGCACGGGCAGGTGGCGTTGGAGACGTATCTGGTGCTTTTGGCGCGCACGGGTGACGCGGCGGCGGCGCTGGAGGCGTATGCCGAGTTGGCCCCTGCCGAGGGCGAGCTATCGCGGTATGCCCCGACGCTGCTGGAGTTGGCGATGCAGTGCGGCGCGTGGGAACGGTTTGACGCGATCTGCCGCGAACGGGGCGACCTGGTGGGGTACGCCGGCGGACTGATCGCACGCGGCGCAAAGCGCACCGATTGACGCGCGGCGTCTGGTGCGACCGAACACGGGGCCCTCAGCCGTCGCCGTGTTCAACGCACCGCCGTTGGGGGCTGCGCTTTGCTCCGACCCGAACCGCAACGGTCGACGCAGCTCACCGAGCCGTGGCATGCGCATGCGTCATTGGTCGTCGGGCGGGGGCGGCTCGGGGCGCGGTCGGCGGCGATCATCGCGGGGCGGTCCCTCGGGGCCGCGCGGGCCGGGCCCGGGGCCGCGTCCACGTCCTGGGCCAAAACCGCCTTCACGGGGGGGCGGGTCGCCAAATCCACCGGGCCCGCCAAACGCGGGGCCGCGGAATCCGGGCCCCGGCTCGCCAAACTCAGGCTCCCCAGGTCGTGGCGGACGATCGCCGCCGGGTGGGCGTCCGCGGCGGGCGCGGTCGTCGAAGCCGTCCCAACCGCCGCCGCGACCGGGACGATC
>JAGQOU010000011.1 GCA_020427145.1 Planctomycetales bacterium | reverse complement strand
GCGCCCCGCGGCCCCCGCTCCGACGCCGCCCGTTGCCGCATTTCCGCCCGCCCCGGCCTGCTCGTGCCCATTCGTCAACCAGCGCTGCTCAAGGGCGTGGCCGCAGTGCTACTGTTCGGCACCGTGCCGGCGTGCATCCGCACCATCCATTTTGACTCGGTGGCCCTGGGAATTGCCCGACTCGGGCTGGCTGCCCTGGGAATGACGCTGGTGCTCGCCCTCGCCGGCAATCGGCCCTTCGGCCGGGGTCGCGACTGGTCGCTGGCCACGCTCACCCCGCTGGCGGCCATCGGCGGCGTCTTCGGCGTGCATTGGCTGCTGTTCTTCCTCAGCATCAAGCTGGCCAGCGCCTCGATCGGCGCCATCGGCTTTTCCACCTACGGCGTCCAGCTGGCGCTGATCGGGTGGGCCGCTGGACACCCCCGCCCGGGGTGGCGAACCGCCGTCGGCGTGGCGCTGGCCATGGTTGGCAGCTGGTGTTGCCTGCCAGCCGGCGAGACGGCTGCCGTCGGCGATCGATTCGGCCTGGGGCTCCTGCTGGGCATCCTGTGCGGCACCGCCTACGCCGTGCTGCCGCTGTTGCACCAGCGCTACGCCGAAATCGACCACAACGTGCGCACCTGGGGACAGTTCACCTTCGGCCTGTGCGTGTTTTTGGCCTGCGCCCCGGCGGCCCGCCAGTGGGGTCGCAATCTCACCGACGTCTGGATGCTGATTCACCTGGGCATCGTCGTCACGCTGGTCGGTCACCTGCTGTGGGTCCACGCCACTACGGAACTGCCAATCCGCATCACCAGCGTGTTGGCCTACCTGCAACTTCCCGCGGCGCTGGCTGTGAACCATTTCGCCATCGGCGAACCGATGACCGTGTGGATGCTCGCCGGCGCCGGCTGCATCGTGGCGGCCAATGCCCTGGCGCTCAGTGGGCAAACCCACCAACTCACCCCGGCGGAAGTCGAGGAACTCGCGGGGGATTAGCAGCTGGTTGAAAACAACAATGCGAGGTTCCGACAAGCCAGCACTGAAAGACACTGCCCAAGCTCGGCAGAGCCTCGCACTCCCGTGGGCCGCCTCGCCAGGTGGTAAAATCGCTCCTGCCGGTCGTCACAGCGATTTGAGCGCCGCGAGAATCTCTTCCGGATCGGCCCGCAGTTTGTAGTCGGCGTCGAGAAACGCGTACCGGATCTTGCCGCCCGCGTCGATCACATACGTGGCCGCCAGCGGCAGTTCGTAGCTGTCCTCGCCGTTGTACTTTTCCAACTGAATCCGCTCGCGGTAGATCGGCTCAACGAAGTCCGGCAGCTTGAACACCAGGTTGTACTTGCGCGCCAGCTCGTTGCCCTGGTCGGTTAGCAGCGTGAAAGACAAGTCGTTGTTGGCCGCCGTCTCGCTGGCGCTCTCAGGCAGCTCGGGCGAAATGGCAACCACCTGGCCGCCCGCCTCGGCAATCGCATCCAACGCCTTCTGCAACTCCTTGAGATGCCCGTTGCAGAACGGGCACCACCCGCCGCGATACCACACCACCACCAGCGGCTTTTCCTTCCACAAGTCGCTCAGCAACACCGCCTCGCCCGTGGCGGAAATCAACTCGCCGTCGATCGCGTCATCGCCGACGCCCAGAGCCGCGTCCTCGATGCCCGTTTCGCGCACGACCTCGATGCCGCGATTGAAGATGTCGCGCATACTCTCAGGCGGAGCGGCTTCCTCGGTCGGCGATTCAGTTGACTCCCCTGCATCCGCGGCCCCGGCGCGCCCCGCGTTGGCTTCGGGCGTGGCGTCGTCCGGTTCGCCGTTGCTGGCGGCCGCCGCATCGCCGACCGATTCAGCCGGCGCGACCGCCGCGTCGCCCTCCGCGGCCTGTTCCGCCTTGGGCCCGCAACCCGCGGCCAGCAGGCACAGCGCACCGAGCACAAGAATCAGCGAGCGGGGAGAACTCGTGTAGCAAAGCGGAAAGGAACGCATCGAAGTCGGCGCGGCGACGCCCCTCGTGGGTAACGCGGTTGGGAAAACCTGCCGACGCTCGCGGGCGGAGCAAGCCTAATCTGACCTGCAAGCGCCCGTGCGGCGGCTGCTTGAACCATACCCGCCGTACATCCGCCACGTCCAGGGTTTCCCCAAACGCCACCGTCAGCCACCACACCATCGGCCGACGCAACTCATTCTTCACGAACCGTGTAGCCCTCCGGCGGCTCGGTGCTGAACAGCGACTCATCGAGCGGCTCGTCGAACACGATGTCGCTGAGCACCCACTTCGAGTGGCCCATGGTCGGTTGAGTCGATGTAAACGTGACCTCGACTTGCACAGGCAAGTTCGACTCGGCGTCGACCCAGTATGTGCGCGTCCAGCTGTCAACGCCGCCGGGACGTTCGTTCGACTCCACGGTGCGAAAACCGACGACCTTCCGGTCGTCGAGAGTTTGCTCGGGCAGCCGCTCGGCTTCGTCGGCCGGAAAGTCGCGAATCTGCCGATAAAAATCGACCTCCGGCATCGGGTGCGGTTTCGTTTCGTTCAGTTCGCCCGTGTCGGGGTCAATGGAGAGGAAACCCTTGATTTCGCTGAAGACCTTCTCTTTCGTGTCCAGAGAAACGGTTTTTCCCGTCACCAAATTGCTGACCGACGCCATCCCCACGGGCGCGATGCTCCACGCCCTCCCCTCGGGCAACGGGTCGCCCTTGGTGGTGGAGACAATCTCCTGCCGCTGCTGCGAACGACCCTGGATCCAGTATTTGGTGACGGTGGTCGGACCCGCCGGCTTGCCGGGACGCGGTAGATGGGACCGCGTTTCGGTATATTGAACCGTCTTCACGCGCTGGAGTTGTTCGACGACCTGCGCGAACGCCACGCCGCCGCGGTCGGCCAACAGCATCCACGCCGCGGCGACGACGGCCAAGCTGCCAATCGCCGCCGCCAGTGAAATCTTCTTGTGCGTCATGACCATTCTCCCGAGGGAACTGGTTTGTTGATTGAAGGACTCTTGTTGCACCGCCGCCCGCACGGCTGCCGTCGCCCGCTGCACCGAAGCATCACTCGGCTGCAACGACGCCAGGTTTCGCAACCTCTGACGAAGCGATTCGTTAGGGTTCATGGACAGCGTCCTCCACTGGCGTCGCGAAAGTCTGGGCGCACGCCTTGCGCAAACGGACGATCCCTCGATAGCAAATAGCTCGCGCGTGATGCACCGACGCACCCAGCGCGGCGGCAATCTCCTCGTACGGCCGCTCCTCGAGATACCGCATCACAACCGCGTCGCGCTGTCGGCGAGGCAACTGATCAATCGCGATCAGGACCCATTGAAGTTGCTGCCTGTCTTGGAGATCGCACGCTACCGGCGTCGCAACTGGCTCCTGCACCAACGGCGCTGCATCGCGACGCCGACGCTGCGAGCGGCGCCAGTCAAATGCCAACCGCGTGGCCGTCGTCACCGCATAACCCACCGGATCGCGGGCCCGCCGCAAGGCGCTGCCGCGACTGAGCCGCAAGAACAATTCCTGCAGCAAATCCTCGGCCACGTCCTCGCGCAACGTGATCCGCAACAGCAAAGCCTGCAATCGCGAGCCCTGCTCGGCGAGCAGCGACAGAACCAGTTGAGCATCGTCGTTCAATCGCAACTCTCCACGCAGGCGGCCAACACCCACTAGGACGCCGCTGCCGGCGGGGCGCACTCGAAAATGCCGCGAATTGGCAGAATTGCACGATAATCGGCAGAATACACGTTGCGCAGCCGCCCGGGCGACAAAGCGACCGTAACGCAAAAAAACGCCGCCGAGCCCGCCCTGCGGCGGTCTCGACGGCGTTGTCCGTTGTCACCCGGATTGTTTGGGGTAGGCCCCGGCGTTTTGGAAAACGGCTGCCCGCGGGCGTCAATGCCCTGGGCGTCCTGCAACGGGCAGCCATTGTGCGAAACGATGTACTTAGCCCCCGGTCAGTGACCGGGGGCTAAATCGCGAATGACCGGGGGCCGCATCCATTACGAACACCCCATGCTGTTGCCGCAGTTGTGGCACAGGTAGCAGTTGCCGTTGCGGACCGTGATGGCGCCGCAGTTGTCGCAACTGGGGGCGTCGGTCTGGAACCCGGCAAACTGCTCGCTGCGGGCGTTGCCGCCGCCGGCTTCCGGCTTGATCATCACGCCGGCGCGCTCCAGCAATTTCGGGCCGTACAGCGCCTTGGTCGCCGCGTCGGTCAGTTTGACGGAGCCGCCGTGACCGTTGCTGTAACCGTTCGTGCCGTTGGCGTGCCCATTGGCGTGTTTGCCGTTGACGCCGGCTTGGGGGCTGGCGGCGGGGCCGCTGTTGCCAACTGTCGTCGACTTCGTCGCGACCTGACCGCTGGCTTCTTGCCCCTTCAGTTGCCCGCCGTCCTTCTTGGCGACGGGCTTGGACTCAGAGAACGGGGCGTCTCCCTTGCCCTCGCCGGTCGACGACGACCCGGCTCCCCCGCCGACGTCTGGATCGATGCCCAGGCTCGCCTCCTTGTATCCCGGCAGGAACTGCATCCCCAGCCAACGGAAGATGTAGTCGATAAGGCTCTTGGCGATGCGGATGTCCGGGTTCTTGGTAAAGCCCTGCGGCTCGAACCGCATGTGGCTGAACTTGCGGACGTAATCTTGCAGCGGCACGCCGTACTGCAAGCTCATCGACACCGCCGTGCCGAAGGCGTCCATCAACCCGCCCACCGTGCTGCCTTCCTTAGCCATGGTGATAAACAGCTCGCCGGGCCGACCGTCGGGGTACAGACCCACGGTGATGTAGCCCTCGTGGCCGCTCACGTTGAACTTGTGCGTGAGCGAAGCCCGCGTGTCGGGCAGCCGTTCGCGACGCGGCTTGCCGGCCAGCGCGGCGGCTTCCTTGTCCTTGGCCTTGTCCCCCTCGGTGCTGGTGGACAGCGGCTGGCTCTCCTTCGAACCATCGCGGTAAATCGCCAACGCCTTGAGACCCAGCTTCCAGCCG
>JAGQOU010000284.1 GCA_020427145.1 Planctomycetales bacterium | reverse complement strand
TTGACCCAGGCGGGCATGGACCATGTGCAGGTTCTGCCCACGGCGCGCCACCCGGTCGTCTACGCCGACTGGCTCCACGCGCCGGGCGCGCCGACGCTTCTCGTCTACGGCCACTACGACGTGCAGCCGCCCGATCCGCTGGACGAGTGGATCACCCCCGCGTTCGAACCGACCGTGCGCGACGGCAAGGTCTTCGCCCGCGGCGCCACCGACGACAAGGGGCAGATGCTCACGCATGTGAAGAGCGTGCAGGCGTGGCTCGAGACGGTTGGCAAGCTGCCGCTGCAGGTCAAGCTGCTAATCGAGGGCGAGGAAGAGGTCGGCAGCGAACACCTCGAAGCGTTCCTGGCGGAGAACAAGGAGCGGCTCGCCTGCGATTGCGTGGTGGTCAGCGACACGGCCCAGTTCGCCCCCGACGTGCCGGCCATCACCTACGGCCTGCGCGGGATCACCTACTTCGAGCTGAAGCTGACCGGCCCGTCGCAGGATTTGCATTCCGGCGTGTTCGGCGGCGCGGTGGCGAACCCGGCGATTGCGCTGGCGAAGATGCTCGCAGGGCTCGTGGACGCCGACGGCCGCGTGCTCGTGCCGGGCTTTTACGACGACGTGGCGCCGCTGGCCGACGCCGAACGGGCGGAGTTCGCGGCGCTGCCGTTCAACGAGCCCGCGTTTGCCAAGCAACTGGGCGTCGACAAACTCGCCGGCGAAGCGGGCTTCACCACGCTCGAGCGGCGCTGGGCGCGCCCCAGTTTCGACGTCAACGGCCTGACCAGCGGGTACCAAGGCGCCGGGGCCAAGACCGTGCTCCCCGCGCGGGCGAGCGCCAAGTTGAGCTTCCGGTTGGTGCCCAACCAGGACCCGGCGAAGATTGCCGCGGGCCTGAAACAACGGCTCGCCGAGTTGCTGCCCCCGGGAATCACGATGGACCTGCACGAGTTCCACGGCGCCCCCGGCGTGGTGATGCCGCTGGATAGCCCGTATTTGCAGGCTGCGGCGCGGGCGATCGAATCGGGCTTCGGCCGCCGCCCGGTCTTCATCCGCGAAGGGGGCTCGATCCCGATCGTTAACACGTTTGCCCAAACGCTGGACGCCGACGTGCTGCTGCTGGGCTGGGGCCAAAACGACGACAACCCGCACAGCCCCAACGAGAAATTCTCGCTCGCCGACTACCGCCGCGGCATCGCCGCCAGCGCGGCGCTGTGGCAGGAGCTGGCGACGATCAAAGCGTAGTCGCAAATTCGTTCACCACCGAGGACGCACAGGGCGCTGAGAGAGTCAGTGAATTAGAAACAACGAGTCAATGCCCCCGCTGCGGCGTTCGTCGCGGCATGGTCCCGAGGAACAGCCACTCGATCCTCGGGTTGCATCACTCAAAGCCGAATCTTCTTCCTCATCGCACGCCGCGTACTCGGCGGTAAAATCCAACTCGTTCCCCAGCATTTCCAACTATGCTCGACAAACGCTTCATTCTCGAAAACGCCGACGCCGTGCAGCTCAACTGTCAGCGCCGGGGCGTGAAGGCCGATATCTCGCGGTACGTGCAGCTGGAGACGCAATGTCGCGAGCTGCAGCAGCAGGTCGAGGAGATTTCCCGACAGGCGAACGTCGTGAGCAAGTCGATCGGCAAAGCGGCCGACGACGCCGAGCGCGAGGCGCGCAAGGAAGAGGGGCGCCAACTGCGCGAGCAAAAGGACGCCCTCCAAGCCGAGCACGACCGGATTGCCGCCGAGGCGGGCGCGATTTACCGCAGCCTGCCGAACATGACGCACCCCGACGTGCCCAGCGGCGGCGAAGACGCCAGCCGCGAGTTGCGCAAGGGTCCCACGCAAACGCGGCGGTTCTCGTTTCCGGTGCTCGACCACGTGGAACTCGCCCAGCAGCACGACCTGCTGGACCTGGAAGGGGGCGCCCGCGTCGCCGGCCACGGGTTCTACTTCTTGCGAAACGAAGGGGCGCTGCTGGAATTGGCGCTGCAGCAGTACGCAATCGAGCTGCTGGTGAAGGAGGGTTTCACGCCGGTCATCACGCCCGACCTGGCGCGCGGCGACATCGTCTCGGGCGTCGGCTTCATCCCGCGGGGACCCGAGACGCAGATTTACAGCGTGGAGAACTTCGACCTCAACCTGGTGGCCACGGCCGAAATCACGCTCGGCGGGCTCTACTCCGGCGAGGTGATCGATGCGGACGAGTTGCCGATCAAGTTGTGCGGCATCAGCCATTGCTTCCGCACCGAAGCGGGCGCCGCCGGTCGCGCGACCCGCGGGCTCTACCGGGTGCATCAGTTCACCAAGGTCGAAATGTTTGCGTTCACGCGTCCCGAAGACAGCGACGCGATGCACCAGCACCTCTGCGACCTGGAGTGCAAGATCTTCGACGGCCTGGGGCTCGCCTACCGCGTGCTCGACATCGCCACCGGCGACCTGGGCGGGCCGGCGTATCGCAAGTTCGACCTGGAAGCCTGGATGCCGGGCCGCGGCCAGGGGGGCGACTACGGCGAGGTGACCAGCACCAGCAATTGCACCGACTACCAGGCCCGCCGGCTGAACATTCGCTACAAGACCAAGGGCGAGAAGGGGACCAACTTCGTCCACACTCTCAACGGCACCGCCGTGGCGATTAGCCGGGCGCTGATCGCGATCCTGGAAAACTACCAGCAAGCCGACGGCTCGATCACCGTGCCCGAGGCGCTGCGCAAGTGGGTCGGCAAAGATCGCATTGGCGCCAGCGGCGACGACGACGAGTAGCGGCTCGTTTGCGCTTCGCAAAGCTGCGGACGCGGCGCAGCGGCGCCCCCAGTTGAAGCGAAGCCAGCCATGACGTCCTGGGGGCTCGCTCCGCTCGTCCCCAGCCACCCCCGCTGTGCCCTCGGCGACTTGTGCATCGCCGTCACTGCGGCGCCTTGGGGAAGTCGCCAAACGTCATGTAGATCCGCGCAAAGTGCGGCTTGAGCGCCTTGGCGGTTGTCATCACCTCCTGCGCGTCGCCGTTGCGCAGCGCCCGGTTGAGCGCCGCCAACTCGTCGCGTTCCGCGGCCAGCGCCTCGTCGATGCCCGCCAGGTCGTCCTTGGTGAGGCCGAGATACGCCCGATCGAAGTCGGTCTGCTCGACCCGCGCCCACGCGGCGGCGGCCGTGATGGCTTGGGCTCGGCAGCGCAGCAAATCGTCGGCGTTGTAAACGTCGCCGGCGGCCAGCGCCACGGCGGCCGGCTTGACGAGCGCTTCCATGGCGTCGTGATACGCGGCCAGCACGTCGAGAGCGTACGGCACGCCCCAATCGCGGCGCTGAGCGACGAACAGTCCGCGAATCGGCTCCAAGTGCTCATGGGCGGCTTTCACGTCGCCGGCGGCGATCAGCTGCTGGGCCTTGTCGCAGCGCGCCGTCACGTCGGCGAGCGCGGCGGCCCACTCGGGGCGGGCGGTCACAGCAGCCGGGGCCTGTGATGCGAGTTCGGCGGCCGTCTTGCGCAATCGTGCGACGGCCTTTTGCGCTGGCACAGCCGCGCCGCGATCGGTGAACGCCAGCGCGGGGATGAACTGCCGATCGAGTTGCGCGTACGTGCGCTGCAGAGCCGCCAGCGCGGTCTTGTCGAGCGGCGATGCATCCGTCGACGGCGATGCATCCGCCGACGGCGGCACGGGCGCCGACGCGTCGGGCGCCGGCACGTCGTGGTTGAGCCGCGCCTCCTCAAAGCCGCGCTCGGCAAACCCGGAGACAACCCGCGCATGCGCCTGAATGAGCTGCACGACGTACGGGTCGTCGGAGGTCTCCGTCACGCGCACCCCGGCGGGGGTCGATTCGTAGGCGAGCGAGACCTGCTCGGCGTGCCGAAACAACTCGGCAAACAGCGGATCGCGCATGCGAATCGGCCGGCCCTCGACGAGCCTGTCGTGCATCGCCGCGACGTGCTCTTGCAGTTTGGCGGCAATGGCGGGGTCGGTCGACTCGGTGACGGTCGCGACGCCGTTGTCCAGCAGCGTGACTTCGCGAGTGATTTTCCCGTGCTCCGCCAGCAGTTCGTGGAACAGGTCGCGATCCGCCGCAAAGGTCGGGTCGCCGCCCCCGCCGCGAAATCCCCGCCCGCCGCCGGGTCCCGGCTGGGCGAAACAGGCGCCGCCGCCGGTGATCGCCCAGGCGATCACGATGCAGTCCAACCACGTCACGCGTCGACCGCCCATTTCGATTCTCCCGGTTGCAAAACACGATTGTGAATCCGCGAACGCCTCCGTCCGCAGCTCACGTCAGTGTGCTGTCGCGACACGAAACTGTGCGGCGGAGCGCCGCCAAAGCGCCGCGCTGGCGTGCCGCGGACCCGTTTTGTCGCGGTGCAAGTCAGGTGCAAACCGCGGACCGCCGGGGGGCGCAGGAATTGCCGCAGTTTACTTGGGACGCCGCGTCGCCGGCGAAGTCGCCGGAGGCGACGATCGCGTCCCGCCGCAAGAAGGAGGCCCCCATGCCCGCCGCTGACACCCTGGAAAAGTACCGAACCGCAATTCGCGAACAGGTTTGCATTCATTGCCCCGAACGCCCGCCGCTCGGCCCGCCCTGCGCGCCGCAGGGCAAGCGGTGCGGGATCGAGTTGCATCTCGATCAGCTGGTCGAGGTCGTGCAGCAGATGAAGTCGGCCCGCATCGATCCGTACATCGAAGAGTTTCACGAAGAAATCTGCACGCACTGCCCAAACGCCGTCACGAGCCAGTGCCCTTGCCCGTTGGAGTATCTCATCACGTTGGCCGTCAACGCCATCGAGGACGTTGATCGGGGCGAGGAAGAGTCGGCGGAGTAGCCGTCGGTGCGACAGCGCGATCGCGTGACGACGCTGCGCTGCCATCGTGCAGGAAGCCGTCGTCGGGCGCGCACACGTGAGGCCCGACTACCAAAACGACGCGTGCCGCAACATCGCTGCGACACGCGTCATTTCAATTGACGATCGATCCGTTGGCTTACTCTACGCTTCTGGCGCGTTGTGCAAGCCGCCGGCGCGGACAGCCTATGGAGTTGGCGCCGAGCCGACCCCTTCCGCGGGTTGGCGCTGCAGCGTCACGACCGCGTGCAGGCCGTCCTCCAGGAACGTGAGCCGGACGCTCAAATCCCGAAATTGCGCCAACTGCCGACCGAGTGCGCTGTCGCTGGCCGGCCGATCGGGTTGCTTGGGATGCTGCATCGTGCCGTGAATGCTGCACGCGACGGAGCGACCATCGTCTGTCGGCAGATAGACGCCGCCGTCGGGACAGTAGTACTGCACGTCGTACACCCGCTCTGCGAGCTGGTCCAACTCCCGCGAGTCGGTACTGAAACGTCGCTCGCGCACCGCGCGGTTCAAGGCCGCGAGCGGCCCCAGGTTGTTCAGGCAGGCCTCGCGGTGGTTCTCCTCCCAACCGAGGCGGTACGCGTCGAGCACCTGGTTCCAGTGCTGCGGTCGAATTCTCGCCAGCGCGTGAGCCGGCACGTTGCCCGGGTCGTCGGCGGCCGCCGCGGGACCCTCGCTGCGTTGCCGGGCCGCCGCGTCGGCGATCTCCTGCAACACGGCCCGTTTGCTGGCGACGTACACTGCGTCGTCAATCCGGCTCCAGAAGAATCGCCACTTGATTGGCCCGAGGGCCACCGTGAACGCCCGCACCGGCTCGCCGCTGGCGAGGTCTTCCAGGTGGTAGGTCGTTCGTTCCAAGCGGAACCAACCGCCCCCGTCGTCGCCCACGACTTCAGCAGCGAGATACCGATCGAACCGCTGGAGGAAGTCGTCGACGATCGCCCGGTCCTGCACGGGAATCGACACGTACACCGGTCCGTTGATCGCGCTGAGCATCGGCACGATAAACAGCAGTTCGTCGTCAAATACGCCGCCGCCGGACCCGAGCGCCATCCCGAGAAAACGCGGCAGCGCCAGGTCGATCGTCGGGTCGGCGTCGCACAGGTGCAATCCGATCTGGTTGCCAATTCCATGGGCAAGCGTTTGCCCCGCGTTGAGGCTGTCGAACAAGGCGGCCGTTTCGGGCGGGAGTGGCCGTGGCCGTCGTCGTTGGTTGGCGAATTGGTCGCTGTTGGCAAACGCGTCGGGGGGCACGATTTCGCCGCCGGCTCGCGAGAGCAACGCGGTCATGGCCGCCGGCTCGATGCTGGCCGAGAGGGTCCGCACGCTGCCGTCGCCCATGCCGACCAAAAAGCCGCCCGGCGCGTGGCTCTGCAGATCGCGCTGCACGTCGGCCGGCGAGGGTTCGAAGTCCTCCGGTTTGGTCCAGATCACGGCGTGCTCGTCGTCGACTTCCAGCAACGCGATGGTGTTCGACAGCCCGTCGCGTACGGTACGCAACTGGACCTTTTTGTCGGCGTCTTGGAACAGCGTCCCGGCGCCGCGGGGGAGCACGAACTTGGTCTTGCCCTGAGCCGCCAGCGCGTCGTTTTCGGGCCGCAGCGCAGCGGGAATCTGCGCAATGAGCGGGCGGTTGTGCGGGCTATCCCACGGCTCGTCGAGGTGGAACTTCGCGTAAAGTTCTTGCGACTCCAGGTAGGGCAGCAGATGCACGCGCCAACTGAGCCCCTTGTTATCCGGCGCCGGCAAGCCGCGCGTCGTCGACTCGTAATTCAACATGCTCAGCAGAATCCAACGCATCGAGTTCATCGTCTCGTTGGTCTGCTTTTGCGCCGCCCATTCCTCGCGGCGCGCATCGTCGACGTCCAATAGCTCATCCAATCCCATGTCTGCAAGCAACTGCAGTTTGTCGAACCGCAGGGCGACGCTGAAGATATTGCTGTCGGGCACGGGCAGCGCATCGAGCGCCTCGGGTGCGTCGCCCAGCGCCCGAGCCAAGCTGGAGTAAACGGTGTTGTCGATCAGCGGCAGCACGAGCGTCTCGGCCCGCAGGCGCTCTGGCGTGATCTGCACGCGAATCGCGATCGGGTCGAAAAACCGCCGCCAGAACCGGCTGTACTCTTCAACGAACTGCCGGTAGGCGTCCGCCTCGGCCTCGGTGACATGCTCTGCCTCCGCCTCCAGGCAGGGGGTGAGATTGCCCGCATAGCCATGGTGCGTGCAGACGCCGGTCAGGCCGTCGGCGGCCAGCGAGTACTCGCCGCCGTCAGGACACGCGAACGCGCCGCCCCCGAACTCGCCGGGGGCGCAGCCGGACTCGGCCAACTCGGCCAGCGACGGGGCGAGTTCGCCGGTCTGCGTGCGATGCAGCAGCGCCGCGTGGCCGATCATTCGCAGGTGGTTGTAGCAAAGCAAACGCCGCCGCTCGGTGAGCCGCACTTGCGGGCTCATCAGTCGCCGCACGAACGGGTCGGACAGGTAAATGAAGCCGTCCTCTTCCGCGGCGCCTTCGGGCAACAGCGAACGCACATAGCGAAACTCGTCCGTCTCGCCGAGTCGCACCACCGCGGCGCCCTCGGCATCGCGGCCTTTCACCGCCGCCAACACGCGCTGCAGGCCAGCGAGCGAGTTGCTGCGGACATGCAGATTCGTCTCGGGGTACGCAGAGTAGACGCTGATCTGTCGATCGGGCGTCGTGACCGCCGTGTAGGGAACGTCGAGATACTGCCCCGAGGTCCGCTCGGCGTCGGCCCGCGATTGCTCGGCGTTGACCAGCATGCGGTCCATGACCAAACGAAAGGCTTGGTCCTGGCGGGTGCGGAACAGCAGCGTCACGTCGCTGCCCTCGCGGAAGAACAGGTCGCTGCCGACGATGGCCGTTTCGGCGACCGCCGCGTTGTAGAGCGCCTGCAGTTCCGGCTTCACCTCGACGGCCAGTTGCGTGAGCAGCCGCTCGGTGACCAGTTGCGTTTGAGCCGAATGGTTGGCCTGGGCAAAGGCGTGGGCGCCCCACTGATTGGCCAACTCGGCGCCTTCCAGCAACTTGCCGACCGAGTGGAAGCTGATGAAGAACACATCGTCGGGGACGTCCAGGGCGAGCCCGGTCACCTGGGGCTGAAGGTCGCCCAGCATTTCGTGCCAGGGATGACTCTTGACCGTGGGGCCCTGCAGGTCGGCCACGGCGACGGTTTCGCCCGGCTTGGCCGCGCGTGGGCCGGCGGGCTGCCCCAACGGCAGCGGGCCTTGGCGTACGATCGCGCCGCGGGGCAGTTGTTGGCCGGGCTCGTCCGGCGGGGGCGCCATAGCGTCCAACTGCAGGCTCTCCTGCACCGCCAGTTGGCCCGAGAACAGACTGAACAGGTTGACCTGATCGCGCCGCTGCGACCAGCGATCTTGCCGCGGCATGCGACGCCAGATCTCGTCAGACACCTCGCCCAGCTGGCCCTCATTGCGAGCCAGCTGCAGCGCGACATATTGCACGTACGCATCGCGCGGGTAGAAGCGAAGGTGCTCGCGAGCCTGCTCGAGCGTCCAAGCCGTCGGAGGCGCGGGCGGGGAGTTCTTCTCGGTCGGCTGTTGTGCCCGCGAATGCGAGACAACGCCGACCGCGACGGCAGAGGCCGCGACGATCGCCGCGGCGGCGAAGAGAGTTTTGCGAAACATGATTAGGTCCCCCTCGAAGTGAGAGTTGCGGACAAGAACTCCGCGTGCCGCGGGGCGAACGCCCAACTCAGAGCGGCGTGCGTCGGCAGGAAGATTAGCAGCGGCAAGCCCGCCATCATCAGCGCCAGGAACGCGCCGGGCGCCATCCAGGTTTGCGGCCCGGCTTCGTTGAAACCGTAGACGTAGTTGATATTCACCGGCACGTTGGGATTGTCGGCCGGCGCCGGCGGGGCGGGCATCGCGAAGAAACAGATCAGCTGCAGACCCCAGGCCAGCAGCGTCCACCCGGCGAGCGCCCGGCGGTCGTAGCCCAAACGCCACACGGTCCACAGCAGCAGAAATGGCAACCAGAAGTGAAAGAACGACAGCCCCCGCGCGAACAGCGAGAGCTGATCGTCGAACATGTAAGCCGTCATCCCCGTGAGCGGTCGCCCCACGGCGGCGCCGAGAAAATCGGCCACCCACAACGTTTGCGGAATCAGGATTCCCACGGCCGCCAGCGACGCCAACAGCGAACTCTCCAACCACAGCGCCGCCACCGTCATCAACAGCGCCACGTCGCAGAAGTACAGGAAATTGGTGGGGCCGTAGGTCTTCAGGTAGTACGGCACGAGCACCGCGACAAACGCCGTGTAGGCGACTTTCACCCACAGCGGAATCCGTCCCGCGGCTGCCTGTGAGGCGGCGATTGGAATTTCGGCAGATGATTCGGCAACAGTCATCAGGGAATTCACCTTCGCGTGTTGGGAATTGGGCCGCGACGTGACCTTGGTTCAATGCCCCCCTCCCTCGCAGGGAGGGGCTGGGGGAGGGATTCCGTGAGTCCCGTTCAGGAGATTCTTCCATCGTCGGCCGATGCTCCTCCGGGCCCTCTCTGGGAGGGAGGGGGATCTCGGCCAACTGTCGTTTACCGCCAGTTCAGAATGCGAAACACACCCTCGCGCCGCGCGGCCCGCTCGGGGAGTTGCAGCAGCTTCTCGCGATAGACGCTCAAGGCGACGCCGATCGCAAACACAATGGCTCCGCCCGCGGCCAGGTACACGCCAATCGCGACCTGGGGATGATAAGCGAGCGAGCAGACCAACACAGCCAGATAAATCACCAAGGCGCCGCCGCCCAATAGCGTGCTGGCCTTGATTTGCCACGCAGCGCCGGTGACAGTCATCGCGATCGTGATGCTCAGCAGCGCCAGCTCGTCATACAGCGACGGCGCGCCGAGGGCCCAGCGGTGATACAGCACCGCAATCAGCAGCGGCGCACTCGCCAGCAGGCTGCCGATCCCCAGGCCCATGCTTACCGTCTCGTCGCGGCGACCGTCGCTCTCGCGGAACATGGCCACATGGCTGCCTGCGAGCATGGCCAACCCGACCGCCACGCAGAAGATTTCCAGCTTCTGCCATCCCGACAGGTCCAGCATCAGGTTGAGTCGCAGGAAGGTCACCGCGGCCAGCGCCACGGTGCCCACCGCGTAGAACCGCCGCCAAGACGCGGTGGGCACGACCACCGTCGCCGCAGCCCCCGCGCCCACGGTGGCCAGCAACGCAAGCAGGGGCGTCCAGTCGACGGTGCGCGAGGCGAGTCCAGCCAGCCCCTGCATGAACGCCGCCAACAGGGCGACGCAGACAATCGCGTTGCCCATTTGATAAGCCGCCAGCCCGGCGCCGCGGACGGCCACGCCTTGCGCAGCGCCCTGTCGGTAGACGGTCGTCTTTTCGAGCCCCATGAGCCGGCTTGCCGCCAGCAGCACCACGCCGAGCCCGGCATACAACATGGTGTAGTAGGCCGGATTCACGCCGAGGTAACCCATGATTTGCCAAATCGCGCCGCACGCCGCAACGGCGGCCAGATGCAGGTTGACGCTGCGACGATGCAAGGCCGTCGCCAGGCCGTAGAAGGCGGTCGCCTCGACGAACACCAGCGCCAACTTCAACGTGCCGGCGAGGCCTGCTTGCGGGGCGATCGAATGGAGATCGGCAAATGCCGAGGCGAGGACATGCAGCATGATGGCCGCGGCGGAGCCTTGGGCGACCCAGTACAACGGCCGCTCGGCCGAATGCCCGCGCCACAACCGCGAGGCGATAAGATACCCAATGGGAATCACCATCAGCCACGGCGCCTGATCACCCCACGCGGTGAGCCCCAGCACCCGCAGCCACCCGGCGGCCGCGACGACCAGCGACAGACCGCTCAGCACGATGTACGCGCCCGACGACTTCGGGTCGCGCTCGCGGACCAGCCACGCGGAGACGCGATTGCACACGGCCGTGATCAGCATGACGCCGACAAACCAGCCGTCGGTCGAGCGTTGCCAGTCGGCGTTCTGAAGTTGCGGCCACGTGGCCCGCATGTGCAGCACGGTTCCCCACACCACGGGCACGGTGCCCAGCACCCACCCCAGCGGCGGCACCCAGCGTTCCAGCCGCGGATATGTGCCGCCCCAACGGTTTTGCGCCACGTTGATGCCCACCGACGTGAGCGCCATCGCCGCGAGGATGACCTCGGTCGGCACGTCGAAGCCCAGCAGCAGCGTGGCTTCGGCCATCACCAGCGCGGCGGCCGCCAGCGCCACGTAGACGCCGATCCGCCGCACGACGAAGTCGGAATAGAGATACGCATAGGCTGCCGCCCACCACACGGCAGCCGCGACCATGTGCCGCTCGGTCAGCAAATTGCCGTCGAACTGAATGCCCCACAGCGCGGCAGCCGGCTCGCGCAGCCAACCCAGCAACTGCGACCCCAACAGGATCGCCAGCCCGATGCCCATCTGGGCGTGCCCCGACCAGAACAACGGCAGCCCGTAGCGTCGCCGCGGAAACTCCGCGTTCTCGGCCGGCGAAAACGCGCGTTCGGCGTGAATGGAAATCAATCCCAGCGCGGTCAGAAACAGGCTCAGCCACGGGGCGTCGACGATCTTTCCCAAATCGGCCAGCAGCAACAGCGCGGTGAGCGTGACGCCCGCTTCGCAAGCGTACATGAACAGCGGATCGCGCAGCGCCCGCACGGTGAACGCATACAGCAAACAGCACACGACGCCGCCAATCCACAGATGGTTGTCGACGGTTGCGAGCCCCTGGGCGTGATAGAACCACAGGTTCAGTGGAGCCACCACGCAGCCCAGGAAGGTGAGCGCCTGGCCCGCCACGCGGAACCGGGTTCGCAAAGCGGTGTACCAGCCGCCGCCCAGAATGGCGAGCGTGCCGGCGCCGAGCACCGCGGCGAGCACCAGCTTGTTTTCAAAGACCCCCTTGCTGACCAGCCACACGATGATGCCCAGCACGCACAACCCGCCGCCGATCATCAGCATCCACTGGATGGCGCGCGGGTCGAGCAACGCTTCGAACATCCGCCGCAACACGGGCGTCGACGCCGGGGTCGGATTCGCGGCATTGGATTCGAAAAGAGTCTCGCGCGGCGGGTCGAGAAACTCGCGAATGGGCAGCGCCTCGACGTCGCGAAACGCCGCCTCGTCGTCGACGGCGGTCTCTGGGGGAACAACGACCATTTGGCCGCAACTGGGGCAGTAACCGGTCGCGCCCGCAAAGTTCTCCGGCGCGAGCAGCGCGCGCCCGCAATTGCATCGCATCTTGATGGCCACGACGACGCCCTCGATTTGAAGAAAGATGTGCAGTCAGGAGCCAGTCGGCCGCTGTGCGTCTCGCGATCGCTCGCCAGCTGTATGGAGGACTGGCTCCACTTTTTCAGAGCCGGTTCCGGGCCAAATCTGCGCGCTCCCACCAGAAAAGTGCGACCGGTCGCCGAGCGATTCGCGAAAAGGTCTTGCTAGCACACAGGTTAGAGCGACTCGCCCGCGCCGGATTTTCTCACCGAACGTTGCAAATGCCCGCCGAATGGGGACGCAAAAGCCGCGGCCGTGGCCGCGTCACTTGGCGTTTTCGCGCACCGGTTCCGCCGGGACGCCGATCATCGACTCGTCGACCGCGATCGTCACGCGCCGCAGTCGCTGCCCGAGCAGCCACAGACAGGCGCCCCAGGCGATGCCAAACACCAGCGGGCCGCCGGGCAGCCACAACGGCATCGCCACCGCCGCCGCCAAGAAGAAGCCGCCCATCACGTAACAGTAACCCCAGTACGTGCTGCCCAGCACCCAGAACGCCAGGCTGCTGAGCACGGCCATCGCCGGATAGGCATGCAGGCTGTAGTACGGCTGGCCGGCCGGAGCCTGCGCGTAGTCGACGATCAGCAGCGTGCTGGAGGCCGTGAGGTAGCCCAACCACATCGACCACAGCTGCCGGGCCGCGGCGCCGCGGGGGGGGAACCAATCCTTGCGTCGCGGCCAGAACACGGCCAGCATGGCCCCGATTTCCGCCGCGCGAATCGCCACGACGATCGCCAAGGGATGCGCCGAGCCGATCTGGGCATGCAGAAAAATCGCCGCGTGCGTCGTCAGGGCGATCCAAGCCGAGAAGGCGACGAATCGCGCCGCCTCGTACACTTCGCGATCGAACCGGCTTCGCTCCAGCGCACGCACCAGCCGCTCCAACCGGTTTGGCGTGGTCACGCTCAACGACTCGCCCTGGATGAAGCGCTCCAAGTCTTGCGCCACGGCGTTGGCCGAAGCGTATCGATCGCGCGGATTCTTCTCCAGGCACTTCAGCGCGATCAACTCCAAGTCGCCGGGAATTGTCGGCACGATCTGCCGCGGCAAGACGGGATCGCCGTCGAGCGCCGCCAAGAGCGTCTCGACCTGCGTCGCCCCGCAAAACGGCGGCCGCCCGGTGAGCGACTCGTACAACAACGCCCCCAGGGCGTACACGTCGCTCGCCGGACCGACTTCTCCCGCGGCACGAGAGATCTGCTCGGGCGCCATGTAGGCGGGCGTCCCCACCAATTGCCCCGTCAGCGTCAGCGCGTCAGTCTGGTCGATGCGCTTCGCGAGGCCGAAGTCGGTCACCCGGGCGGTCCCCTCGGCATCGATGAGCACGTTCGACGGTTTCACGTCGCGATGCAGCACGCCGTGCAGGTGAGCGTACGCGATCGCCGCAGCGGCCTGACGCACGTAGTTGGCCGCCAACATCGGCGGCAGCGGACCCTGCCGCAGCAGGTCGGCCAGACTGCGCCCCTCGATGTATTCCATCGAGAAGAAGTCCTGATCGTCGCGCGTCCCGAGTTCGTGGACCACCACGATGTTCGGGTGGCGGAGCCTGGCCGCAGCCTCGGCCTCGACGCGAAATCGATCGCGTTCCTGCGGCGTGGAGAACTCGCCGCGGAGGATCATCTTCACCGCCACGATGCGGTTCAGCCCGCGTTGCCGCGCTTTGTAGACGACGCCCATGCCGCCCTCGCCGATC
>JAGQOU010000283.1 GCA_020427145.1 Planctomycetales bacterium | reverse complement strand
TAGAGCGTTCTTCCCCTAGGGCTAGCGCCCTTTTGGAGATGTAGGTAAACTCGGCAACTCACTTAGGAGGAGCCGATGATTTACTCGAAGGAACGGCGGGCGGAAGTGCTTGCGGCGTGCGACGAGGGGAAGGGAACTCGCGAGGTGGCGCTCCTGTTCAGGGTGAGCGAATCGTGGGTGCGTCGCGTCAAGCAGGAGCGCCGGGAGCAAGGGAAAGTGGCTCCGAAGTTGACGCGGCGTCGACGACGCTGCTGGGAGCCCTACGCCGATTGGCTCCGAGCTCAGATCGCCGCCCAGAGCGATCTGACGCTGGCGGAACTGCAGGCGAAGGCCGCCGCGGAGTTGGGCTGGGAGACGTCCGACGTGACGATCAGCCGGGCGCTGCGGGCGTTGCGTCTGACGCGAAAAAAAAGACGCTGATCGCCGCCGAGCATGACCGCCCTGACGTCGCTTTGCGTCGTCGCGAGTGGATCGCTTCGCAACCCCAGATCGATCCGGACCGCGTCGTCTTCTTGGACGAGACATGGGCGAAGACCAACATGACGCGGACCTACGGCCGGGGCGACAAGGGATCGCGCGTCGTCGAGAAGACGCCCTGCGGTCGCTGGTCGACCACGACGTTCTTGGGGGCGATTCGCGTCACGGGATTCATCGCGCCGTTGTGCGTCGAAAGCGCGATCAACGGCCGAGTGTTCAAGGCGTGGGTCGAGCAGCACCTGGTCCGTGAGTTGCGCCCGGGGGACGTGGTGGTGATGGACAACCTCTCCAGCCACAAGATCGCCGGCGTGGTCGAGGCGATCGAAGCGGCCGGCGCCGAGGTCCGCTACCTGCCTCCCTACTCGCCCGATCTCAATCCCATCGAACTCGCCTTCAGCAAGTTCAAACGCCGCCTCCGCGACGGAGCCCGCAGGACTCAAGAAGCGCTGGTCGAACTCTGCGGTCGCGCACTCGAACTCTTCACCGAGCCCGAAATCCGCAACTACTTCCAACACTGCGGTTACCGCTATGCTTAGCGGTTGAACGCTCTAGTCGTTGCCATAGGTGGCGCCGCCGAGGTGATCCCACGTTCCACTGGCGCGGTCGTAGTAGCGAATGTCGTCCGTCCCGTCGACCAGTTCCAGAAACTGCTCCAGCGAATCGTCGGCCTCGCCTTCCAACGCCAGCATGCCGCCGGAGCTCATGTGCAGCACGCCAGGGGATGTCGTGCTCAGATAAAAGGGGTCGCCGTCGCCCTGGGTCGAGAACAATTTCACCGTCCCGCCGTTGGAGATTGTGACGACGCCCGTATCGCGCGGATCACCTGTGCCGATGGACAAGCCGTTGCGGCACGTCCAAATCGATCCCGGCCCGTCAACCACGGCTTCGCCGCTGCCGCCTGGGGAGTAGGTGCCGACGCGTCCCAGGTAACAATCGACGGCAGCGCCGCCGGTAATCGCCAAGCGACCATTTCCAAACACTCCGACGTCGATGACGCCCTCGGTGGTCCAAGTCGAGCCAACGCCGTCAATCGTCGCTGTGCCGATGCACTCCCGGCTAAATCCGATGATCCCGTTGAAACTACGGACGGTTCCGCCGTCGGAGATGGTTAACATACCGACGCCGTTTGGCGTCGGTGAGGTTTTGTGCCCATCGCCAACTGACAGGGGGCCGCTGTTTATCCATGTCGAACCGGGACCGGACACCGTAACGGCGCCGTTCGAACCATGTCCGTACCCGATCAGCGTGTTGTAACTCGTAACAGTTGCACCGCCGGTGATTGAAAGAATCCCATTCCCGCCCCGACCTACATAGACTTCGCCACTGCGCAATCCATTGTTGATTTCCACAGATGAGCCCTCGCCATCGACAGTCACCTTGCCAGCCGACCAGGGCCCAGCGCAGATGTCCAGGGTGCGGCCGCTGACGTAACCGCCGTTGGTAACAGAGAGCGTCGCGTCGCCAAAAGTCGCCAAACGAATGTAGCCGTCGACGGCGATGGCGGAAGCCGCCCCGTCGACCGAGACGCGACCGACGCTTCCCGTTTCTCGCGTGCCGCGCGAGATGAACAGATCGCTCGCGTGAAGCACGTCGCCGCCGTCGACGGTAACCGCCCCGGGGAACTCAAAGCCGACGAAAGCACCCTCGTCGGACGTCCAAGACTTGGGATCGTCCGGGCTGACGTTGCCGGTGAACGTCACGGCGCCTTGCGCCACGGCCAGGTACGACAAGAAGCAACACAACGTCGCAGCGATGCGCAGCATGAGACACGCCTCCGTCGAGCTGGACGCCCCTAATTATCACAGCTCACGCGGCATGCGTTGATTGTAGCTGCTTTCGGCCCCGAACGCATTAACTGCCATCACGATCTTGCACATTTTCTTTGTGATGGACCGGGTATTCGCACCATCGCGCCGAAAGCCATTGGGCGCAAAACCATCTCCGCGACGCACGTCCGCGGTCTCGACGCCCCTCTTGCCAACGCACTGGCTAGATGGGCGAAAACGCCCACTCAGCCAATTCAGCGGCGCGATGCTGCGAAGGCAACTAGCGAGACTTCGCCTTATCCTCCGGCTTCTTCACGCTCAATACGAGCCGGATCGGCGTGCCCAGCTCGGGCACTTTGTCGGGATTGGCGATGAACAGCAGCCCGTCGGTGCTTTGGCTGCTTTCAATCGGCAGGTCGAGCGTCGCCTCGGCGAAGTTCGAGACGCAAATAAAGTCGCCCGCCTCGGCCATGTAGTATTTCTTGCCCGTGGCGGGATCGGTGTAGAACCCGCTGCCGGCGAAGACCCAATCGGTCTTCAGCGGCTTCTTGGTGCGGGCGTCCAGCACCCAATCCTGCGCCTTGGTGGTGTGAACCTTGCCCTTCTGGTCGAGCCACTGCACGTCGACTTCAATGCGGTCGCCCGTGGGCGGCTTGAATTTGGGGCTGTACTCCACCGGCTTGCCCGGCTTGGCGCCGATGCTGATCAGCGCCGCGTGTACCGTCGCCGCGCTCGAATGCACCGCGACGACCGACTCGTGCTCCTTGGTGCCCACCAGGCAGGCGAACATCTCCAGGTAGCCTTCGCGCAGCGACACGTACCCGTCGACGTAGACGATCTTCTTGGCGCCGTCGACCCACACCTCGTCGGGCTTCGGGAGCTTCTTGGCGCCGGGGGGCGGATCGAAGCGGGGCGGTTCGGGCACGTCCGCCGTCTCGGTCGGCTCAGCCGCCGGAGCCTCGTCCGTCGCCGTTTCCTGTGCAGGCGCCGGAATGAAGAGCGCTGCCAGTAATAGGAGAGCCGCCGAAAACGTGAACAATTGTTTGATCTTCATGGCACGACTCTCCCATCGCGTGGTCAATGGCCCGAGCATTCGCTTCACAGCAGGCTCCGCTTGGTGGCCCGCGGCGCCTGGGACCGAATTATAGCGGCCAGTCGATTTTCGTCGGCGGGGAAGTGTGAAAATTGCCGCGGCAAAGCCGCTTTGTTGAGTGAAAATGTCGGAGTTTGACGCGGGCCGCGTACTTTGCCCGAACCGCGCAACTGGCCCCTGTCCCTGCGACCGGCGGGCGCCATAGAATGCTCCCCACGGGCGGTCTAATGTTCGCCTCGGCGTTCGCCTGACGCCGACTTGCCGATCGAGATTTCAGGAGGAAACAGACCCACGATGGCTGCAACTGTGGAACTTGAACCGGAACGTCAGACCAGCGCCGCTGGCAATGCCCTTGTCGCGCTCTGTTCGACCAAAGCGGGTTGGACTTCGGAGGCTCCCGGCAAAGTGCGCAAAGCGGGCGACGCGGCCGCGTACGTCGCCTGGCTTGCTGAGGAGCGCCGCCGCGGGCCGCTGGCGAACGTCTCTCAGGGCGAGAACGCATTGACGTGGGGGCTGACGCTTGTCGGCAATTCTCCCGCTGCAGAGTTGGTCGAGATCGCGACGACGCTGGGCTCGCAAGCGACCACGGCGAAGTCGTTGAAACCGAAGCAGCGCGCTCGGCTGGCCGACGCTGTCCAGCAGTGGCTCGGTTGGACCAAGGAGGGCGCCCACGCCTCAGACGTCGAGTTCGCCGTGGCGGCGTTGGCGGTTGGCAATTTCCTGCCGCTGGCCGCCGGCTGCTGCGAGCGAGAGACTTGGTGGGACGCTGCCGATGCGCTGGTCCGACTGGCATCGCAAGACAGCGGCGACGGCGAGTCGGCGCCCGCCATGCTCTGCAATCAACTGCTGGGCGTGGAACTTCCGTTGACCCTGGCCGCCGCGCTGCCGGAGATTCAGCGATGTCGGGAGTTGGGGCAGCTGGGCGCCGACAGGCTTAAGGAAAGCGCCGACCAATTGCTCAACGGCGAAGGTTTGCCGCATGGCTCGTTGATCGGCGGATTGCTGCCACTGACCGCCTGTTGGACCCGACTTGCGGTGATCGGCCAAGCGCTGAAGAAGTCGCTATGGTCCAAGTCGGCCAAGGCTCAATTCGGCTGGTTGGTTCGGCAGACGTTGCGGTGGACAGCCCCCAACGGACAGCCGTTGCTGGCCGACGCTGTCGCCGCGGGTTGGACCCCGGCGTTTCTGCAAGCAGCACTGCAAGCAGGCGGAGACGAATCCGATACAGCCGCTGCCGAGACGCTGCTGGGTCGCAAATTCGTCGGCAAGGCGGCAGGCAAAGCCAAATCGCACGAGCCGCCTGAGCCGGCCGATCATTGCGAGTGGTCCGGCGTGGCCGTGTTGCGCACCGATTGGACGCCGCAGGCGACGACCGTGGCCGTTGACTTTACACAAGCGACAATGCGGCTGGATCTGCGCGTCGGCGAGCAGCAGGTCTTCGACGGGCCATGGGAGATCGATCTGCGATTTGGCGGAAAGAAGGTGGAGTTCGCCGCGGCCTGGGAGGAAACCTGCTGGTTCAGCGACGCCGACGTCGACTTCATCGAGCTCACGTTGGAATTGCCTGGCGGGGCGAGCATCGAGCGGCAGGTGATGCTCGCGCGTGAGGAGAAGTTCTTGTACTTGGCCGACTATTGCACCGCTGGCGGCAACCCCCGCGAGCTGCAATATCAGGCCAAGATTCCGCTGGCGAGCGGTTGCGACTTTGCCGCCGAACGCGAGACGCGAGACGGGCTGCTGGTGGCAGGTTCGGTCTCGCTGCGCACGCTGCCGTTGGGACTTGGAGAGTGGCGTGCAGACCCCCGCGGCGGCGAGTTGGCCGCGGTCGACGGGCGGTTGGCTTGGTCGGCGGATCGCTCGGGCGTGGCGATCGTCGCACCGCTATTGCTGGACCTGCGCAGCGGCCGGTCGCAAAAGCAATGTACCTGGCGGCAGTTGACCGTTGCCGAGGGGCTGGAAATTCAATCAGCCGACGTGGCGGTGGGGTATCGCGCTCAGAGCGGCAAAGATCAGTGGATCTTCTACCGGTCGATCGCCCAACGCGGCAATCGCACGCTCCTGGGCCAAAACACGGCGTCGGAATTCTTCGCCGCCCGGTTCTTGCCTGAAACGGGCACGGTGGAAGAACTCGTCGAGATTGAAGGGTAAGCGTTCAGCGCAGCGACCGATGACCGACCCGCGGCAAACGATTGCCGACAATGTGAAGCGCGTCCGCGACGAGATTGCCGCCGCGGCCGTGGCGGCGGGGCGCGATCCCGCATCAGTGCGGTTGGTGGCCGTGAGCAAGTACGTCGACGTCGCCCAGACGGCGTGCTTACTGGCAGCAGGCTGCCGCGAACTGGGCGAAAGCCGTCCGCAGCAGTTGTGGTCGAAGGCCGCCGATCCCCTGTTGGTCGACGCCCGCTGGCACATGGTGGGGCACCTACAGCGCAACAAGGTGCGCCGCACCCTGGCGAACGATCCGCTGATTCACAGCGTTGATAGCGAGCGGTTGCTTCGCACGCTCCAGGCCGAGGCCGCGTCGCTGGGAACCATGGCGCGCGTGCTGTTGGAGGTCAACTGCTCCGGCGAGACGGCCAAGCACGGGTTGGAGCCCGCCGACGTCGCCCCGCTGCTGGCGCTGCTGGGCGAGTTGCCGCACGTGCAGATTGGCGGCCTGATGACGATGGCCGCCGGGGACGGCAGTCTCGCGACGGCGGGCAGAAATTTCGCGGCATTGCGCGAGCTGCGCGACCAACTGCAGCCCGCCTGCCCCCCCGGCGCCGACCTCGCCGAGTTGTCGATGGGCATGAGCGGCGACTT
>JAGQOU010000282.1 GCA_020427145.1 Planctomycetales bacterium | reverse complement strand
CCAGCTCAATGTCCTCGGCGACGGTAACGCCGTCCTTGGTCACCTTGGGCGAGCCCCAGCCTTTGTCGAGCACGGCGTTGCGCCCGCGGGGGCCCAGCGTGCTACGGACGGCCCGGGCCAGCTTCTCAACGCCAGCGGCCAGCGGCTTGCGGGCGTCGTCCTCAAATACCATTTGCTTCGGCACGAAAGGGTCCTCCTGAAGTGGGTCGTGAGTGTCTGTTGCGATGTTTCAAAGAGCCGCCCGGCGTCCCGACCCCGTCTGGTCGACAGCCCGGCAGGTTTGGCAGCGTCAAATCGGCAGGCGCACCCTGCCGTGCCACACAGGAACGCAAGCAGTGTGCCGGAGTGGCAGTGCGAGGTGTAGGGCGTTGTAAAGTGTTTGATAAAAAAGCTTTACGGCGATCTTGCCGCCGTTGCCCTCTCGCTGAGACGGCGTCGACAGCCTGCCAAATTGGCGGAGCCCGGCCCGGCGGGGCAAGTTTTGCCCCGCCAGGTGCGGCGATGGTCAATGGAATCGGCCATGCGCGACGCGGCGGTGTGTCGCATCCAGGCGAACGAGTCGCGTTGCGTCGGCGCCGGCTTGTCCTCCCGAAGAGGGGGGAGAGCGGGTCGCTCCAGATCGTGCGGGGCCCGGCGAATTGGTCAACTCGTCCGACCAATCGGCCGTGCGAAATTATGATTCTCGCGGTGCCCGGAACTCTCGCCGCCGGCGTCCGAGCGCTTGCCATGCCAAGCGGCCAATGCGTCGTCCCAAGACAACCAATCGCGGCTGCTGGTCGACCTCCCGCACGCGGCGCCGCGATTCGCCGCGTGACGGGGCCGGGAACGTCGCCTTCATTGCGCACACTCGCCTCGCGGCGGAAATTATTTGCAGCATTGAGTTTCGGTCGACGCCAAGTTGAGGTGGATTCACACTGAGGCGAACGCGGCAGTGGGAGCGCCGCACTGGGGGTTCCGACGGGTCGTTTTTTTTGCTGATATCCCGGCGCGCCAATGCTAAGATGGCGCCGCCAAACGGTTGCAGGGGGCATTGAACCTGCAATAAAAGCGACTGAGATCGCAAGTCAGCTTGATCCAATCTTGGGGGAGATCGAGATGTCTAAGTCTTCGTTGGGGCGTTGGCGTGGTCGTGTTGCCGCCGGAGTGCTGGCGTGTCTGTCGTGGGGGCAGGCGCTCTCGACGCAACCGGTGGAATGTCTTGCGGCGTCGTTCGACTCGACGGCGACCGGCAGTTGGAGTGACTCGTCCAACTGGGCCCCCGTAGGCGTGCCGGGGCCGGGCGACACGGCGCTGCTGAAGGACAACTCGCCGGCTGCCGGCGGACCGGCGCTGACGCTCGCCGGCGATACGACGGTCGCCAACCTGCACGTGGGCGACACGAGCATTCCGGGGAGCTCCGGGCGTCTCGATCTGAACGGTTTCGTCTTGACGACAACCAACAGCCTGACGGTCGGCCGGTTCGGCGGCGTTGGCTTTCTCGACGGGCGGAGTTCCGGGGGGACGGCCAAGTTTCTCACCCCCGAACTGTCGGTCAATTCCGCCGGCAATTTGTTCATCCTCTTTGACGGCGATCGAGCCGCTCGTGTGAACGTTGGCAGCGGCGCCACGGTCGAAACTTCGTCGGTCGACAACGTGACGGTCGGCGTGTTCATTAGCAGTCAGGGCAGCTTGCTGGACCTCGGCGACGACCTCGTGCTGAGCGAGGACCTGGATATCCGCGGGACGGCAGCCATGCCGGCGACGGTCGATGCGAATGGCCACGACATCACTGCCCGCGACGTTTTCGTCGGGAGGTTTGGCGCGTCAGGCGAAATTCTCAACCGCGGGACGATCACCGCAATGCGGAACCTGGAGGCGAGCAACTCGATCTTCACGCTCAATCCCAGCGACTCGGTCGCCGTCCAAGTGGCGGCGACCAACAACGGCGTGCTGACGCTCGACCCGGCGACCGCGGCCCAACGCGCGGCAACCGTCAGCGGCGGCCGCGTCAACCTGGTCGCCACCGGCAACGTGACGGTCGGGGCGGAGATCTTCGGTCAGGGAAGCTTGTTCGATCTGGGCGACGACTTGGTGCTGAGCCAAGACTTGGACATCCGCGGCAGCGGTGCGAACGTCGCCACGGTCGACGCCCATGGCAACAACATCACGGCCCGCGACGTGCTGGTGGGCCGATTTGGCTCCGCAGGCGAGATTCTCAACCGCGGCACGATCACCGCGACGCGAAACCTGGAGGCGAGCAATTCGATCTTCACGCTCAATCCCGGCGACTCGGTCGCCGTCCAGGTGGCCGCGACCAACAACGGCGTGCTGACGCTCGACCCGTCGACCGCGGCCCAACGCGCGGCAACCGCCAGCGGCGGCCGCGTCAACCTGGTCGCCACCGGAAACGTGACGGTCGGGGCGGAGATCTTCGGTCAGGGAAGCTTGTTCGATCTGGGCGACGACTTGGTGCTGACCGAGGATCTAGACATCCGCGGCAGCGGTGCGAACGTCGCCACGGTCGACGCCCATGGCAACAACATCACGGCCCGCGACGTCTACGTCGGCCGGTTCGGCTCGGCGGGCGAGATCATCAACGCCGGTGCAATCACTGTCGACCGGTTCGCTGCAGACGCAAGTCATTACGAGTTTGAGGGCGGCGACGATCAGGTTGAAGTCCAGCTGAAATTAGCCAACGGCGCCACGGCGCGTGTCCAGCAGCAGCCCGGCGAGACGGGGGGACTGACTCTCAACGGCAGCGCCCTTGATATCCTCGATACCAGCGTGTTGACCATCGACTTCGACGCCAGCACCACGGGCGACTACCTCGACTACGGTTTTCGCTGGGCCAACGCGCCAGGCGAAGACCGAGTCGATGAAATCGTCGCCCTGATTAACGGGGGCCAAATCGAGGTCAATTCGCCCGGCATTGTCCGCGTCTTCAGTTACAACGATGGCTACACCTACGTCACGGCCGATCATTATCCGGCGGATTTCGACGAGGATGCGGATGTTGACGCCACGGACCTCGCGTCCTGGCAGGCGGGGTTCGGTATTTCTTCTGGCGCAGCCCACGCCGATGGCGACGCCGATCAGAACCACCAAGTCAATGGAAGGGATTTTCTGATCTGGCAGATCCAGTACGGGCTTTCAGCCAACGCGATTTCCCCAGTGCAAGCCGTGCCGGAACCGACCTCGCTGTCGTTGCTGCTCGCGGTAGCCAGCTTGGCAGCGGCGATCCGAGGCTTGCGTCGTTCTCGGCATAATGCGTTGGCCAGCAGCTGAGCAGACTGCTGATGTTGACAGTCGTCGCAGGCCCTCCTTAGTCATCGAGGCAGGGATCTCGGCATCCACTCGACATTCAGCGTTGAACTGGCGTCTTTCAAACGACGTCGTCCGCGTTGAGACTTGCTACGAACTGCTCACACTGGCTCGCGCCCGACGTCGGGCGGGATGGGGCAATTGTCTGCGCCATCCGCGGCGTTGGTTCAAGGACGCTTGGCGACCGAGTCACGGCGCCCCGGCCGGTTTTTTGTAGAAAATGGGCCACCGGATCGCGTAGAACGAATGCATGATCCGCATGCAACCGTTACCGCGAACTGCAACGAACTCCCAGGCGATTGCCCGGGGGCTTCGTCGGGTCGTCGTCGTCGGTGAGTATTGCCCGCACCAGAAGAGTTTTGCTCGCAGAAGTCACCCGCCACGATTGCGCGGCGTCGCTTCTAAGTCATTGCCGTGCCAACAGATAACAGTCGCGCCGGACGCACGGCCGCGGAGAGTTTTGCTCGCCGATTTCAATTTTTTGGCTGGTTGCCGAGAGCGCAAAACTCGGCGTCGCGCTGCGCACTCACAACCGCCGCAGTCCGTCCTCGGTCATCGGCGTGGGGATCTCGACGTCCAATTGATCGATCAGCGCCAGCGTCGCATCGTCCAACACGAGATCGGCGGCCTGGAGGTTCTCTTCGAGCTGTTCCAGTCGGCTTGCTCCGACGATTGTCGACGCCACGAAGTCGTGCTGCTTGCTCCAAGCAACGGCCAGCGTCGCCACCGAGATCGACAGGTCCTGGGCAATTTCCATCAAGCGACGGGTCGTCTCCAACGAGCGGGAATTGACGAACCGTTGCGCCATTCGCTTCTGGCGCTCGCCGTCGCCGGTGAGGTAGTCGGTAAACCGGGCGCCCGCGGGCAGGTCGCCTGCAACGTTGTACTTGCCTGTGAGCACTCCGCCGCCGAGCGGGGAATAGGGAAGCAGGCTCACCGATTCTCGCCGGCAGACCTGGGCCAGTTCGCTTTCGCAGCGCCGATTGATCAGCGAGAAGTTGTTCTGCACCGTGTCGTAGCGGTGCAACGCACCGCTGGCGGAGGCCTGCAAGCTTTTCATCAAGCCCCAGCAGGTCTCGTTGCTGCAGCCCAACACGCGCACCTTGCCCGCATCGACCAACTTGGCGAGCGCACCGAGCGTATCCTCGTAGCGCATTCCGTGATCGGGCCAATGCGTTTGGTACAGATCGATGTAGTCGGTTTGCAGCCGCTTGAGCGACCCCTCGACGGCCTTGCGAATCTGATGCCCGTCCAACGCCGTCATCCCGTGACGCACCGGCGGGACAAACCAACCGTGCCCCGGGCCGGTGACCTTGGTGGCGACATACACCGAGTCGCGCGGCTTGGTCTGCAGCCAGCGGCCGACAATCTCCTCGGTCACGCCAAACGTCTCCGCCGCCGGCGGCACCGGATAGACCTCCGCAACGTCGAAGAAATTCACGCCGTGTTCATACGCGTGATCCATGATGCGAAACGCTTCGGCTTCGCCGGTCTGTTGACCAAACGTCATGGTCCCCAAGCAAATCTCCGAAACGGTGAGGCCGCTTTGGCCAAGTCGCCGTCGCTGCATAGTGTACTCCTCAATAAACCGTCAAGAGAGCTGACCGCCGCGGTGGCGAACAACACATTCGTGTCGAACCAAGAGACCTCGCACGCACCAATGTTCGGCAGTGCGGAACCCATTCTAGCCGACGAGCGACCCCTCTCTAACCCTCCCCATCAAGGGGAGCGAACCAGATGAAGAGAGGGGAGCGATCACGCTCACAGAATCGCCAGCGGATTGCGCGGATGCTCGAGCGTGCCGCGCGTGACGCCGACGCGGCTCTCGGCGCGCAGCGATTGCCACACCTCGCGACCGTCGATTTCGCCGGTCAGCAGGCGTTGATAAAGACCGATCAGCCGGCGAGTTTCCCGCGTCGGGGCGTCGGCCAACAGTTCCACGCGGAAGTGCCGCACGCCCTGCTCCATCAGCGGGCGGACCGCTTCGGCGCCGCTTTGGGCCGCCGCGTTGTACAGCGTGTTGCGGCAGCCGATGTCGGCGTGCAGCACATGCTCGGCGCCCACGCGGTCGCGCAGCTTCACCTCGTGCCGATCGCACGGCCGGCCGCAGTCGGTCTTGTTGCGACCCGGCGAGAGCACCGCGCAGAACACGCAGTGCTCCATGTGAAACATCGGCATGTGCTGATGAACAACCACCTCCAGATCGCGCGGCGGCGCGGCCGCGGCCAGTTCCAACAGCTGATCGCGATTGAGATCGTACGACGCGGTCACCCGCGCAGCACCTTGCTCGCGCAACCACTCGACCGTCAGCGGATTGGCCGCGTTGAGCGAGAAGTCGGCAATCGCGGCGATCCCCCGCTGCCGCGCCGCGGCGAGCGCCGCCAGATTCCGCACCAGCCACCCGTCGGCGGCCGCTTTCTCCAACGCAACGAACAAGCCGTCTTCGCCCGGCTTGTGAATGCGCAGCGATGCGAGGTAGATCGTCGCCCCGGCGTCGTGGGCCGCGGTGACGGCCGACTTGTATTCGCGCAGGTCATGAAAGTCGGCGTAAAGCTGGGTGGCCCCGGCTTCGATCGCCGCGAGCAACTGCTTCAGCGAACGGCAAAGCACGTGCAGCGTGGTTTGGTTCGGCGCGGCCTCCAGTTGATTGTCGTCCCTGCCGGAGCGAGGAGAGTCGGCGCGCGACGCCTCGGTGGCCACGGGCGAAAGGTTGGCTTGGGCCGCCGCCATCATGCGCTGCGCGACGCCCGGTTCGGCGCAGGGACGCTCGGCCGGCGCGATGCGCGCTTCGTCGAGCGCCGCGATCATCTGCTTGCGCAACTGCCCCAGCACGCTCAGCGGAATCATCGGCTCCCCGACGATCTCAGCTGCGAGCGTCCGCAATTCATAGGGCGTGCCGCCCAGGCGGGCCAGTTGCTCGCGCAGCAGCGTCGCGTCGGTCGGCCGATTGCGCGCCGCTTCGGGTCGGTGTTCGTGCGCGACTTCCGCCGCCACGCCGTCTTCGCATGTTGCCCGCAGAGTCAGCGGCTCGCCGACCACCGCGCGCACTTGCACGTCGACCGCCATCCGCCGCGCCGGGTCGGCGCCGGAGTAGCTGGCTCGCAATCGCTTGATGAGCCGGGGGTCGTCCGTTTGCCAGATCAACTGCCCCGCGTAAGTGCGGGCTCCGTCCAGCAATCCCGGCGGCAACAGCAGTTCGACGGCGCCCGCGACCGGCTCCTCTTGCGGTTCTCCGTGCAGAAAAACCTGATACACGCGGCCGCCGATTTCTTCACCCGCAGCCCGATTGCCGTCCAGCACAATTCCGTCGCCCTTGGCCAGCGGCTGCGTGAGTGCGACAACAAGGCGATCGCCGCGCCGCCCGCGCACCTCGCCGACCAGCAGCCCGCGCTTGGCGCTGTTGAGCCCGGGGACCAATCGCTTGTGGTCATTGCCGGCCAGCCAGCCCGGCGCGAGCCCGCGCGAAAAGGTCAGTTCCATCTCGCGTCGCGCGGCGGGCGACGGATGCACCGCTGCGCCGCGCATCGCGTCGTCGATGGCCCGGCGGTAGTTGGCCGTGATCGCCGCGACGTATTCCGGCGATTTCAAGCGTCCCTCGATTTTCAGCGAGGCGATCCCCGCGGCGACCAACTCCGGGACCAACTCAATCGCCGCCAGATCCTGCGGGCTCAACAGGTACTTCACGTCGCCCAGGTCGACGTCCTCGCCGTCGCAGATCAATTGATAGTCGAGCCGACACGCCTGTGCACAATGCCCGCGATTGGCGCTGCGGCCGCCGAGCGACTCGCTGGTGAGACACTGTCCGCTGTACGCTACGCACAAGGCCCCGTGGACGAATGCCTCCAACGGCATCGGTGCGGCGGCGGCAATCTTGCGAATCTCGGCCAGCGACAACTCGCGGGCCAACACCACCCGGCTCACCCCCAGTTGCTTGATCTCGGCGATCGTCGCTGCGGCGGTCATCGTCATCTGCGTGCTGGCGTGGATCGGCAGGGCAGGGCAGATCGCGCGGATCATCCGCGCTAGCCCCAGGTCTTGCACCAACACCGCGTCGACGCCGGCCGCGGCCAGCTGCCGCACATGTTCCTCCAACTGCGGCAACTCGTCGGTGAACGCCAGCGTGTTGAGCGTGACATACCCCAGCACGCCGCGCCGGTGGAGAGTCGCCATCAACTCGGGCAGCGACTCGAGCGAAAAGTTGGTGGCCCGATACCTGGCGTTGAAGCCAGCGTCGAGCCCAAAGTAGATGGCGTCGGCGCCATTCTCGATGGCCGCCCGCGCGCAGTCCCAATCGCCCGCGGGGGCGAGTAACTCCGGCGCGGCAAGTCGATTCAGACCAGGCATGTCGTCGCTCATTTCGCCGGCCGCCGTAAAGCAAGTCACCGAGAATCGCCGGGGCGGCCGCAACGCGTTGAGTTGCGTCGTCGTTTTCGCCTGGCGAACGACTGCCAGCAGCAGCACGCTTCGCAGGCATGCCGCGTGACTCGGCGTTTTCCCCGATCCCACTCGGATTGAGATTCTGTTGCTCGATCAACTAAGCCAAGGCAGTGGGCAATGGAGCCAAGGCAGCGGGTGGCAGGGCGGTCATTGTACTGCGACGTTGGGAAGGTTCCAGGGGCGTCGCCTCGCGGCATGGGGGAGTGCGAGGCTCTGCCGAGCCCGCGAGAAGTCTCGAAGTCCTGGCTCGCCGGAGCCTCGCGCTCCCTTGTGGGACAAAATCTCGTCTTCAGCCGCTGCAGCGCGTTCGTCGGCAAGTGCGATCGCGTGGCGTGGCAGCAGTCATTACTGGGAATAGACCAATGCGGAATACGGCGGCAGGTTCAAGGTTCCGGAGTGTGGCAATCCGTCGCAGCCGTCATCGTTTGACCACGCGTCGAAAACGTCGCAGGCGCCGAATTCTGGATCGTAGACACGAGCATTGGTGTTGAGACGCAACGACCAACGTCCCTCGCGGGGAAACCCAATCCTGTAATCGGGGAAGGTCCGGTGCGAGAAGTTGGCGATGACCACGACATCGTCGCCTGCCCCGCCGTGATCCCAGCGGTGGTACCCCAAGACTTTGTCCCAGTTGTTGACGTGGTAAACGTTCACGTGGCGCCCGCGCAGGCCGCGCGTATTGTCGTACCAGTTTCGCCGCAAACGAATGAGATCGCCGTACAATTGGACGTTTCCGGGATAGGCGTCCCGGCGCCACCATTCGATGGGGTCGTCGTCATGGAACCAACGGTCCTCCAAACACTCCTGCCCCTGAAAGATCAGCGGCACGCCGGGCGAGGTCATCACGAGGGCGGCTCCCAATGCCGACCGCTTTTTTGAGTGCCAACTTGCAGCGTTGCCGGGCCTGAGGTCAAGGCGCCGACTGAGATTGGCGAGCTTCTGCCTTCGCCGCCGCTGCGACGCCTTGGCCGCCGTCCGCAGACGGGAACATTGCGAGAGGTTTCGTCCGCCGCGGGGCTTGCCGTGGCCCCGGTGGGGACAAATAGCTCATCGGGGATAAGAGCTGACACCAGAATTGGCAACGGCCGATGACCAACGAACAACGCGTCGGGGCAAACAGCAGTCTGCCCCGACGCGTTCGATGATAGATCAGACGCACGGAAAGTCCGTTAGCGACGACGGCGGCGGACGATCCACCCCAAGCTGCCGATCGCCAGCAGTGCCAGGGCGGCCGGTTCTGGCACGGCCGTCAACACGAAGTCGTTGCCATCGCCGCCGAGGTAGGACACGGACAAACCCACGCCGTTGAACACCACGGTTGAGCCTTCCGCCAGCCCGGTAAACCCACCGGAGATGGCATTCGACCCTTGGTTATCGATCAGGGTGAAGGACTCGCCGAACACCGGCACGTAAGCGCCGGCCAAAGTCAGGTCGCCGGCCAAGCTCACGTCGCCGGTGACGATCAGTTGATCGTATCCAGTACCGGCGCCGGTCCCCTCGATCTCCATGAACAAGTCGCCGGAGTTCAGCGAGTAGTTACCGGTGATCGTCATCGTGCCAGGCGAGTTGCCGGGCGAGGTCGTGCCGCCATCTTGGACGAGATCGCTGGGGAAAACGTCGGCGCTGAGGGTGCCGCCGTTCATTTCAAAGCCGGTGAAGTTGAGCACGCCGCCCGTTTTCTTAAACAGGCCATGGTTCAACACAATCGTCTCGGCATTGAGCGTACCACCGGAAAGGACGTACTCGTTGTCGCCCGTGTTCTGGCTGCCGTCCTGCAGTTCGGTACCAATCGTCAATGAATAGCCAAAAGGCTGATTCCCTTCGACGGCGGGGGTCCAGTCGTGAACCGTGACCGTGCCGCCAGACTGGTTGACGATACCCGTGTTGTTGCTGGACTCACCCACAGTCATGCCGGTGTCGCTCTCGACGATCGCATTCCCGGAGATGTTGAGCGTGCCCTTTCCGCCCGAACCGACGCCGCCCAGGGTGATGAAGGATCGCTCGGAGTTGGTGAGATTCCCGTCGTCGCCGTCATTGACCGCGACCTTCCGCATCACGGCGTCGCCAGAGAGATTGACGACGCCCGTGGCGCCGTCACGGCCGATGGCGATCCAGGTGTCCGCTTCGACAACGCCCGAATCGATGTCGGCGGTCGTCGAGTTGCCGCCGCCGTTGCCGAACCAGACTTCGTTGCCAGAATCGATCAGGCCGTCGTCAGTCATCGACATCGATGCGTTGTGGAATTCGACATTGCCGGACGTTTGGGCAGACCCTGTTTCCGTAATGGCTACCGTGCCGCTGCCGCCGTTCACGCCGACGATGAGCAGTCCGCCGCCGACGACGCCCGAGCCGGATAGATTCAGCGTGCCGGTGCCGCCGTCTTGGCCAACGTAGAGTCGGTCCTTACCTTGCGTGCCGCCACTCAGATTGTAGGTACCGACGCTGCCAGCATCTTGGCCGACGAACATCCAGCTGCCAGTTCCCTGGAACGTGTTGCCGGCGCTTTGGTTCAGCGTGCCGGTCCCGCCGGCATCACCGACAAAAATGTCCTGGATATCGGCGATATCACCCGAGATTTCGGCGGTCCCGCCGTTGTTGACAAAGGCCGCGTTGCCGCCGCCGCCGGACGGAGGCCCCGCGGGGTTCCAGTTGGCGCCATCATTCCAGTCAGCCGGGCCGGCGACATTCCAGTTAAAATCGACGGCACTCGCCGACGCGCAGGTTAAGAAACCAACAAGAAGGGCAGAAACTAACTGCAAATAACGCATCGGTGAGTGAGTCATGAGGCTGTCTTCCGTAGCTGAGGCGTTCGTCTATTGTGAAACTGCAGTCCGAGAGAAGAAACTCAAGCAAGCGACTTACAGAGTCGCAACTCGCGGGAATCAAGACGGCAAGATTGGCAAGGAGGCGATGGAGCCCGAAAAGAGTGACACTCACTACCGCATCGGGGCCGGAATAACCGCCGCAACCGATAGAGGTGTGACTGCCAATAATGTGATTGATAACCTACCCTTGTCAAGAAAGTTGTCGAGATTTGACAAAAAACCATACTCACTCCAACCCTCTGAATGGCCATAAGCCATTGCGGCATATGTGGTTAGGATCCAATCGGGTTTGTCACCGCCGTTTAGCCCTCGGCGATGTCCTCCATGCGCTAACGCCTGTATTGCAGGGCGTTGTCTTGGCCAGTGCAGTGCTTCTTGCTCGCGCTGCTCACTGCACTCCAATCGACCTGCTCGCGGAACCGACCCAGGCGGCAAATGCTACGGATGAACCCATGCCGCTTCGCAACGCCGTCCGCGCACTCCGCAGCGGCGATCGCGACGCGGCGCTTCGTTTGCTTCGCCAAAGTCAAGTCGATCGGCCGGACTTGGCCCCAGCCGAGATTCTGTTGGCCAATCTCTACGTGACCGAGGGTCAGCCCGATCAGGCCCGTCAGGTTCTGGAGGAGTCGGCGGTTCTCTATCCCGAGGATCCTGAACCGCATTTGATGTTCGCCGATCTGGCGTGGCGTCAGCGGCACATTACCGATGCCTGCGTGCAATACCAACGTGCCTTGGAGCTGGCGGCAGACTTCAACGGCTCGCCCGCTCGCCAGGCGAAACTCAAGGTCTGGGCGCTCGCCGGCCTGGGAAGCGTGGCAGAAGCCCGCGGTCAACTTGAGACCGCTGGCGAATTATATCGCGAGCTGCTGAAGCTCGATCCGCGGCATCCGCAGGCTCGATTTCGCATGGGACACGTGTTGTTTGGCCTGGGGCAAGTCGACGAGGCCGTCGAGCAATTTCGCGCGGCTCGCGAGTTCCACGACTCCGCGCCGATGGCAGAGTTGACCGTGGCCGGACTGTACCAGCAGGCTGGCGATTTGACACAGGTCGAGCCGTGGATTCAACGGGCGGTCGATGCGGCTCCGAAAGACGTCGTGCCATTGATCGCGATGGCCCGTTTTCAGCTCGACGTTCGCCATGACGCGGAAGAAGCAGGAGCGTTCGTCGAGCGAGCCGTGCAAGTCGCGCCCAAGGCACGCGAGCCCCAATTGCTGCGCGGCGAGGTCGCTTGGCGTCTCGGCAAACTCGCCGAGGCGGAGAAGATACTTGAAAAGATGGTGTTGCAGGCGCCCGACGACCTCGCCGCGAACATCGCCCTCACCGGAGTCCTCGCCGAACAAGACGACCCGAACCGCCGTCGTCGCGCGGAAGAATTGGCTCTGCTGACTGCCGCCGACAATCCGCAATCGGCCGACGCGGCCGCCACGCTCGGTTGGGTCGAATTTCAACTCGGCAAGTTTGCCCAGGCCGAGCAGCAATTGCGGGCGGCTGTTCAAATGCCTGGAGCGAGCCGCGATGCTAAATACTACTTGGCCCGCGTCCTTTACCGACGGGGACAGATCGCCGCGGCGCAGCAGATGCTTCGGGAAGTTCTGGCTGCCAACGGGCCGTTTGTCCATCTTCGCGAGGCGCGTGCATGGCGGCTGGAGGTCGACGGCTCGCCTGCCAAACCGTAGAACTCTTCAGCGGCCAAACGCCCGTTGCGTCTCAATCATGCGAGTCAGTCTTGTGCAATCTCTCATCTCAGTGAACCCTAGCCGTCGCCATTCATTCGCGCTCGCGACGGCCATGTTGCTGGCACTCTTTGCGAGTTGTCGAAACCGCGACGAACCGTCGCAAGTGGCGGCTCCCGCGGCGCGGCCGGACGCCGACGACGCGGTCGTCTCGCAAGACGAGGACAACTCGCCGAACGAACCAGAAGACCGCGGCGGACTGTTCGTCGACGTGACAGAGTCGCTGAGAATTGCCGCCCCCTCCGCCCCGTGGCCGGACGGCGAATACATGACCCCTGAGATCACCGCCGGCGGCGTTGCGGCGTTCGATTATGACGGCGACGGGCTCATGGATCTCTATCAGGTCAACCACTGCCCGGCGGGGTCGTTCACCGAGCCAGGCCCCAATCGCCTCTTTCGCCAGAAGCCGGACGGAGCTTTCGAGGAAATCCCCGACGCGGCCGGTCTCGACGACCCCGGCTATGGCCACGGCGTGGCAGTGGGAGACGTCGACAATGACGGCGACCTCGACGTCTACGTCGCCAACTATGGCCCCAACGCATTCTATTTGAACGAAGGCGGAAAGTTCGTCAATCGCACCGAGGCGGCGGGTTTCAGCGGTGATCATTGGAGCTCCTCGGCGGGGTTTTTCGACTATGACCGCGACGGCGACCTCGACCTGTATGTGGTCAATTTTGCGATCTTCGACCCCGAGCTGAAGTGCATTGTCGGCGACGATCCGAACGATGTGGACTACTGCGGGCCCCACAAGTTTGACAGCGTCGGCGACACTCTCTATCGCAACAACGGCGACGGCACGTTCACGGACGTGACCGAAGAGGCGGGGATTGTTCTACCCGGACGCGGTTGGGGTCTCGCCTGCGCCGACGTCACCGGCGACGGTTGGTGCGACGTGTACGTTGCAAACGACGAAGAACCCGCCCAGCTCTGGGTCAACCAGCAGGACGGCACGTTCGAGGAGGAAGCCGTTTTCCGCGGCTGCGCCTACAACATGGCCGGCCGCGTCGAAGCCGGTATGGGCGTTTCCATCGGCGATATTGACGGCGACGGCCGGCTCGACTTGCTCAAGACTCACCTCGGCGGCGAGACCAATACGCTCTATCTGTCAGGGGGCAGCGACGAGTTGTACACCGACCAAACCGCCCGCTCGTCGATGGGCGCCGTCGATCGCCCCTTCACCGGATGGGGCTGCGGGTTCTTGGATTTCGACCACGACGGCAAGCTCGACATGGCGGTCGCCAACGGGCGAGTCAGCAAAGGAGTGCCGGAACCTTCGACGCGGCTCAGTCGATTTTGGAGCCGCTTTGCCGAGCCGAATCTGCTGTTTGCCGGTCGCGGCGACGGGCGGTTCGACAACGTCAGCGATCGGGCGGGAGCATTCGGCCGGGAGCCTCAGATCAGTCGCGGGATGGCAATCGCCGATCTCGACCGCGACGGCGACCTCGACCTGGCCGTGCAACAATCCAACAACGAACTGCGCGTCTATCGAAACGACGCCCCGCCTGCCGGCGCTCACTGGTTGATTGTCCGGCCCATGACCGGCAAGCGCGACGCCTACGGAGCGTTGGTGACGATCGAAGCAGGCGGGCGAAGATTCCTGCGACTTGCCCATCCCACCTACAGTTTCTTGGCGAGCAACGATCCGCGAGCTCACTGCGGACTCGGTGAGATCGACAAGATCGACGGCGTCGAAGTCGTCTGGCCGAGCGGACGCCGCGAACAATTCGCCCCCCCCGCGGTCGACCAGGTGGTCACCCTTGTTGAGGGTGAGGGAGAGTCCCTCGACGACTGAATCGTCAGACGTTTTGAGCTGCTCGATTGTCACGCGAGGAGGGCGATCGATCGGCAGCGACGATTTCGCCGAGACCGATTATTCTTCGCCGTCCACGGGTTCGTCGGCGGCGGGCTGTTCGGTATTGAGGTAACCCTACTCGCGTTGTTCAATCTCCGCTGCCAATTCTTGCTGGTCGGTGTTCGCGGCCCATTGCAACGCCTCGGCGGCGGTCGCCTGGGCCGCTGCGAACTGCCCCAACGCTGCTTGGGCGGCCGCCAGCGTGTCAAGCACGCGGGGCATCTTGTAGTCGGCGAGGTGCTTTGCACGCTCCGCGAGCGCGAGGGCGCGCTGGGGGTCTCGCAGCCGCTGGTCGTCCGCGGTCGCCAACAACCAGGCCAGATTGTTGAGCGCCTCGGGCCAGTCGGGCCTGAGCGCCAACGCCGCATTGTTGTGAGCAATGGCCTCTTCGGTTCGTCCCGTGGCGGCCAATGCGAGCGCCAGCTGATATTGAGCGTCGGGGCTCTCCGCGTTGAGACGCGCTGCCTCGGTGAACTGCGCCACCGCGGCGGGCTGGTTGCCATAGCTGGCCAGCGCCATTCCCAGCCAGTACCTCGGCTCATAGCGATAGGCGTCGCGGCGCGCGGCCTCGGAAAAGTGGGTCACCGCCTTCCGCAGATCGTTGCGGCGGAAATAGGCGCGCCCCAGTTGAAAGTCGAGATCCGGATACTCGCGATCGCTGCGCAATACGTGTTCAAACTGAGCGATCGCCTCGTCCACGTCGCCCTGCAGGAGGCATGCCCGGCCGAGCGTAAAATATGCATCCGTGTAGCCCGGGTGAATTCGCAACGCGGCGACGAGGTGCTCCTTGCACTCGGCGACCTTGCCGGCGGCCAGCAGCGCCGTTGCCAGGTTGTAGTGTGCGTCCGGGTGGTCGGCGTTCAAACGCAGTGCTTCGCGAAACTGGGTGATCGCTTCGTCGAGGCTGCCAATCTGAATCAACACGACGCCCCAATCGTTGTGGGCGTCGGCATTATCGGGATCGCGCTCGACCAGTTGCCCGTAGAGCACGGACGCATCGATGAAACGTTTGGCTGAAAGCAGCAAGGCGCCGAGCTGTTTGCGGGCCGCGATCAGGTTGGGATCGCGCTCCAGCGCCGCGGTGTAATGGGCAATGGCTTCGCTCGTCTGACCGTCCGCTTCCAGTTTAAGGCCTGCCTCGTAGAGCTCCTGCGGGGTCGCCTCCGCAGCAAGCAGTCGGGACGTCGGCGCTCCGTCGGTCGCCGGCCCCCCGGGAGATTCGCCCTGATTGACGCGCCCTTCTGAATCCGGTTTCCGAAGCGCCGCGTCGGTTGCAGACGACGGCTTGGATGAATCGGTAGCCTCAACGGAAGTCTCAGTCTTTGCAGGCGACGCGTGGGGCGCTCCGGTCGTTGAATCGCGCTGGCACCCGCCCGCTGCGCAGACAAACAATGCCGCCACGGCCAAAGGGGACCTGCGAGCCAGTTTCCGATGAGAGTTCACGACGAGTGTCTTCCGAGATGATTGGCGCCCGACGACGACCGGCGCCAGGACTCTGCCGTGGACGGTATTCGCATGACCGGTGACCCAGGCATTTCCAACATTCTAGCATACGCGACCGTGGCGCGCTGTCGTTGACGTTTGCCTCAAGCCTGTCAATGCACCGCGGCCTCGGCGCTTCACGGGGTTCCAAGATAGGAACCGCTTACCCATGGGTTGCCAACGAGTCCCAACGGGAGTAGCCGACGAGGCGCGCCGAACGCAGCCATGCGACCACCGCCGGATCGCTCTCGATGACGAGCTCCCATTGCGCGAGCGTCCACCGCAGATGGACTGACAGGGCCTCCGCCGGCAACGGACATTTCTCGCCCTTGTCGACGGCCACGAGGGAATTGGCGGAATCGACGACGGGAAAGAGCGGGTAGCTGGCGCAGTCCAGCGGCTTGTAACCGCCATCGCACGTTGCGGCGTCGGTCGCCCGGCAGATCGCGCGATGGCCGCCGCATCCGTCGTCAGCAACCTCCAAATGCGCCGTGCTGCGGCCAGCCGCCCGCGCGGCGGCCAGTTCGCCCGGGTACATGACGATGTAGTTGCCTTGCGCGAAATCGCAGCACTTGAATCCGCACTGCGCGTGCGGGCAATGTGTGATCTCTCCGCCGTCCGCCGGAAGGATCGGCAACTCAAGGCGATGAGATTCGCCATTCTCCTCAGAGACGCGTTCGTCTCCGCGCCGACGGGGAGCACTTGCCGTGGCTTGTTTCGAAGTATTGGCGCCCGGCGTTTTCTCGACGCCGCTCATGGACGCGACCGCTTGCCGGACGCCGCTGCGTGCGGCAACTCGACGCTCATCGAAGCCGACGCCACGTCGTGAACCGCGCCGGTAAAGTCGACGACTTCCGCCAGATCAACGTTCCAGTGATCGGTCGGAACAAGGAGTTTGCCCGTCGTGTTGCGCATTTCGAAAATATGCTGCGGACAGGCGACGCCGCTGAGGCGCTCGCGGAGCCGGCTCATGATGGCGATCTCTTCGTCCAACGACATCACAAAGTGAGTTGTCGTCGCAATCGGGTGACAGTGATAAAGATAATACGGCCGCACGCCCAACTCAGCCAAATGCGTAAAGAGCCTGGCAAGCACGTCGATGTCGTCGTTCACGCCCTTCAGAAAAACGGACTGGCAAATCAAGATCAAGCCCAGGCTGCGAATGCGGCGAATCACCTCGACGACCTCGGGCGTCAGTTCATCGGGGTGATCGACGTGGAGGCTTAGGTACCAGGTCGTCGGCAACGCAGCGATCCGCTGAAGCAGTGCGAAATCGACTTTGCCGGGCGCCTGCAGCGGAAACCGCGTGTGAATGCGCTGGATCTTGACGTGCTCCAGGGCGGCCATTCGCTCCGCGGCGAGCGCCAGACCGCGTGGATGCGTCAGCGGATCGCCGCCGCTGAAAATGACCTCGTTGATTTCCGGATGCGCGCCCACGAACGCGACCGCGGCGTCAATGTCCGCCTCGGTCAATCGACCTTCTTCGTCAAGTCCGACGCCGACTCGGTCTTGTCGCTCGCAGTAGCGGCAATTCGCCGCACAGGTGTAACTCAACAGAATGATCACTCGCCCCGGGTACTTGTAGACCACGCCTTTGGTGCGGGTGAGCTGCTTCTCCAGGAACAAATCCGCGTCGCGATTCACCGGGACGTTCTCGTACCGAGAATCGTAGACGTACATGGCCCGAACCGCCTCGCTCGTCGCCGCAAGATCGCGCAGGTGAGGCGTTGTCTTCTCGGCAAAGCGGTCGAGTTCGTTAGCGTTCACTTGTGTTTCGACTCCAGGTCGCACGGGGGCGGCGCTACCAACCCGACTTGTACCGCGAATTGTACCGGCGATGCAGTTCGTCGCGGCGCTTTTGTTCTGCCGACGTCAGCGGAACGCCGCGGGTCGGCAGCGGCTCGACGGCGCCGCCGCCTTGGGTGAACAAATCGGCGTCCTTGCACCAGCCGTTGGTTTCCAAAACGAAGACTCTCTGAAACCCGCTGGGCGGCGGTTCGGGTTCGCGAAACTCGAGGTGAAGTTCCTCGCCGGGGCCGATGATTGCCACGGCATCGTCGGTCGCGGCAACCAATTCGCGGACGTCGCCAAAGGCGGAATACCATCCGCCAGGGTGTCGGGCGTCGGCCAGCGGCGGACGATCGTCGTAATCATACGCCGCGCAACCTTCAGCCAGAAAAGTCCGTTGAGAGAAACCGACGTCCGCCGCGTCGGCAACCGCGGGCGGCAACTCCGTCCTCCGAGCATTGGGGCACGGTTCCGCGTCCACAACCGCGAGGCGATCCCAAAAGATGGGCAGATTCGTGCTGATCCGCAGGGCCGTCGCGCCCGGCGGCAAGCGGTCGCGATCAAGCGGCATTGCTGAACGACGCGCCGTCCCCGCCATGTAGCCGAATCGCTCAGCCACGGCGTGCCATTGGCCGTCGGCGTCGCGCGCTTCGAGCGTTGGTTCGACAAACGACGCCCCGGCTTGCCACGCGGCAAAGGCGGTTTGCGAATACGCGTACTCAACCCAGCCGTCAAAGACCAACACGGGAGCGGCCAACTCGTCGAGCGGCTCATTGAATTCGAAAATCACGGCGTGCGCATCAGCGAGGCCGACGAACCGCCGGTCCCGACGGTGCAGCGGCGCCGCGTCGAGGTCGGCGACTTGGATTTGCGCCGTGACGTCTTCGCCGCGATCATTCTGCGCGCGCGCTGGCAGCAACTCACGGCGGTAGAAAATCGGTTTCCCGGTGGGCAGCGGCTCCGAGGCGCCGAAGCGTTCGTCAAGCGCCATCTGCCAACCGGCCGGCAGGTCGTAGCCCACCAGCCGCACCGCATCGAAATAGCAGATCTCTTCCATGGGCTCGCCGAGCTTCACGACCAGTCGGCCGTCGCGCGGTTGGAGCATCTCGGCGGGCAAGAGCAGGTTTTCATCCGGTCGCGGCGGGTAATATTCGCCCTTTCCCAAATTGAATCCGATGCCGCCGGCGCCCAACACGTCGGCGACGAATTCAAACCGCTCGCCGTTCCAGACAAACACCAGCGGGCAACTCCCTGCTTGCCGCTGCGTCTCGGGGATCTTATGCAGCGTGTGGGGCTTGAGGTCGAGTTCCGATTGCGAGACGCCGTCAGGCCAGACGAGCCGCAGGAAATCGATCTTTGACGCGCCGCCGAGTCCAATGGCCGCGGGTTGCCAACTCTGGCCGGGGCCAGAATCGGCGCGGAACGGCGCGATCGTCGCCCACAATGTTCCAATCCGCGCCGCCGCCTCGACGCCGATTCCCGAGGCGTTGGAGCGCATGTCGGCCCCCTTGTCGGTGCGGCCGGTCAGCGTCACGAGCGCAAAGGGGAATCGTCCCGGTCCCGCACGCCAAAGCATGAGCGTCTGCACGCCGCTGGCGATCAGTTCCGGGCCGCGGTCGCCGACGAGGAGTGCAACCGGGCTGACGGCGCGATCCGCCGCCAAGTGCTGCAATAAATCACCCTCCAACGAGTAAACGGAAATCTCACCGCCGCGATGAACGATGGCGTCGAGTTGCGAATCACCGTCGCAATCAGCCAGGGCCAGCGCGACGATTCCGTCGGTATCGATTTCGTTGAGTTGAACCAATCGCTGTCGAACCCACTTTCCGCTGCGGTCGGGCGCCCACTTGGCGAGTTCTTCGCCTTCAATCGCGTACAACTCCGCCTGCCCGTCGACATCGGCGTCGATCGCTACGACTGCGCGCAGCGGTGCTTGCCGCAATGCCTCGAACTGCTGCTCGCCGGCACGATATTGCCACAAGCGATCGTTGAGGAAGACTTCGTGCGGAGCCGTTTCGTTGAGTACCAACAGGTCCGCGTCGTCATCGGAATCCAGGTCGGCGACGACCACCCGCCGCGACGCTTTGTTCTCGCCCGCGATCCCCAATTCGCCGGCGAGCGAGCGGAAGCCGCCGTCGCGATCGTTGTTGAGCAGCTCGTTGGGGCCGTCGGCGTTCACCAGAAAGTAGTCGAGATCCCCGTCATGGTCGGCATCATAGCAGGCGCCGTCGACGGTATTGAAGTCGCCGCCGGCCGTTTGGGTCGCGCTGGTCACATCGATCCAATTGTTTGGCCCCTGCTGGCGCCACAACTGGTTCGCGCCCTGTCGACAAAGGTAGGCGTCTGTCAATCCGTCGCCGTCGTAATCGCCCCACAAGGCGGTGTTCACATTGTCGACGGTCGCCAACGGATGGTCGACAGCGACGCGATACTGACCGCCCTCGTTCAATACGACGGTGTTCACGGAGTCATGGCCGGCCTCACCCGCAACGACGCCGGCGGCAAAAATGTCGCCATCGCCGTCGCCATCCAGGTCAACCACCGTCACGTTCGGCGCGGCTGTGGGCGCCCCGCTGGTCGCCGCAGGCGAAGCTGACTCGGCGCCAGGCAATTCAACAGCGGCGAGGAAAATGTCGCCGGGCGGCCGCTCTCTCGGGGCCGATGCCGCGGCGTCGTCCGCGGCGACCTCGGCCTTGGGGCCCATCCGCGTGTATTTCAGTTCCGCGAGTCGAGCGCGCGGATTATCCGTCATTCGCTGAAATTGACTGAAGGAGTCGCGGGCTGTCTCCTGGTCGCCGGTGCGCTGCGCAGCCTGAAACATGCCGTAGTACGCGCTGCGGAGATAAGGATCGATTTTGCTGGCCTGTCGGAATTCGCGAATGGCCTCGTCGAACTTCCCGTCGGCAAACAAACACTGTCCGACGTAGTACGCCGCGTAGCCGTCCGTAGGGTCGCGCTGGGCAACCAGCGAAAACTCTTGCCGCGCCTTTTCGGAATGACCCTCGTGGAACAACAACAGGGCTCGGCAGTAATGGGCGCGCAAGTCGTCCTGGTCTGCGTCGATCGCCTGCGCGAGCAATTCCGCGGATCGTCGGAGGTCGTTGCCTTCCCGCCGGTTGAGCAAGGCGATCGCCAAGTCGACCCGCGCACCGGCGGAGTCTGATTGGGCGCGTTGCAACTGCTCGAAGAGCGGCACGGCGTCGCGATACTTGAACTGCCCCATCAAGCCGACGGCCCGATTTCGTACGGCGACAATCTCCGCCGCACTCAGAACTTTCTCATCGGCGGCCTTGACAGCGGCTTTCTTCGAAGCGTTCGGCTGCCGGGCCGAGTCCTCTTTCGCACAACCGGTCGCCACGGCGAGCGCGATGATTGCCCACAGAATGCCGTGACGAAGCGCGCGGGCAGGGCGGTCGTGATGCATCGCGGCAAATCCTGAGTCAGCAGGCACAAAACGCCGGACCGCCGAGAGTCGGGTCGTCATCGCGGGAACCCGGTCATGCAGCGGAGCGGCAAAGCCGTCGTATTATCGCGGAAGGGTCGATGAAATTCGAGGAGTGAAATGTCCGGTGAGCACCCGAGAACTTTCGCGTTGCCGCCAGAATCGCAAATGCAGAATCATTGACGAGTTCGTGCATCACCGTCTGGCAACTTTCCGGCTGTGCGCCTCGCCGCGGAAATCGTCGACAGGGGCGGCGCAGGCCCTGCATGACCTGCGAAGGCGAGAAAACCACCCTGATTGGCGCACCCGTGTCCCGGAGCAGACGCTCAGACGCCTGAATTCCCGTGCATCAAGCGAAGTGGCGGTAAGTTGCCAATAATACGTCGCCGAACTATCTTTGAGGATGAGTTTGTCATCAGCTAACGGTCGGCGCTTCTCCTCTTACCGGCCGATGATTGCGTCGTCGACAGAAAGTCGCGCGGCGTAGGGTTTTCATCGCGAGTTGTCGGGCGCGGGAACCATGAACTCACTCGACGGACGTGGCATTGGCGCGGTCGGCTGCCGGAACCTTTGCGGCAGATAAGCCAATTCGGGGTCGTCGAGGCAGCGATTGCTTTTCGTAAACGCCGGTGCAATTCTCGCCGAACTCAGGGGCGATCCCGTCGCTGGTCGGTCATCAACTACTCATCCAGAGTTGCCATGTCGGACGTACCGTCTCCAGCGCAGTCCCCCAAACCGACCTCCACGAAGCGAGCTTACGTGCGCGCCGTCGGTCCGCGGCTGCGCAAACTGCTGTATCTGGTGTTCGCCCTGATCGGCTTGCTGGCGGCCAACTCAGCCTATCTGTCGGGCGTCACGGCTTTGGAATGGTCGACGGGGCGGACCTACCAGAACTACTTCTACCAATACATGTTCCTGGCGCACCTCGCCTTGGGTCTGCTGCTCGTCGTGCCGCTCGTTGCGTTTGGCCTGATTCACATGGCGACGGCCCGCAAGCGAAAGAATCGCCGGGCGATACGCATCGGCTACGCGCTATTCGCCGTCTCGGTGGCCGTGCTGGCGACGGGGCTGCTGCTCACCCGCGTGGGCGGCTTCGACTTGCGGCAACCGCTGGCGCGCAGCACGGTCTACTGGCTGCACGTTGCCTGTCCGTTGATCGCGATTTGGCTCTATTGGCTTCATCGGCTGGTCGGCCCGCGGATTAACTGGCGCGTCGGATTCGCTTATCTGGGGTTTGTCACGGCGGTGGTGGCCGTGATGGTGTGGTTGCAGGCCCAGGATCCTCGCAATTGGTACGCCGTTGGGCCGGAGTCGGGCGAAAAATACTTCGAACCGTCGCTGGCGCGCACGGCCTCGGGACAGTTCATCCCCGCCGCGGCGCTCTCCAACGACCAATACTGCTTGAAATGCCACGCCGACGTCCACGCCCAATGGAGCGACAGCGTTCACCGCTTCAGTTCCTTCAACAACCCGCCCTACTTGGCGAGCGTAACCGAAACGCGCGAGGTGTCGTTGAAACGCGACGGCTCGGTGCAGGCCGCGCGCTGGTGCGCCGGCTGTCACGATCCGGTGCCGTTTTTCAGCGGGGCGTTCGACGACCCGCAGTTCGACATGCTCAGCCATCCGACCGCGCATCAGGGGATCACTTGCACCACCTGCCACGCGATCACGCAGGTCAACAGCAACCGCGGCAACGCCGACTACACGATCGAAGAGCCGCTGCATTACCCCTTCGCGTTCAGCGAGAACCCGGTGCTGCA
>JAGQOU010000281.1 GCA_020427145.1 Planctomycetales bacterium | reverse complement strand
GTGCGCAACATTCAGGACGTTATCCCGCCCAAAGGAACTGCCGAAGCCGATTGGGCGCATCGCGCGGGCGGCAATTCGCGATACTTTGCTCGTAAGGCAATCCGGCCGGACAAGGTCCGTCAAGCCGCCCGGCGTCCGCCGCCACCCGGAATCCGTGGAGTTGGCTTGCTGCGACACCGATTTCCGTCGGTTGCAATTCTCTTGCTCTGTGCGAACGCACAAGAAAACAGCCCGCCGAGACGGCGGGCCGGCAGACTCATACTGACATCTTTGCTCAAGCAGGGCGAGGCAAATCTGAGCGTCGCCTACGACGCCATCGCCGCAGGTGGCTGAGCCCGCCCACGGCGGCGATCATTCCGCCAAGGAGGAAGGATGAAGCCTCGGGAATGCTCACGACGACAAAGGAAGAAACACCATTTGTCAGATCGCTAATGCGCGAGTTCGTGCCAGACCAATTCGCGGGGTCGGCTATTGCCGCCAATAGTTGTTCGCGCGTCCCCGAAACCAGCGAGCCAACATAGTAAGAGTTGTCATACTCGTCGCCGCTACCGGATCCTGTACCGACCGCGAGCGCCGTTTGGCCTAGAGTCAAACCGGTTGGCAACGCAGAATCATTGCTGGAACTTGCCGTCGATTGAAAAACGGTACTATTGGTCTGCACGCCAAACAAGAATACAGGCGAGGCCGAGGCGCCGGAAAAGGCGAATACTTGATCGCCGCTCGAGGAGAGATTGAAGGAATTGGTGCCGACATTCGCGTCGTTCGCAGTAGCGTAATCTCCGGCAGGCGGACTAACAAAAGTGAGGATGGTACCGGCAGATATCCCACCCGACGGCACGGTGTAACTCACGCCCCCCTCATTCCCTCGGAAACTATCGCTCGATAGCCATCCGCTGTCGGTGAATGAAATTGCTTCGCCGGCGTCAAGGTCGACCAAAGGAAACCAGGCAAAGGAGTCGGAGTCGTCTGTGTTGACCCCGATAATTGCAATATCGCCCGCAACAAGTGCTCCACGGACGACGTTACAAAGCGTTGCGAGCGTTATCACCGCGACAAGCTGATAAGCGAATTTCATCAAAGCTCCGTATCTATCTCTATCGTCGTACGTCAATGCTCTGTCCGATTGCGTCGCGCGGCAATAAAAAAATAAGTAGTCCAAGACCGCAGAATTCCACGCGCATTGCACTACGGCGCCAAGCCGGTAGCAGGCGAATAGCGCTGAAGGTTTCTTTTAACCTCCGCGAACGGTCAATCAAAGAATTAGCGATTAACAGTAACTTAACAATTGCAATGGTCAGTTCTCGCGCCACGAGGCGTTTTCAAGCCGACAGATTTTAGCGCGACAAATGCCTCAGGATGTTGCTCTCAACTCGTCGTTAACCAAATCAGCGCCAACTCGCCCTGGCATTGCGCCAGATCAAGCCGCCAGTTTTGTGCAATTTGTGCGCCGTTATTCGGAAGTCGTCCTCGAATCGCTCGAACCTCTTGACTAAATTGGAATTACGGCAATTGGCGAATGCCGTATTGAACAATGGTTTCATTAGCGCTGCGCGCTCTTCGGGCGCCCCTGGGTACTACCTCATGCAGTGAGCTGTCCAAATGAACCTGATTCGAGTCTTGCAGACAGCGGGCCGTGTCGTCAGTCGAAAGGAGTGATTTCTGCAACGCTCGTGCAGATCTAACCAATCGATCAATTGCAAACTGCACGTTCGCGTGCCGTCTTGGTGATTCCTTAGCTATGCCCGCCCCTCTTTCCTACCGCATTCGCGAGTTCTTCGGCCGCCTTGGCGAGCGGATTGCCGGGGTCGGTCATGCGCTGACCAGCCCGTTTGAGCGGCTGTTTCACTGGCTGGGGCACGGCTTGATCCACGGCTCCGAGGGGTTCGAGCGGGCCGAGGGGGGATTGTTCGCCCTGGGGCGGATTATTACCTGGCCCGTGCGGATCGTCGGGCGTCTCGTGGCGGGGATGGGGCGGCTGCTCGCCCCTGAGTGGTTGCGCGACGCTTGGCATCGGTTGGTTCAGGGCCTGCTGCGCGGCGTGGGCAAGACGGTCGACGTGCTGAACCTCGACGGTTTGATCCGGTGGGTTGTGTGGCTCAGCCAGCCGCTGTGGCGGCCTGTTGCGGCGGTCGTGGGGTTCTTCTACGCCTGGTTCGCCACGCGGCCCTATCGCCAAATGCTGTGGGGCCTGCCGGCGTTAATTCTGTTGTTGCCCGTATTGGCCGCGGTGGGCTGGCGGCTGTTCCGCGGCCCCGAGAGCATCGCCAAAGCGTACCAGGCGGCCGTGAAGGAAGCCCTGGAGGCCGAAGATTTCGAGGCGATGGCGCTCTGGGAGCGGAAGCTCGACCAGTTGGAAGTCGACACCCAGAGATCAGAGTATCTTACTGCGCTGAAACTGACCGAAGACGAGGACGAAACCAAACGCCGCTCGGGCCGCGAACGCATGGAACGGCTTGCGCCGCTCGACGAGCCCGGCTATCCTGCGGCGCATTTTTGGCTGCTCCAGTCGTACCTGTCTCGGCAGAGCGACTTGCCCAAAGAGCAGCGGCTGAACCTTGCGGAGAAGCATTTGAGCCAACTCGCCAGTCTGGGAATCCGCGGGCCGCAAGTGCAATTGGCCCGGGCGATTTGGTTGGCCGAGTCCGAGCGACCTGAAGAGGCCGTCGAACTGCTGGAACCGCTGGCGACGAGTTCGCCCGACGCCGCCGTCCAGCTGATGTTGCTGGATGCCCAACTGGGGCGGCGCGACGCCGCCCGCCGCGACGCCACACGCGTACGGGACCTTGTTGGCGACGCCCAGCGACGCGGCGCCAATTTGTCGGCCCAGGACTACCAGACGCTGGCTGCGGCCTGCCAGTTGCTGGGCGACATGGCCGGCATGGAGCAGGCCCTGCGCGATTGGCTGGTCGCCGATCCGGATCGTCAGGTCGCCCGCAATGCCCTGGGAGAGTTATCGCTGATGCAATTGCAGCGAGTCATCGCCCAGCGTCGGGTGGACGTGCCACGGCTGGCGCAACTGTTGGCCGACGCGGCCCGTTGCGGGGCGCCGCCGCAGGCAATCGACGCAGCACTGGCGGCAGTCACGCGCCGCTCGGACGGCGCCCAGGTGCGAGCGGCACTGGTCGATGCCGCGCTAAAACTCGAGAACGTTCCTGCGAATGTGCAGCTCGCCCTGGGAACCAGCGCCGCGACCGTCGGCGATTTTCAAGCTGCCGAGCAACTACTGCGACGGGCGACCGCGGCGGCGCCGGACGAGGGTTCGGCATGGAATAATCTGGCTTGGGTGCTCGCGGCCGAGGGCGACGACGCTCAGCTGGCCGAAGCGCGCGACGCGGCTGTCCGGGCGGTGGAATTATCCCCCGAATCGGCCAGTTTCCGTGAAACACGGGGTCAAGTGCTGGTCAAGCTCGAGCAGTGGGAGGCCGCCATCGCCGACTTGGAGTATGCTCTCAATGGACTGCCCGATTCGAAACCGACCCATGCCGCGCTGGCGAAGGCCTATGCCGCCGTGGGGGAAACAGATCTCGCGGCAGCTCATGCCGCACTGGCTGAATGACGCAGGCCGGCCCGTCTGCTCAACAAACTGCGAAGGGGTGATCGTGCGCCATAGTGCTCTTATCTTGTGTTTGGCGATCGTGGCTATCGCGCGCAGCGCCGTGGCGCTCGCCCCCGACGAAATCGCGTTGATCGTAGCGCGGGGCAATCGAGAATCGCAGCGTCTGGCCGAGTACTATTGCCAGGTGCGCAACGTGCCTGTGGAGAACATCTGCTCGGTCCTCGTGCCGAAAGAAGAGACGTGCCCCCGCGATAAGTGGAAGTGGGCCGTGAGGCCGGAGATTCAAAAGTGGCTGGCCGAGCACGACCAAGACCGCAAGCTGAAGTGCCTGGTCACGACTTGGGGCGTGCCGCTGCGCATTGGCGCCGAACCGCCAGACGGGCGCCTGATCGCCTACCGCAAGTTTCTCGAGGCGGAACTGGCCGCCCGGCGCGAGAATCTGAGCCAGGCCGCCGAAAGCTTTCGCGAGTTGGGCGATCCCACGCAGAATATTTCGACAGAGTCCGCCGACGCGGCCACTGGCGATTTGGCGGCGCTGGAAAAGAGCCTTGAAGCGTCCCTCCAACTCGCGCAGGCCGAGATTCGCAAGATCTCCGACCCCAAGCGACAGCAGGAGCAACAGGTTCGAGTACAACAACTGGCGTCGGCGATCGGGGGCGCCAACATCCTCCTGCAGGCTTTCAACCAACAGCTGACCCAGAACCCAGACGCCAACGAGCAACTCAAGACGGAGTTCCACACGCTGCGCGGCCGAAATATGGGGCTCGCCGAAGTGCAGTCGTTATTGGATCAGCAGGCGCCTTCCATTGAACGCGAGGCGTTGCGTTTGGCTGTGCTCGATCGGGCCGCCGGCTGGCTCGGGTCCTCAAAATGGCTGCAGGAGCAAATCGCCACGGTCAAGAAGAATGAAACCGGTGCGAGTTTCGACAGTGAGTTGTCGCTGGTGTTGTGGCCTGACGACTACGAATTGCTACGCTGGCAGCCGAACTACTTGCGGCAAGGGTTCCAGGGCTCGCAATTGCAGCAGGTGTATCCCACGCTGATGGTGGCGCGACTCGACGCCCCCACGCTGCCGCTGGTCAAGGCGATGATTGACACGGCGGTGAAGGTGGAGCAGCGCGGCCTGCAGGGAAAAGTCTATTTTGACGCCCGGGGAATCGGCAAACGCGATAAGCCGGACGTTGCCCCCGGGAGCTATGCCGACTTCGACCGAGCGCTGCTAGCGGCTGCCGACGGCATCCAGCGCGAGTATGGCCTGGAAGTGCAGCTCAACGAGCAGCCGGCCCTGTTTCAGCCGGGCGATTGCCCGGATGCGGCCCTGTACTGCGGCTGGTATAGCCTTGCCAAGTACGTCGACGCGTTCGACTGGGCCCCCGGGGCCGTGGCATATCATCTGGCCAGCGGCGAAGCGAAAACGCTGCACGACGAAGACAGCGAGGTATGGTGCAAGCGACTCTTGGAGGACGGCGTGTGCGCGACGTTGGGGCCCGTCTACGAGCCCTATCTTGTCGCGTTCCCCCGTCCCAATGAATTCTTCGCGTTGCTGTTGCGCGGCGACCTGACGTTGGTGGAATGTTACTATCGCACCAAGCCGTTCAATAGTTGGATGATGACGTTGATTGGCGACCCGCTCTACCGGCCGTTCAAGGAGTGACCGCGGCGCAAGGCGACTGTCGACGCGGCCGCGGAATAGTCGCTGCCATGCGAGCAGTGCCCCATTCGCAGCCCGCAGTGATCCCGCGCGGGGTCGCCAATCGGTGCGGCGGCGACGCGCGTCGCACGAAATCTCCAGCAGTTTACAGGTCGCCCGTTGGCGACACGAGCACGCTCCAGTCGCCGATCAGTTTCGTCGCCTCGGGATGTCGCGGATGCAATTGCTGAACGATGCGGGCTTGGCGAATCGCTTCTTCGTACTTTTCCTGCGCCGCCAGGAGGCGGGCCAGCTTCAGCCGCCAGCCGATGTGACCGTAATCGAGTCCCAGGGCGCGGCGGTAGTATGTCTCGGCGCTGGTGGCGTTACCGGCTTTGGCGTCGATGGCAGCCAGCGAGGCGAGCTCAGTCGCCGTGGCTTGGTCCTTGGCGGCGCGCTGGCGGAGGATTGATTCTGCTCGCACGCGCATGTCAGCCGCAAAATCGGCGCGCTGCGGTTGCTCTTCGGCCAGCTGGGCGAGTTGCATCAAGCGGTCCGGGTCGCCGCTGGCAAGATCAGCCGCCCAGGCGGGGCGGTCAAGGGCGTCGAGATAGATGGAAGCGACGTCGGTAAAGCGCCCCGGCGCGAGTTGCACGGCTCGGTCGAGCAGCGTCCGCGATTCTTCAGCGCGACCTTCCTCGGCGGCAAGTAGCCCGGCAATGAGCGCGACCGACGGATCGTACGGGGCGAGTCGCACCGCCTGCCGCACAAGCTCCGCACCGTGCTGTTTTTCGCCTAGCGCGAACATTCTGATTTGTCCTTCCAACGCCACCGGGGGACCGTAGGTTGGCGCCAGGACCCGAACCTGGGAGAGATCCTCCGCAATCAGTCGCGCCGCCTCCAACGCCGTGGCGTCCGGCGTAGTCCCCTCGGGGTTGAGAAACGCCCCCTGCAAAGTTTGCCAGCGGTGGGAATTCAGCCAGTAGCCGTATTCCGCATTGCCGGGCGCCCAAGCGGCGGCCATTTGGGCGGCCGCCAGCAGATCGCCATAGTCCTCCTCGGTGGCGGCTTCCGGGGCCGCGGCGATTCTCTCGTCCAACCCTAATGCCGTCAACCACCACTGTTCGGCGGCGTAGGCTCGATAGCCGCTCCACACGATCACGCCCCCCACGCCGGCCACGAGGCAGCATGCCGGCAGGGCTCGACGCAAGGTCGCCGGCCACGCCAATCCAATGGCAGCGGCTTGCAGGCCACGGTTCTCGCGGCGGTCCAGGGCCAAGAGCAATCCACAGGCCACGGCCGTCAGCGCAAAGACCGCGGGGATGCGTTGTCCGAAGTCGGTGACGCTATGGATCGCCACGGCCAGCAAACCGAGGCCCAGTCCGAACGCCGCTTGCGAAGCGCTGCGCCGCCCGCGAAACATGAGCCGGAGGACGAGCGTCGCCACTGAGATGGCGAGCATTGCGAGAATGACTCCTCCGATCACGCCAAACTCCTCAAGCCATTGGGCGTAGTCATTGTCGGCGTTCTCGGCGAGCTTCGCAGAGACCGACGAATCGAAGAGGGGGAAAACGACGGCGTGCGCGTCGGCGCCGACGCCCCAGAGCGGAAACGCTTGCCAGGCGCGCAGCGCGCCCAGCGTCAGTTCCCATCGCCCGCCGAGCTGGCGGTCGCCCTCCAAGGTAGCCAGCCGTTCGTAAACGTCGTCCAGCGCCGTGAACATCAGCACGACGAACAGCGCGATCGGCACGGCTCCGAGCGCCCAGCCGCGCCAGCTGAGCGTGCCCCGCCGCCACAGCAGGGTTCCCACGGCCGCCGACGCGATCACGAGCGATAACACGCCGTTGCGACTCATCGACGTCAGCACGGCGAGGGCGGCAATCGTCAGGCCGCCCAAGAGCCAAGCGTGCTGATTCGCCGTGGCCCGCAAACGTTCCCATCCCGCGGCGCCCGCCCACGCGGGGGCGCGCGATCGGGAATCTGGCCGTGCCGTGGCGGAGTTTCTGACTCGCAGCAGCCACAGCGCGAGACCGAAACCGATGGTCAAATTGACGAACTGGGCGAAGTGACTGTAGTTGACGAAGCTGCCGGCGGTGGCTGGGCGTCCCCCCGGCTCTCCGTAAGTCCAATAGATTTGCGTGGCAAAGGTTGCGATTTGAGCCAACGCAAGCGTCGCTTCCGCCAACCCAATCACGAAGACGGCCACGAGCAGCCGGCGCATGGCGCCCGCGTGGCGAAAACTCACGGCCACAACGCCCGCCAGGGCGGCTGCTGCGGCCAGCAACCGGGCGCGGCGCGCCGTTGCGTCTCGGTTGAGGCTGATCCCAATTTCGGCGGGGCGCGGCTGCAGATCGGCGAGATTCTCGTCGTAGGCCGCAGCATTGGCCGGGGCGATGGCGGCCACGACGTCGTGCGGCAGAGTCAACGCTTGAGCTGCTGCGTACACGGGCAAGATCGCCAAGCATCCGGCTGCAATCCAAGCGACGCGGCTTCCGAGCCGCCACGCGCCTGTCGCTACCGCTCGAATAATGGCGAGCAGCGATAAGGCGAGGCAACCGGCGTAGAGCGCCAACTCGCTCCACGCCTCGACGGCGCCAAACGCAAGCGGCAAAAACGCCAACAGGCAGTACAGTCCCCATTCGATCACGGCGTCGAGACGGCTCGCGACGGTAAGGGATTCGAGCGGCAACGAGCTGCGTCGTCCAGGCATCGTGGGATCTTGCAAAAGGGTTTCGGACGACATGAAACGATGACAAAACGCCGATCAGCGATATCAAGCCGACTCCGTACGAACAGTCGCCCACTGCGGGCGGTTACCACTCCTCAATCCATTGGCCGGCCAGGATCAGCCGGGGATTCTCGTAGAGTAACAAGTGAGCGACGTCATTGCCGTACGCTGCGGCCAGTGCCGCCCGAGCCAAGGTCATCCGCGGCGAACGACGACGAACATCATGGGCGTCGGACGCGACCAAACCTGCCAGCCCCTCGTCCAGCATCCGCCAGGCCGCTGCCCGAGCGGTTTGCCCGAACTCGCCCAGCAGGCTGCCGGCCGTCACCTGCAGCACCGCGCCGGCGTCAATCCACGCCAACAATCGGCGTTGCGACTGAGCGAGATAGCGATGCCGCTCGGGATGGGTCATGACGGTCTGAATGCCCCAGTCAGCCAGTTGCTTGATCGTTCCCAGCGGGTCCAAGTACGTTTCGTGGGGCAATTCAAGCAGGAGGTGAGTTTTTGCATCGGCAATGGTTAGAACGCAACCCTCGTCCACGAGTTGCGGAAGACGCTCGTCGATGCGAACGTCGGCTCCCGCAACGATCTGCAGCGGCAGGTGACTCGCCGCAGACGCGAGTTCGCGCACTGCGGCCAGGATTTGCGGTCCGTCGTTCTGAAGGTCGTACGGCCCCAACTGGTGCGGCGTCGCAGCCACCGCGGTCACGCCGTCATCGACCAGCGCTTGGCAAAGCGCCAACGATTCGGCCAAATCCTGCGGTCCGTCGTCAACGCCTGGCAGCAGGTGGCAATGGACGTCAACGGCCCGAGGCGTGGAGGCGTCGTCGTTGGCGGGCTGGATCATCGAGCAGTTTCGCAGACCGCCATCGAGCAAGTCTCAAGACCGGGCGCCTGGGCTAATCCTGCGGCCCGGCGGCAATCGGCTCGGCCCCAAGCCGAGGGCGACTCTTCTTGCGGCGTTCGGACGGCAACGGTGCGTCGTCGGCACTGGGATCGCCGTATCCGCCGTAGCTGTAACCGCCATACCCGGCGCCGTAACCGTAACCGTAGCCATAGCCGCTGGGACCGCGAAGCGGGACGCCGTTGACGACGACGCCGAGGCGCTTGGCCCGCACTTGCCAAAGCTCGTTGCGAGCCGCCTGGCTGAGACGCCGCGTTGCTCGCTCGGCGCGCAACACAAGCAGCGTCGCGTCGCTCATTGCCGCGATGACCCGGGCGTCGGCCACCGGCATTACCGGCGGCGAATCGATTACGATGCGGTCGAAATGTTCGCTGAGTTGCGTGATCAAATCGCCAAAAAAGCCGTTGTTGAGCAATTCCACCGGGTTCGACGGCACCGGACCACAGGGTAGCAGTGAGAGGTGTTCGATCCCGGTCGCCTGGATGATCGCCGATGCCGGGCGGCGGTCGGACAATACTGTCGACAGGCCGGAGTCTTTCGCGGCCCCGAATATCCCGTGCTGACGCGGTTTTCGCATGTCGGCGTCAATCAGCAGCGTGTTTTGACCGGATTGCGCCAGGGCCACGGCGAAGTTGCTTGCCACCGTGCTCTTGCCGTCGCCCGGCGAGGGCGATGTGATGCAAATCACGCGCACGTCCGGGCCGCCCAGGCCGAAGTGGAACGAAGTGCGCAGCGTGCGAATCGCCTCACTGAATGCTGCCCGCGGAGCATTGACAAGCATCAATCCTGCTTCAATGTGATTCTTGACGCCGGGGGCCAGCGGCAATGCACCGAGGATCGGCAACTGCAACGCCTCGGAAATCTCGTCAGCCGACTTGAGGCGATGATCGAGCAAGTTGCGCAGCCACCCCAGGCCGAACCCAATCAGCGCGCCGAGCATTGATCCCGCGGCGAGAAAACGCTTGCGATCCGGATAGCTCGGCTCTGCCGCTGGCGCAGCCACCTCCATGATGCTGACGTTCATTGCGCCGACTTCTTCAGTCAGGTTAACCTTCTTGATCTGTTCATTGATGTCGTCATTCTCTTTCTCGCTGCGCTCGAGCGCCTCTTGCAGGCTGGCCAGCTGCAGCATTTGCGCACTGACTTCCTTCGCCTCGCTGAATTGCCGATCGTAGCTGCGCTGCAATTCCGCGTATTTGTGTTCCAACAGTTCGTACTGCTGCTTCACCGAGTCGACGTAGGCGGCCGTCATGGTCGCCCGATCCTCGGCGAGCTCCGCTTTCTTGGCGTCCAATCGTTCCTGCCACATTGCCAGCGACTTCATGAGCAGCTTGACCCGCGGGTGGCCGTCACCCCAGTGCGCTTGTTCAGCGGCGATCTGCAATTCCACGCCCTGCACCTGATTCTGCAAAGCCAGCAGCGACTGCTCCTCGATTCCCTCGGAATTCTCCCGGGCCATGTCGGCAAGCAGCGGTCGCTGGGCCGGAGAGTCGTACATGCCCTTCACGCGGTTGTAGAGCGCCTTCGCCTCCAGCAGCTGAATTTCCGTACTGTTGAGCTCGCCCGTTAACGTCGAGAATCGATCGCTAACGATGCTGCCGCTGCGGACCTTCACCGCCAGTTCGGGGTGATCGTTGCGAAACGTCTCCAGGTCCGTGCGACGGCCCTCAAGATCCGTTTGGCGTCGCTGCTTCTCCGCGCGCAGAATGGTCAGAATATCAACAGCGCTTGACTTTCGATCTGCAGCGTACTTGTCGATATACGCGGCGACGATCGCGTTGACCAATCGCGACGCGTCTTCGGCGTTGGGCAGTTCGAGTGCGACGGTGATGATTTCGTCGTTGGCGCCGACCGAGACCATCAAGGCTTCGCGCAGCAGCGCGAGCGGGTTTTCGCCGGTGCGAACTGCGTTGCGAATTGTTTCTAGCTGGGCGATCTCGGGCGATTCGACGGCGGCTGCCAGCACGGACGTGGAGCGTATGATCTCGGCTTGCGTAAACAGATAGCTGGCCGACTGCCCGACGCTTAGCGAGCTGTCCAGTATCTGGGGCAGATTGCGCTCGACGTAGATCTTGGAACCGCTCGTGTAGCGGGGCACGGCGCGCTGCAACAGCAGCCAGCCCGCGGTTCCGCCCAGGATCATGAACAACAGCACCAGCCAGCGACTTTGCCACGCCAGAGCCAGCAGGTTCTGCTCGGGGCGGCCGGGAGTAGACGCGGCAACTCCAGGCCCCAACTCGGCGAGCGGTGCAAGCGGATCAGTCTCTACGAGCGAAGGCGGCATGCCTGGAGCCAGTCGGAGGGCTGGACGTACTTTGGCGGATGCGACAGCGGAAGGAAGCCGCGGTGCAGGGCGGGTCCCTTCAATCTACACAGGGGCAGGGCGGCGGACAAACGTTCCGCGCGCACCTCCCCTATCGAGAGGACCTGAAGATGAGGCCGACTGTAGCGATTAGCGCGGCTTGCGGGTCGGTCAGGGTCGAAACATCGGCGAAGGGGCCCCGAGAAGACGGCCCACCCACAAATGGACCGCAAAACGTGCTGATAGCAGCCGGTGTTAGCCCGCCGGTGATTTACCGCCAACAAAAAAAGCAGGGCCCAGAAATATCGGGGCCCTGCAGCGTATTGACTCGTTCATTCGCGGCCCAAGGGGCCGGCAAAGTCAGACGCGGCGCCTTGCGACGCCAAGCAATCCCAGCCCGATGAGGGCTGAGACGATGGTCGCCGGTTCAGGGACGATGGTCTCGGTCTCAACTGTGATCACCAAGGCGTCGGCGTCCTTCTTCTGGATGAAGGCGGACGTGCCCGCGACGGAAGCGGCTGACAGGGTGTTGTCAAGGCTCACGTTAATCTTTGTGATGGCGCCTTTGATGCCGTTGGCCGCGGCGAACGGGCCCAGGTCAAGGAACAACGAACCGTTCCAAACCTTCGTACCGGAGCCGTCGACGCTCAGCAGAAAATCGTCCTTGGGCGTGAACGTCATGGTGCCAGCAGGCACGCTGAAAGAGACCGGCAATCCGTCGACCTCGACAATATCAACAAACACCGAAGTGCCGACTGTCGTTTCGGCCTCGCCCGCCAACCCGGTGAGCGTCGTATCGCCAGCCTCGGCAAAGAAGACCGTCGCGATCCCCTGTCCCGGCTTGGCCTTAATCATGAACTGCAAGTTGCTATCGGTCACGTCGGAGTCGAGCCCCGATGAGCTCGCCGCGAAAGCTTGCGGATTGAAATCCAGCGCATCGCCGGAAATCGTGGGGGCGCCAAACAGTCCAAGCCCCGGGTCAGTCGAGCTTTCCTCTTGAACGTCGAGATACATGACGGTCGTCCCGTCAAAGTCGCCGTACTGAATGGGTGCCGCAGTTGCCGCGCGACCAGCGACGGTCACAGCGATGAGCGCGATTGCCGCAATTGAAAAGCGGATCATGAGAGCGCGTCCTTAGTTGGATGAGTTCCGGCAAATACGGGAGAAATGAGTAGGCACACGGATGTTCACACTGCCTGGCGCCGATTCTGCTGCGATACCGGCCATAGATAAGCACGCCCGAAGTGTAACGATTCTGCGAGCTGCGCGCCAAATGAATTCAAGGAAAAATCGCATTTCGACCACGCCCCTGGGGCGCAACTTTGTTTTGCGCGTCGGGTCGAGGATTCTCCCGAGCCGTGCGGCTCGTTGCAACGCAACGTCCAGCGAATTCTGGTTGGTTGCAAAAACCACCCATGTCTTCAGTACACTCAATCGCCTCGTCCCCCGCTCGCGATGGGAATTAGCTCGGTGAGCTGCTCCGGTAGGACCGCAGCTGACATTGCAGGCGGGCTTGGCGGACGACGCAGAAAATGGAAATGCCCAACTCCGTCTCAGAGCGGCCTCTCGCCGGCAGGCGCCGCCTCTTCGGTGTGCGAAGCCGCACCAACGTGGCTCGCAAAACTGGCGGCGTGCGGGCGAACACGCTAATCTGCAGGGTGTTGCCATTTGCCGTGAAAGTGAACTTTCGGCGCCTTACCGGCGGACAACTTCGCTTCGCGTCTTGGACGGCGTCAGCCTAGTGTGAAGTCAACCAGAATACGTACTCACGATTTCCCTGATTTCTAACGCACCGGTCGATGCGCCTTCCGCTCCAAAGGCAGCTGCAGACATCTTGATTTTCTATTCCGACGCTCATGATTCGCATCTGCTCTCAGAATCGGCCGACGTCGCGCGAGCAAGGGTTCTCCTGCTTAGTGCGTGGCTTTCTCGCCCTGCTCGCTTTTGCGTTGGTCGCGGTGAGTAGCGTGAGACTCTCTGCGACGATCGTCAAGATCACGTTTTTCGATCAGGCCAACGTGAATCCGGAGTTTGCCGGCGGTCCGCTTTGGACAGGATTCGTCGACACGACAACTGACAACCTGACCATCGAGACCTGGACCGAGCTGCCGCTGCACGGCAGCGAGTTTTGGGCGCCGCAAACGCTGCCGTTGGTTTGGCCGGCGCGAACGTCGACGGGAGCGCTCTTTGACGTCCCGGATACGTTCAACGGCTCCATCGACAACTCGTTCGGATTCATAAGCGACGTCAGCTTACAGGATATGGCTTGGCTGCGGCCCACGTTGAACACCAGCACCGATCCGCCGACGCTTGATTTTGCACCGGCTGATTACACGCTGGACACGGGCGACGTCTGGCCCGGCTGGGGCGCATTTGCCCTGCAACGCAACGTCGGCGGTCAGATCGTCAAAGTATTTGAGACGGCCAATCCCAACGAGGACGAGCAAGATCAGCCGCCGTTCGACGAGCGGATTATGCCGGCGCTGCCTGTGCAGCCGTTTCTTGATAAGCCGCCGTCCTACGTCGCCGCCAGCGAAGCGATCGTGACTGCCGTGGTGATGCCCCCGGTCGCACAGCCCATTCCAGAAGCCGCTGCTTGGCGCACCGTGGGTCTCGTGACCCTGTTGGCCCTGGCAGGTCATGCCTACGCCCGTATCGCGCGGCGACAAGTTCAAATTGCTCGCGTCGCCAAAGTCGACCGTTGTTGAACGCTGCACGGTCGTCCCGAGCCGTTGCGACGGAACGCTGCTCGGAAATCAGCCTTAGAGCTCTTTTAGCAGCTTTCCATCGGCGCGATTGCCAAGTTGAGACAGAACGGCGGGGTCGATGTCGTCGGTGAGATGTCGCGTTGATCCATCGGCGAACGAAAACCCAACGACCCCGGGGTGCTGACTGCCGAAGCTGCCCACGAACAACGAGTCGGTGGGCAACGCATCGAGACCGGCATCGAGCCGCCGTTGCGACGAGAAGTACTGTTGAAATGGCGAGGCGTTGCGAAGCGTCGACCTCGTTCCCGACGCCCAGCCCAACCCGCGCTCCTGGTCGGGAAACATCTCGCCCACAAGGAGCGTTTGCGAGCTGCCGTCGAGGATGTCGCGATATTTCACGCGACTATTGAGAAACAGCAGCCCGGTGTTGTCGACGTCGATCGGCGCCTCTTCGTGGTGGTGGCAGCCAGCGTAGGTGCCTTGCGCAATTTCGGTTTCGTCCACACGTTCGACCCCCGGATACGAAGGACAAATCAACACGTCGATCATCACCTCGCGGACAGGCATGTTTTCGGGAGCATAGGTCCCGGCCTCTTGGTCGAACGCCTGGTACGCGTTGTTCTGCTCAATGTAGGGCAGGATCTGCACGATCCAGCTCACATGCTGGCCGATGCTTTCGTTGCGAATCGGTCCATCGGGGTTGAGCGTGCCGGCGGGCAGCGACTCGCGGTTGAATTCGTAGTTGTGGACTGCCAGACCCAACTGCGCCAGGTTGTTCACGCACGACGAACGGCGTGCGGCCTCGCGCGCCGCTTGAACGGCTGGCAACAGCAGCGCCACCAAAACTCCGATGATGGCGATCACCACCAACAACTCGACCAATGTAAATCCCCGGCGCCGGCGGCTCGGTGCGAAGGGGCGGTGCAGAGTACGCTGCGATATCGTATGGCAGAACATGGCTGAGAAGCTCCTATTGGGGGCGTGGCGAGCGATATGTTGCCGTCAGGGTGCGACGCACCCCCAGCGGGTCTTCGGCTGGGTAGGCGGCCGTGACGCGAATTCGGCGCGCCGACTCCGGGCCGGTGACGTCGATGACGATCTCCGCGGCAGCGGAGCCGTGAAGTTGCGTGGGGTCGAGGCGCCATGTTTCGCCGACGTAGTTCGCGTCGGCGTCAATCGCCCCAGCGGCGCGAATGAGCGCCGCCTCTGCGAGCAACATGGCCTGGCGACATTGGCGGTCTGCGGCCAGGCTGGCGTGGGTTCGCAGTGTCGCCTTCAGCATGCTCGTTGCCAGCGCGGCAACAATGGTAATGCAGGCGAGCGCTGCCAGCAGGGCGATCCCGCGCCGCACGCGACGCGACGGTTTGACGCGATTTTCGATCAGGGCAGGCAGTTTCGTCATGGCGAATCCTCCACGACGAGTCCCAGCTTGGAAAGCCGACCCGGCGTCGCCACGACCTGGGCTTCGTGACGCGTCGTCTCGCCGTCGGCTGTGACATGCGTAATGAGCAACTGGACGCGGCCAGTTTGTTCGTCGAAGGCGCAAACTGCTCGGCTGCTGGGAGGCAGACGGTAGAACTCGCGTCGCACAGGCGCGTCATCGCCCGTTTCCGTCCGCTGCAGTCCCTCGATGTCGGCATGCCATACGATCTGTCGCTGATCTCCGCATTGAAACACCAGGTCTCCGCTTTGTTCGTCGTTGGATGCCGAGGCGGCCGCCCGTGCGTCGCCGCGAAACTGGGCGGCAGCCGCTGCTGTGGCCCGCGCGGCATCCACCTGTTCGCGGGCGTATTTCTCGGCCCGCATCGTGCGGTGAATCATCTGCGTGCCGATGCCCAGCAGGGTCGTCGTCACGAACATCACGACGAGCATTTCTACGAGCGTGAATCCGGATGAGTCGCGGCTCATGTCGCGTCCTCCGCCGGAAAATCTGAGGCAGGCTGCGAGGGTGCTTCGCTCCGGTTTGTTTCCGGCGACGTCAACCAGCCGGTCAGCGACCGCCGGCATTCACGATGCGGCCCTTGTTGCCAAACGATTTCTAGCGCAATGCGCTGTCCCGCGTCGTCGTCAAGCAACTCGCCTACCAGGCGCACGTCGCCTAGCGCTGCGGCGACGGGGACAGACGGTTGCAAATCTGCCAGCGCCGCCTTTAGCGGTTCGCCTGTGAGCAGCGTCAGCAGATCGAGTTGGTTGCTGAGTTCGTCAAGCGCCAAGCGTTCATGACGCGCCGCGGCAAGCACGCGCCCCTGCTGGACGATCAAGGGCGTCACCGCTGCGATGGCAGTCGTCAGCACGCCTGCCGCAACGATCAGTTCGGTCAACATCGCGCCGCCCCGCGGCCTGCGTCGCGATGCGGGTCGGGAATTCGCCAGACTAGGAGGTTTCATCCGCCAAGGCCCTCCGTCAACTGCACCAGAGGGGTCATGATGGCCAGAGCGACGAAGAGAACGCCCGCGCCAACGAAAATGACGACCACGGGGAACAGGAAATCCAGCGCGTTTTCGGCGCGATTGAAAGTGCGCTGACGCCGCGCCGCAGCGAGTTGCCGCAACGTCCAGGCGGGGCCCTCGTCGACGGGAGCGTGACGAAGCGCTTGCACTTCTTCGGCAGACGCCAATCGGACGGCCGCCAGGCTTTCGTACAGGTCGGCTCCGTGATCAATTTCATTCCGCACAAACAGCAGCTTGCGACGAATAGGCGGGTCATAGTGATAGCGGGCGAGCGTGGAGACGGCTCCCTCGAGCGGGCGTCCCGCAGCGGCGGCCGTCGCCAAATGGCCCCACAGATCGCCAATGCGCAGGCTTGCCAAGGGGCGAATCAAGCGTGGAGCAATCGAGGACAATAGGGGGCGCCAGCGCAGACTCCGTGAAACCAGCATCCATGCCCCGACGCACGCCGCCGCCATTACCAGCGGCAGGGCGAGTCCCGCGACCACGCGACCGAACTCGATAAATGCGTTGAAGACTCGACTTATTTCCAAATCAAAGTCGTTGAAGATCTCGACAAAGTTGGGCGCAATGTGCACCAGCAAGAATGCCACAACGACGCCCGCGGCGATCGCCATGCCGATGACATAGAGACGCGCCGTGCGAAACCGCCGGCGAATTGCGTAGGTCGCAGTTTGATCGCGGGCGGCCAACTCGCCCAGGGACGCGGCGAGCGTCCCCGATTGGCTGCCGAACCTTGCTGCCAGGACGCCTGCGTTGGACAGCGCGCCGGGAGTCTGCTCCACGGCGTCCGCCAGCGGCGTGCCGGCGTGGAGCCGTGCGGCGAGTTGTTTGAGTCGTCGTCGGTAAAACCACGCATGCTCCTCGGCCAACGCTCCGACGAGCGCTCCCAGATTCGCACGCTGCTGGACGCCGGCCGCCAGAATCTTCAGCAGCGTCCGCTGCCGCGCCGCTCGGCCCTCGCCCGGCCACCAGGGACTGAGCCGCCAGCGCGGTTCTCGCAGCCAGCCAATGAACGACGAAATGTCAGCGCGGACATTTTGCATCGCGTCGCGAAGCCAGTTGACGAGAGAGTTCATAGTCGCCGCTCCAAGTTCACCCCGACAAACCATTGATCAAGCAGACCAGCGGCAGGAACAAAGCCAGCACGACGCCGAGCACAAGCACGCCGACGCAGACAACCGCCACGGGAGCGGCTAGCACGGTCGCTAGCGGGACGGCCGAATCGAGCGCGGCTCCGAGTCGTGCTTGCGCGCGTTCGCCATAGGTTTCGGCAAGGGCCCGCAACAGGCCAAGCCTTTGATTCTCGGCCAGTTCCGGCGCGTCGAGAATGTGTCTTAAGGTGGCTGGCAGGTACTTCGCGTCACGCGGATCGACGGTGTGGGTCGCCCTGTTACGGTCGAATCCCGACTCGACCGCTCGCCCAGCCGCCCAGGCGAGCGCTCCGCGCCGCAGCGCCGGGCTTTGGCTGGCGAGGCCGGCTTCAGCCACGGCGCCCGGCAACGCGAGCCCGGCGTCGGAAAGCTCCACGGCGCGCCGCACCAATGTGGCTGCTTCCACCACCTTGCCCGTGCTGCCGGCGGTGAACGTGCTGAACAAGAAACCGCCCCACCCCTTGGACACGACCAGCCGCCAGGCGGCGATGCCAAGCGTCACGATGGCGACGATCGCGACCGCGACTTCCCTCGGGTGAAATCGAATCGCTCGCGACCAGGCGATTGCCACTCGCGTTAGCCACGGCAATTCCAGACTGAAATCGGAATAGATGTCGTCGAACGTCGGCATCACCGTCAGACCCAAGAAGGTCAACACGGCGAGGGCCGCCACGACGACTAGCAGCGGGTACAGCAGCGAGTGGAATTGACGCCGCCGCACGCCGAACGACGCCTCCGACTCGCGCAGCAGCGCGGGCAGACGGACCAGGGGCGACGAACCTGCTGCGTCGTTGCTCAATAGCGGCAGCCACCGCGCCGCGAGCGGGCTCGCGGCGGTGGTCTCCGCGAGGGGGCGATCGCTTGTCAGATCGGCGGCCAGCGCCTGCAGCCTACGACGTTGCCGGCCGCGCGGCAGTTCGGCCGCATACGCGGCGACCGCCGACCCCAACAGGGCTCCTTGCGGCGGCAACGGATTGGCTGAATCGGTCGACACTCGACGTCACTCCGGCAGGGCGAGTTTGGCGAGCATTTCGGACCACGGCGCGAAGACGAGCCAGCCGAAAGTGAGCACGGCGCTGCCGCCGACGATCGCGCACGCTAGGGCCGGCAGCGACAATCGCAGTTGAAACGCTTTGCGGCGCACGAGCCGCCAATAGCTGTCGCGGGCAAACTGGATGAAGGCAAGCCGTTCATCGTCCCGCAGCGGCGCACCGAGCGCCCATTGCAGCAGTGGTCGATTGCCGCCGCCGGCGGATTGGTGCGCGGTGTTCGTCCCCGAATCGGCGACCGGCGCGGCGCCAGCCAATCCCCCGGCCAGTGAGACGGCGTCGGGCCAGGGGACGGCTTGCTCCAGCAACAACGCAAGCTGGTCGGCAAAATGCGCTTGGTCGACGACGGCGTCATATCGGCGGACGCTGCCCAGCGAACGGCGCCCGAGGTTTCGTCTCTGAATGACCAGGGGCGTGATGAACAAAATGATGATCAACGCTGGGAACCAAACGTGTTCCGAGGTCTGCACGCGCGTGAGCAGGTCGAATTCCGCTCCCGGTGGTATTCGGAAGTCACGGTACACTTCCTGTTCGAGCGGCTGCAGCTTGCTGGTGCTCAAAAAAATCGCCACGACGGCCAACGCTAGAACAATGAGCGGATAAATCAGCGCTCGTCGGCCGATCTGATCGACCGTTCGCTTGGCGAGAGCTCGTTGCCGAAGTCGATCCAAGACGGGCCCCGCTTCGCCCACCTGTTCAATCGCTCGCACCAGGCTGCTGTAGCCGGTTGGAACGGCGGATCCGCTCGCTTGCAACGCTTGCTCCAGCGACTCGCCGCGCGCCATTCGCATTGCTAACGCGGCAGTCGCATGTTGCAAACGCTGCTGCAGCGGATCGCTTTCGTCGCCCAGCTCCAACTCCAAGCAGATGCCCGCGCGATCAAGCGCCAGCAATTCGGCGTTGAGTTCAGCGAGGCCATCGAGCGAGAGCAAAGACATCGACAATACGGCTGCTAATCGCGACAAGACCTTGCGCAGAATGCACAAGTCGAGAGTCTTACCGCTCCATAAGGCAGATGCACTCCGACGCGAGATTTGTTTCGCATTAGGCGCGAAAGCCCGAGAAATCCGCCGGCGCCCGGCACGGAACGCTCACGGTCGCTCGTTCGATGGCTCGTCGGCCGCGGCGTCCGCGGAAAGCAGGGCGGCTTGCCGATCGCGGACGCTGTTGAGAATCTCAACCATGGCCCAACCCGACCTTCCGACGGGCATTCTCACTTCCCGGCGGACCGTCTCGTCGAGTTGCCAGACGTCGGCCGCTTCGATTGACTCGACCTGTTCTTGGCGATGGGCTTCCGCCTTGCGCGACGCCCCCGAGGCCAGGTAGGTCGCGATGACGACCGCCACGGCGACCGCGGCGAAACTGACGGCGCCCTGATGAGCCCAGCGATCGACGCGCGCCGCTTCGACCACGGCGGGGCGCAGATCGTCCGAGGCACGCACATACCGACCGGCGGCCCGGATCCGCGCTTCCAGGTTGGAAAAGTCGCCTGAAGTTCGCAGGGGCTCAGTCATATGCCGGCTCCTGATTTTCGGCCCCAAGCAGGGACTGCAGCTTGGTCATCGCATAGCGATACCGACTCGCCGCCGTGAACTGCGAGATGCTCAGCACCTCGCCGATTTGCGCGAAGGTCATTTCTTCCCAGATTTTCAGGACGACGACCTCGGCCTGGGCCCGCGGAAGGCGCCGCAGCGCCAGCCACACCGCCCGGTGCGAATCCTCCTGCTCAAGTTCATCGACGTAGCGCCGCGTGAGCAAGTCCGACAGGTTCGCCACGAGAGACCATCGCCGTCGCTTCCGCGCCGCCTGCAGGGCCTCGTTGCGAACCATGCGCAGCAGGAACGCCCAGGGACTGCGCGCCGCCGCGAGCACGCGGGGTTGCCGGGCCACGACCACCAGAGCCGCCTGGACGGCGTCCTCGGCGTCGTGCTGGTTGCGGGTTACCGCCACGGCATACCGGACCAGCCGGTCGGCCGTGAGATCGAACAAACCTCCCAGCGCAGCCACGCCCGACTCGGCGAGCCGATTGGCCGCGAGGACAACGTGCTGTTCGAAAGAAGAGTTGACGCCCATCAAAAATAAGGATGCCAGAGTCGGGACAAGATGTCTACAAAACTCAAAAAAACGTCGAATTCGACTAGTGACGCACCCGGTCGCATCAGGAAAACGCGAGTGCGCTGACGGGCGTTGCTCGAGCGGGCGAGCGTCCTGCGATTCCCGCGGCGACGCCAAGCCAATGCCGCATATTCGTTGCGGTGGCAATGCAATCGACGCGACCTCTCAGGATCTGGCTGGCGAACAGTCATTTCGTCCCGATCAGTTGACGGACGAATCTGCGATGTCAACGGCCATTCCCCGCAGGCGTGAAGCCGTTCAAATGGCACTGGCCGTGACCTGCCCCCTTTCGCCGGATCC
>JAGQOU010000280.1 GCA_020427145.1 Planctomycetales bacterium | reverse complement strand
AGAGCAGGGGACTCATAATCCCTTGGTCGGGGGTTCGAGTCCCTCCCGGACTACTTGCCTCGTTTGCCAGCGCGCTGGATAGTAGCGTTTTCTCGGCGTTTTTCGGGGTGTTCTCAGCTGTCGCCGCGTCACGATTTCCCTGATTACTCCCGCTTACCGGTGTGGACAGCAGCGCTGGGGGCAGCGCTTTGCCTGCGGCTTCGCCTGCATCGGACGAAACCGCGCGGGCAAAGTCTTCGTCCGTCGTCCGCCAGTAGTGTTCGCGAGCCATAACAGTGGAGTGTCCCATCCACTCGGCAGCGACGTGCGCAAGGAACTGACCTGCTACCCAAAAGCGGATCCATCGATTATGAGAAAGGGGCGTTGAATCCTAGTCAGGCGTTTTTAGGAGATTTGGCCATGAAGAAGCCTCGATTTATGGATCAGCAGATCGCATTTGCCCTGAAGCAGGCGGACTCCGGCGTGCCGGTCGAGGAGGTCCGCTACGCCGCCGGTCGCGTGTCGCGGCGACTGGCCGGCTGCCGCGAACCCGATGCCCAAATTCTAATGGCCGGCCCTTGGGTTGAGTACCTTCTTTACGCTCGGACGAATTGTCCATTGCGGCGGCCGTCGGCGGTGAAGTACTCGTCGTCCCGCTTATGGGAGAACCGGATGGACATCCATGTCGGCGGAACTGCATCGAGCCCTGGTCGATCCGTGGGGCGATACTCGCCGTGAGGTCTCTGTCCGTCGATCATTGCCGACCTCCCTCGTCGAGTTCAGCCAGCAACACATCCGCCCGACACACAGTGCCTCCGTCGGTCACCCTGGCGAAGTTCTGCAGGCTCGTAAACTCACGTGCAATCAGGTCATAGACCAAAGCCCGCCATCGGTGTGCGGGGCGCCATACTGAGCTGTTCCAAAAATGGTGTTCACCGATACAGCGATAGAATGAGACGCTGCCCCTTGCTCATAACCGTCGAAATCGAACAGCTTGGCGAATTGCGCCAGCACCATGGAAGACGAGAGAAACGTCGCCAACCAGACCAAGACAAATACCAGACTTGGTGATTTGCTAGCCAAAAGGGGGGACGGAGCCGCTTGTACGCTACAAACACCGCTGCTGGCTGGGCAATACCCATTGCACACCTCCGTTAGTCGAGACTTCCGTCCCCACAGGGGTACTCGCAAAACGGCCGGATTCCCCGGCACCTCTATTGCCTGTTTGGCGGCGATTTTGTTTGTGCCTTTTACTGCCTCGTGTGCTGTTCTGCGCATCTAGGCGGGCGTTTCCGCGCGCAGTCGCCGACGCACGCCGAATGGCATGGGTGAATCGACCTCACAGAGGTCCGAATTGAAAGATGCGCAAGTCGTGTTCCAGGGGCTACCTGCCGAGCCGCCCTCGACACTTGGCGAAGCCCACTCGAACGCGCAGCGGTGCACCAGACGTCGCTCAATTCGACGGCGAACGTAGCAAACGCGAATACGTCCTCGACGCGTGGATGTCGGCGTGGGGCATGGAATCCTCTCGCGTTGCCGGCATTGTCCTTCTTCTCCTGGCCGCTGCAGAGGTCGGCCAGAGATTATCGGCTTCAGGCGAGCGGTCTCCAGCCGGTTGGAGGATCGCGTTCTCTACGCGATCGATCCGGCCAATAATTGTTCCGACCATCAGTCCGCATCGCTTTGGCGTCGAACGTTCTCCACAAATCCCCGACAACTTGGCCAGACGCCGGTAACCTGCATACGGAGTTTTCACGCCAGCTCGAAGGTTTGGCATCCGAAAACTCTAGCACGGCCGACGGTTTCGCTCTATCTTAAAGGCTATTCCAGGGCTTGTGGTTGGCCGCCGAGCCAGGATTGATTTTCAATTTCTTGTTCGGACTCCGCCACGGGACACTCCCCTTATGCCACGCCAACACTCGCGATCCGCTCGTCGGTCTGCTCACCTGTCTCGTCGTGGTCGCTCCACGAGTGCATTGGGCGTCCGTTCACTCCGGTACGAAACGCTTGAAGACCGCCGTCTGTTGGCGCTCACGCAACCGGTCGCCCCTGCCGGCAGCATGGTTTATGCGCACGACCTGACGGATGCAATCTCCGTCGCGGGCGAGGTGGACGTCTTGACGATCGACCTCGACGCTGGTCAGACGTTGAGTCTGGCAGTCGATCCCGATGCGGCGCTGACTGCTGATGTGCAGATCGTCGACACTAGCGCGACCCTGTTGGCGAGCGGGCTTTCCAGCGCGCCGGGCGAGGGAGTGCTATTGCAGACCGTGCCGGTCGCCGCAGCCGGGACGTACACGATTTCCGTCCGCGGCGCGACATCGTCGACAGGCAGCTATGACTTGAACCTGGTGCTCAACGCCGCCGTGGAAATGGAGAGCGTCGATGGTCTGGCGAACAACGACGACGTCGCAGCAGCCCAAGACATCGACGGCAGCTTTCTCGCCATAGGAAGCGGCGTTACGGAGCGGGGAGCCGTGACTGGCACGGGGGAAGGCGGACCAGATTACGACGTCAGTTTGACCAAAGACAACGTTGTCTTCTCGCCAAACGTGCTGACATTCGATTTCACCGGTGCGCCCGTGCCGAGAGGCGCCGCCACGCTCGTAATCACCACGACCGCGGACCTGGACGCGGCCAACGAGTACCTGACTTTCGATGCGGAAGGACTCCTGTCGCAGGACATCTTCGTCCTCGACGGCGCGCAACAGACCGAGGTGACAACGCAATTGACAATTCCGTTGGCTACGCTGACGCAGCTGGCTGCCGACGGGACGATTTCGTTCACGATCGATCCTTCCCTCGCCGTCGGCTCTCTGGGAGCAAACTCACTCTCGCTTCATCTCACATACGCGGGGGTGGGAACCTCGGACTGGTTCAGCTTCACCCTGCAGGACGGTCAGTCGACGACGCTTGCGCTCGCCGGCCCGCAGGCGACTGCAGCGACGTTGGAGCTTTACGAAGGCGACAGCGGCTCGCTCCTGACGACAGGCGTTGCGACAGCAAACCAGCAGGTGATTGCCAAATTTGCAGACATCTCCAGCGACGGCCTGCCAAATCGATACTATGCACGGGTCGCTGGCGTCGCCGGCGCATACAACCTCGTGGCGATGCGTGACGGAGACTTCGATGCGGAGTACAACGGCTCTCTCGCCGCAGCCCAGCAGATTACGCGGTCGGGCGCGGTGTTGGGGAACGTGTTCGCGTCCGATTTCGACTACTTTCGAGTTTCGGTCAATGCCGGCGACACGCTGCGGATCAATACCTCGACCCCAGGCGATCAGCCTCTTGAATTCGAGAATCTCTTGGACGTCGGGATTGTCCTGTTCGATCCGACGGGAGCGTCCGTGCCCTATGCGAATGGAACTGGGAACGAATCGTTGAGCCATGTCGCTGCGCTCACTGGCGACTACACAGTCCAAGTCTTCAGCGAGAATGTGATAGTTGACGGGACCTACGTGTTGGAGGTGGATGGACACTCAGGCGTCGACGCTCCGCTGGAGGTCCTCAGCACTTCTCCAGCGGACGGGTCGACGATCTCAGGCGCAGCGCCGCTGTCGCAGTTCGTTGTGACTTTTTCCTCCTCCGTGCACCCTTTGAGCGTCGACCCCGGGGATCTGCTGATCGACGGCAATCCTGCCGTCGGAGCAACGATAGTCGCTGCGGACGCGGTGGCGTTCGATCTGCCGGTCCTGGCAGACGGCGTACACACCGTTTCGCTTGCGGCGGACGCTCTGAAGAATCTCCAGGGAACGCCGCTCGCCGCGTATTCGGGACAGTTCACGCTCGATAATGCTGGGCCGCGGGTAGTGGATTCCAGCATTCAGGACGGCGACGTCATCTCTTTGGGAACCCCGTTGACCTACACGGTGCGGTTCGACAAACCGTTGTCCGCAGGAGGTCTCGGGGCGGAGGACGTCGCCCTGGTGGGAGCCGCTGCAGGAACCGTGGCGCCAATCAACCTTGGCTACGATGGCGGCACGTCGACTTTGACCGTGGAGTTCCCCAGCCTTGCAGAGGACTCGTACACGTTGACGCTGAAGAGCGGCGATGGCGCGATCGAGGACGTCGCGGGCAACGATCTTGACGGCGAATTGTTAGCCAGTCCCATCGGACCGAATGTGTCGGGCGACGGCGCGTCGGGCGGCGACTTTGTCATCAGTTTCGGAGTCGACAATCCCGCGACGAAGGCTTTCCCGGTTCCGCTCGCCGTCCTTCGCCCCCTGGGTTCGCTGGTCTACTCAGGCAGCGTCGAGGACGTGATCGATTTCGCCGGCGACGCTGACACCTTTGTCGTGTCGCTTGACGAGGGTCAGAAGGTCAGCATCGTTGTCCGCGGTAGCGGCGGCTTGACTCCACAAGTCGCATTGACGACGCCGGATTCCACGGTGGAGACCGCGTCCGCGGCCGGCCCCGACGGGACGGCCGTATTGCAGTCGATTTCAACGACGCTAGCGGGCGCCTATGCCATCGAGGTGACGGACGCCGGCGGCGCAAGCGGGACGTATTCGGTGGAGATCATACTCAACGCCGCGGTGGAATCGGAAGCCAACGGCGGCCCGAGCAATGACGACGTCGCGTCAGCCGAAAACCTCGATAGCAGTTTCATCAGCTTGGGCGTCGGTACGGCCGAGCGTGGCGCAGTGGTCGGCAGCGGCGCCGACGGCTCCGCAGATTTCTACAAGTTCAGCCTGGCGCCCAACCAGTCGGCGACCTTGGCGCTGAATTTGCAAGCTGCGGACGGAATGTCTCTCGAGTTGCGCGACGGAGCGGGCAATTTGCTCGCCATCGGAAACGGCGCCAGCAACGTCGAACAGATCATCAGCAATTTTGTTTCTCCCGGAGGCGGCGTCTACTACGCGTCAGTGTTCGGTACGGACGCCAACTACAACTTAGTCGTGGCCCGCGATTTGGATTTCGAGGTCGAACCGAACGATGAAGTTGCCCCCGAAGCGCAAGACGTGACCCTTAACGGGACTGTCCTGGGCAGTGCCGCGGGCGGCAGCGTCGCTCCAGGGACGACCTTCGGGCTCATTCAGGAAAAGGTCCCCTGGGGTAAATCGGCCAATACTGCGATTGCCGCCGAGTTGGGGTACGCTGTCACACTCGTTCCTTCGTCGTCCTTAGCGACGACTGATCTCTCCGCTTTTGACGTCTTGGTTCTGGCTGGCGACCAAACTTCAACGACTTACTCCAATGTGGCGGACAATTTGGACGCCATTGAGTCGTATGTGGAACACGGCGGCGTTTGGCTGGTGAACTACGCAGCTTCGTCCGTGTCTCTCCCGTACTCCTACGATGTTCTTCCCGACGCCGCCGGAGTGTCCTTCTCCACTCTCACGATCAAGGATATCACGGTACTCGATCCGTTGAGCGGCCTCATTACCGGCCCGGGCGGGACAATCACCGACGCCAATCTTGACGGCGGCAGCTCCTCGGCCCACGGCTTCACCACGTCCCCGTTGCCCGCCGGAGCGGACGCAATCCTAGCGACGGGAGATCCAACTCAGATTGTGGCGTTCGACTATCCGTTCGCTACGGGCCACGTCGTCGTTCATGCGATTCCCGTGGAGTACTACAACGGAGTCACGACCGACATTGGTCAAGTATTCCACCGCAATCTCTTCAGTTTTGCGGCGAGCTTTTCTCAGGATTCGGGTGATTACTATTCCGTCGAAGCCACTGCTGGAGATGTCTTGAGCATTAGCGCCAGCGCCATCTCGGCCGGCCCTGGCGAGTTCGTTAACGACGTCGATCTGGCGATCGAACTGTACGATCCAACTGGCGCCTTGACGGCGGCTGATGCGAGCGGCGCGTTAACCCACACCGCCAACCTGACAGGCCTGTATAGCGTCCGCGTTACGGCCGAAAACTCGACGCGGGGCGAGTACGTCTTGAACGTGACAGGCCACACCGGTGCACTCGCGCCGTTTGCCGTAGAGGCCAGCGATCCGCCCGACGGGGCCCACATACTGACGGCTCCAACCACCCTGACGATCGACCTGTCCGATACCGTGTTGGCGACTTCCGTGCAGGCGTCTGACCTGACGGTCAATGGCGTTGCCGCCATCGACGCGAGGTTCATTGACGGCAAGACGCTGGAATTCACGTTGCCTGCTGCCGTCGAAGGAGAAAACCGAGCGACCATCGCTGGCGGAGCGATCACAGATATCCAAGGCCAGCCCCTCGAGCCCTTTGAAGTCGCGTACAATTTGGACTTCACTCCGCCGCGTGTGATTAGCTCGTCGCTGCTGGAGGGCGCTTCTCACCCGTCCAGCACTCTGGTCTATACGGCTCAGTTTGACGATCCCTTGGAGGCCTCTGCGCTGGAGGCCTCCGATATGCTGTTGAGCGGCGTGTCGAGCGGTTCGTATACGGCCGACTCTTTCAGCTACGATGCGGCAACATCAACTCTGACGGCGCAGTACAGCGGCCTCGTGGAAGACCAGTATTCATTGACATTAATCAGCGGCGTCGGCCGGTTTGCCGATTCGTTTGGTCGCGCTCTGGATGGCGAGGCGGACGCGGTCACGACGATTCCGTCGGGAGACGGAATCGCTGGCGGGGACTTTGTCGTTCATTTCACCTACGACGAGACCGCGACCGAGGCGTTTCCGGTTCCGCTTTCGCCGATCGATCCGGCGGGTTCCGGCGCCTATCGGGGCGACGTAGGCGACGGGATTCAATTTGCGGGCGACCAAGACAAGTTCTCTCTGACGCTCGAAAAGAACCAAACCATCAGCGTTTTCGTGGAAGGCACCGGCGGGTTGACTCCCCAGGTGACCCTCGTCATGCCAGGTCTGCCCTTATCTGCGACTGCCGTCGCACCCGGCCCCAATGAGGCGGCCGTTCTGCAAGCGATTCCGACCACCGTCACGGGCGACTACGAAATCCGCGTGGAGGGCGCCGACGACACAGTCGGAAGCTACACGATCACTGTTCTCGTCAATGCCGTCGCGGAGTTGGAAGATCTCGACGGCTCGGATAATGAACTTCGGGAGAATGCGCAGAATCTCGACCTGTCTTTCCAGAGTCGCGGTACGCTTGGCGGCTCAATGACGACCGTCGCGGGGCGGGGAGACGTTGCCGCAGGGCCGACGTATTCCGATTCCCAAACGCAGAATGGAAATGTCTATACCGGCAACGTTCTGACATATGATTTCTCGTTGGCCCCCGCTCCGCTGGGCGACGCCGTGCTGACGGTGACCGCACTGGCTGACCTCGATTTGGCCTCCGAGTATCTGCGCCTTGAAGCGGAAGGCGCCGTTCTGCAAGACCTGTTTGTCAGCGGCGGATCCCAATCGACGCAAGTGACCACTCAGGTAACGATCCCCCTGGCCACGCTCACGCAACTGGCGGCCGACGGGACGATTTCGTTTGCCGTCACGCCATCGAGCAACGTCAACAACCTCGGCTCGAACTTCCTCACTCTCAGCCTCGAGTATGCGATCGGCGCTCCGACCGGCGGCGATTGGTATCAGTTCTCGTTGGTAGACGGCGAGACGGCCACGCTGGCGCTTGATTCAGCGTCAGGAGCGGTTCTTCAATTGGTCGATGCCGCAGGCGATTTGGTGGCGACTGGCGTCGAATCGGTCAACGTCGCGCAGGTGATAGCGAATTTTGCGGACCAGACGAGCGACGGTCTGCCAGAAACTTACTTCGTACATGTGACGTCGGTCACCGGCCCCTACGGTCTCGTTGTCGCGCGGAATAGCGATTTCGACGCGGAGCCCAATGAGGACTTTGCCAATGCACAGGATATTGGCGGCACGTTGGGGGTCAGCGGGCACGTGATTGCCAATCCTTCCCCACCGACTCCTCAGGCAACTGCGGCGGTTAGGGTCGTTGCAGAAGAAGTGCCGCTGCCTGAAACGAACGTTCCGCCGATTCAGACCGTCTATTTCGACCCGACGTGGGAAGCGGGCAAATCATATTCTGAAGACGACCTGCCAGTGCTGGTCGGCGCGGGACAGCCGTCGGCAATCATCGCTAGTGCTGCGTCGACCCAGGCTCTCGTGGGCCCGATCTCGATTCTGCAGACGTTTGCCGGTCCGGGCTACAGCAATGGCGTGCCGCCGGATCCAACGCTGGCGGCGGGGCCCCAGCAAGTCGTTGCGATTGTGAACACGTCGATTGCAATCTACGACAACTCCACCGGCACGCAACTCTTCAGTCAGTCGCTCAACGGGAACTCCGGGTTCTTTGGTTCGACGGGAGCGACTACGACGATCTTCGACCCCTGGGTGCTTTACGACACCGACTCGGACCGGTTCTTTGCGATTGGCATCGACCAGCCGTCGAGTTCAACAAGTTATCTCTATCTGGCGGTGTCGACCGATTCCACTCCCACGTCGGGCGGCGATTGGCACAAGTACCGGGTCCCATTCACCCACACGCCTTCAGGCGGTCTGGGATCGGGAGTTCACTTTGCCGACTACCCGAAGCTGGGCGTGAGCGACGACGCCGTTTGGGTGTCGGGCAATTACTTCCCGATCACCAGCGGTTCGGGAGTATACGCCGGCATTACCGCGTTCGAGAAGGGCGCACTGGCCAACGGCAGTGCGGTCAACGTGCTCTACCAAGAGTTCTTCGAGGGATTCAGCGTCATGCCGATGACGCAATACGACTCGGGGAACACCCAGTACTTTGCGGAGTCTTCAACCGGCAGCGGCAGTTCGATCCGAATCCACGCCGTGAGCGACGTCCTGACGACGCCCACGCGGACGACTGCCTCCGTTGCCGTGCCTTCCTTTCAGGCTCCAAACAACATACCGCAGCTAGGAGCGGGCGTCGCCGTCGATTCGATTGACGCCCGTGTCATGACAGGCGTTTGGCGCGACGGTTCGATGTGGTTCGCGCACGCCATCACCGATCCGGCCGTCGACACCGAAGCCGTCGTCCGTTGGTACGAGGTCGCAACGAACAACTTCCCGTCCGGCAGCACGCCGACGCTGAGACAATCGGGCAACGTCGACCCGGGCCCTGGTTTGCATACCTGGATCCCTGCCATCTCGGCGGATGCGCGCGGCAACATGGCGGTTGGTTTCTCGATCGGCGGGCCCAATACGTATCTCGGCGCGGGCTTCACGGGACGACTGGCCAACGACGCCCTCGGCACGACGGTGCTACCCGTCACGCAATATGTCGCGGGCCTCGGCACGTATCAGATCACGGACGGCAGCGGCCGCAATCGCTGGGGCGACTACTCCGGCTTAGCGGTCGATCCGGAGAACGACGGCGTCTTCTGGGTTTTCAACGAATATCCGACCGCTCTTAACACCTGGGCGACGCAAATCGCGTCGTTCCAGTTGGAGCAACCGGTCGACGACGACTGGTATCAATTCGGGGTCCGTGCTGGCGATATTCTCCGCATCCAAACGTCGACGCCGGGCGGCGGATCGGGAGAACCCCTGAATCTGCTCGACCCCTCGATCGAGTTGTACGATCCCAACGGGAATCTCATTCCTCACGCCAACGCGGCTGGGAACGAACTGTTGTTCCATGCTGCTCAGCAGTCGGGGCAGTACCGAGTGCGGGTCTTTTCCGAGACCACCGACGGCGAGTACTTTCTACAAGTTGAGGGAGCAACGGGCGGCAGCTTGCCTCCCTTTGTCGTCGACGCCGATCCTGATATCGGCTCCAAGCTGAACGCGTTCCCCTCGACGTATGCACTGTCGCTTTCCGAAGCCGCTTTGCCCAGTAGCCTGCAGGCCTCGGATCTACTCGTGGGCGGCCTGCCCGCCGTCTCGCTCACGGTGATCGATTCCAAGACGCTGGAATTCACGATCGACCCGGCCGTCAACATCGGATCGGGCGTGTACCAGGTGGAGCTCGCGGCCGATGCGATCCAGGATTTGCAGGGCAGCGGCAATTTGATATTCACGACCAGTTTTGAGGTCGACGCAACTCCACCGGTTATCGTCGACACGTTCTGGAACGGTTCGCCGCTGAAGATTTCGCGGCTCTACGACGAAGGACCGCTGACCTTCCAGGCCGTTTTCAGCGAAGACCTCTTCTTAGCAGGTTCTGCGCGGCGAGGTCTATTCACGCCGGGCCCTGATGACGTGTTTGTCACGGAAGTCCAATCGGGAATCGCGGTCTACCCGCTTACCGTGGACTACGATCCGGCCGCCGATCTGTTGACAGCTGAATTCGGGCCGTTGGCGGAAGGAGATTACACGCTGACGATCCTCAGCGGCAGCGGCGCCGTTGAGGATTTGGTTGGCAACGATCTGGACGGCGAGCCGCTTGGTCCGGATTTCGATGGAACAACCACGGGCGACGGGACGGCGGGCGGCGATTATTCGGTCGACTTCTTCGTCGACCGTACCACTCCGGCGGCTCTTCAGCCCTTTGCGAATATTGGACCGCTGGGGGGATTGATCGCCAGCAGCTCGAACAACACAGGATTCATCAATTCTGCCGGAGACCAGGAGGTCTTCGAGTTTGTGTTCGAAGCTGGACAAACCCTCGCAGCGATTGTGCATCCCGCCGATCCCCTGGCGACCCTGACCGCGCAGATTGTCGGCGTCACGCCCATTTACGCGGCAGTAGCGCCTGGACAGCCGGTCGTGTTGCCGGTGACAGTCTTGGCTGCTACGGGCCTGTATGAACTGCGGGTCAGCGGCGACGCAAAAAGTCACTTCAGCATGGACGTCATCGTCAATGCCGCGATCGAGCCTGGCGATGACACGGCCGATGGTCGCGAACTGGCCATCGACAACTCCCTGCTCGATCTCGGATCGAGCCGGTACGCCGTGATTGGCAACAGCTCGGCAAGCGTTTCGGCATCCGACCTCATTGCCAACGGCAGTTTCGAGACAGGCGATCTGTCCGACTGGACCGCAGCGACGACGCCGGGTTCCAATCCGTTGCAGCCCTGGACAATCTCCCAGGCTGGGGCCGGGTTCCCTCAATACAGTCTTGCCGCGACGGCGCCGCAGGACGGCGACTTCGTGGCCTGGAATGGCTTCGATGGCTCAGGTCCCATGGAGTACACGATGTACCAGGACGTCGCGCTGCCGGCGGATCCTGGTCCGCTGCTGCTTAGCTGGCAAGATCGGGTTCAGTGGAACTATACCCTTGGCGGTACGGCTCTGATGCCGCGTCTGTATGACGTCCAGGTTCGCGATCCGGCAACTGACGCGGTGCTCACGACCCTCCGGTCTTTCTCAACCGACGTGCAGGCCGTCAATCCCACGGGAGACACGGGTTGGCAGCTTCACGCTGCCGATTTGCGGTCCTTTGCCGGTCAAACGGTGCGGCTTTATTTTGTCGAGCAGATCCCTGAAAACAGCACCGGGCCGGCGCAGTTGGAGATCGACGCCGTCTCTCTCCCCAACCCTGGCGGCGGCGGTCCGGACGCCGACGAATTCACGCTTGATCTGTCCGGCAAGGCCGGCCGGCGTTTAGACGTGGTGCTGGCCGGTCTGGACGGAATCGATTTCTCAGGTCAACTCCTGGAACTCTTGGATGACGCCGGCAACGTCTTGGCCACGGCCTCTGCCGATCCGCTTGGCGCCGGCGCGA
>JAGQOU010000279.1 GCA_020427145.1 Planctomycetales bacterium | reverse complement strand
GTGCATGATCGGCCACTGCGGCGTGGTTTCCTGCCAGCGACGGTTGGTTTCCGCATCCGGCAGTTTCACCACCTCGGCGACGCCGATGTCGCAATGCAGCGCACCATTCATCACAAACACTCGACTCCACACGATGTGCCCAGGTTTGCTGATGCCTTTCATCGTTCCGCCGCCGAGGCGAAAGTACATCGACGGCTGGCGTTCGCTGCTCGCGCCTTTCCAGCCGCCGATGAAGTGAGCGGGCGGTGCCGCACCGCTGATCAGCAGTACCCAGACGTAATCCTTTCCGAATCGTGCTCCCCAGCGCAAGTCATGCAGCGTGTTCTCCGGCGCAAAACCGAGTTCACGCCACAAACGATACGTCACGAGACCGTCGAGACCGGCACATTCATCGACTTCATTGAAATGCGGCAACGCCTCGCCTTCAAACAACACGCGTTTGCCGTCGGCACTGCGCACGGGCGGACGATCGGCGTTGTTGAGCATGCCTTCAACCAGATCACTGGCTGGCGTTAAATCCTTCAAGCCCTGCTGATACTGGATGCCGATCGCATCACAGCCGAACTCATCCGCCAGACGCACGGCAGCGACGTAGATTTTGCACTGTAGCAGGATCTGCGGCTCGGTCAGTTCCGTGGCTTCATCGGTGCCGAGTTTCATCTGAAGGCCCTTGCGCTTCAACCACGCGTAAACCGCCACCGCGTCCGCATCGCTGACGTTTTGCATCGCAGCGAAGAGGGTGGACTGGCTGAGGCGCTCCTTGAAGCACCCCGTCGGATGCAGCAGATGATCGGGAATGATCGCGTTGAACATGCCCATGCAGCCTTCGTCGAACACGCCCATGATCGCCTTCTGCTGCCGCAACTCGGCGGCCAGGCTGCGCGCCAGGTCGCGTTCGGCGTCGCCGACCGGCACGTCGGAGAGCGGCTTCACGTGCGACAAATCGTGCTGCACCTGGCTGGTGTTGAGCCAGCCCGCCAGTTTCTCGCGGAAGGCGGGGTCGGCGAAATCGTCGGCCCACAACGAGCAATAGGGCACGCCCGCCTTGGTAAGCGAGCCGTTGAGATTGAGCATGCCCACCAGTCCCGGCCACGTGCCCGACCAATTGGCCAGCGTCAGCAGCGGTCCGCGGTGCGTGGAGAGTCCCGGCAGCAGGTGATGCGAGTATTGCCAAACGGCCTCGGCCACAATCAGCGGCGCCTCGGGGTCGAGCGCGCGGAACACCGCGACGCCTTCCTTTTGCGAGCCGATGAAGCCGTGTTGTTCGTCCTCTTTGTACGGGTGGGCGCGCACCACGGTCCAACCGGCGGCCGTCACCGCCTCAGCGATCGCTTGCTCCATCGCGTGCTGGGCGGCCCAGCAGTTCTGGTTGGCTGAGAGTCGCAGATCGCCGTTGGCGACCAGGTAGACGTGCTTGGCGGCCAACTGGGGACGGGACGGGACGGGGGGCGTGGCGTAGGCGGTCATAGGATTGATGTCGAGAGGCGGTTGAAATGAGACGTCCGCTGCACGGACTGTTTGTCGAAGCCAACGCGCTAGGCTTTGATCCCCAAGGGAGAGCGAGGCTCCGGCGAGCCAGAGCTGGGAGACGCGTGCCGGGCTTGGCAGAGCCTCGCACTCCCGCGGCCAGCCTCGCGCAATGCTCGTTCGTGCGGGGAAATCTCCGAGGAAGAAGACATGTCTGGGGTCGTTGAGAAGTCGCGCCCCCGATGCGGGAGCGTCATTGATTATGACGCGACCGGCGGCGGCTGTTAATACAACGAGCCAGTCAAATCGCTGCTTTTCTTCCGGCTGATGACGCACGCCATTGTTCAACTCCATGATCTTGCAACGCTACGGCTCATTCTTGCACGAGGAAGGGGCGGCAGTTGTTTCTGTCGCGGCCGCCTTCGTATGATGGTGGCAGTTGCTTTGCTCTTCCCAACGCACCGCGGTTGGCGTTCTCCGTGGAACCGCGCCGCGTCGTCGTCCTGATTCCGCCTGCTTTTCGTCGTCGTGGTGCATCACGTCGCTATGGTTGACCATCGCATTACGTTGGCGCTCATCTTCGCCGCGGTCGTTGCCGTGAATGCGAGTGGCGCCGCGTCGGCGCCGGACTACGATCGCGATGTGCGGCCGATCCTGTCGGATCGTTGCTACCAGTGTCACGGTCCGGACGAGGAAACCCGCGCCGCCGACTTGCGGCTCGATACGGCCGAGGGTCTGGTGGATTGGGTCGTCGTCCCCAACGAACCGGATGACAGCGAATTGCTGCGGCGGGTGCTCAGCGAAGATCCCGACGAGCGGATGCCCCCGCCCGAGACGGGGCTGAAGCTCACCGCCGCCGAGAAAGAGACTTTGCAGCGATGGATCGCCGCTGGAGCCGTGGTCGAACGGCATTGGTCCTTTCAGCCGTTGCCGAAAGAAGTCGCCCCGCCGCCGGTCCAGGATGCCGCGCGGGCTGCGAGCGACTTGGACCGCTTTGTGCTTGCTCGGCTCGAACAGGCTGGCCTGCAGCCGACGTCGCCGGCCGAACCGTTGCGGTTGCTGCGGCGCATGTCGCTCGATTTGACCGGCTTGCCGCCTTCGCTGGCGGAGATTGAATCGTTTCGCGCCGACCTGGCGGACGGCGTCGACGCGGCGCTCGCCCGCGCGGCGGACCGATTGTTGGCCGCGCCGGCGTACGGCGAACACATGGCAGTCGCCTGGCTCGACGCGGTGCGCTACGCCGACTCCTACGGATACCAATCCGACCAACTCAACTCGCAGTGGCCTTACCGCGATTGGGTCGTGCGGGCGCTGAACGACAATCTGCCTTTCGACCAGTTTCTGACCTGGCAATTGGCCGGCGATCTCCTGCCGAATGCGACGACCGATCAGGTGCTCGCCACGGCGTTCAACCGCATGCACCGCATGACAAACGAGGGCGGCTCGCTACCGGAGGAATGGTTGGTGGAGAACGCCGCCGACCGCGTGAACACGTTCGGCACCGCCGTGTTGGGGCTCACGTTGGAGTGCGCCCGGTGCCACGATCACAAGTACGACCCGATCGCCAGCCGCGACTACTACTCGTTCATGTCGTTTTTCAATTCCATCGACGAGAACGGACTGTACGACCACGCTGCGAAGATTCCCTCGCCGTCGCTGCTGCTGCCGACCGACGAGCAGGCCGCCGCCCGCGCCGCAGCGGCCGACGCCGCAACCGAGGCGGAACGGGCATGGCGGCAACTCGTCGCCGCGGGCGAGGACCGGTTCACCGCCTGGGCCGCGTCCGAGAACGCCGACGCCCCGATGCCAGAGTTGGCGGGCTGCTTTCACTTCGACGGCGACGCCGCCCATCCGGCGAACGCGGTCGGCGATGATTTGCCGCCCGGCGAGTCGGCAGGCGTCACCCCTTGCCGCGGCGTCCAGGGCGAAGCCGTGCGATTCGACGGCGATGGCGGCATTGAATTCCCGCAGCTGCTCGAAGCCGATCGCTGGGACGAGTGGACGCTCGACTTCTGGCTGCGCGACACGGCGGCCGATCCCCGGCCGGTGGTCGTGGCCCAGCGCACGTTCGGCACCGACGTCGGCTACAACGGGCTCGACGTAATGCTCGAAGGGGGCTTCGTCACCGTGCGCATTTACCGGGTGTGGCCCGGCAACGGCATCGGCTTGCGCACCCGCGCGACGATTCCCCCCGGGCAGTGGCGCCATCTCGCCGTGACCTACGACGGTTCCAGTCAGGCGGCCGGCATTCGCGTGTTCTTCGACGGCCAGCCGGCTGACGTGGAGGTGTTGCGCGATCACATCGACAAGCAAACCGCGGTGAGGGCTCACGGCAATGGCCGCTTTGCGCTGGGGGCCCGGTTTCGCGACCGCGGTTTCAAGGGCGGCGAGGTTGATGAGCTGAAGGTGTTTCGCCGCGCGTTGAGCCCGCTGGAAATCGCGGAACTCCACGAGCCCGGCGCCATCGCCGCCGCCCGCGA
>JAGQOU010000278.1 GCA_020427145.1 Planctomycetales bacterium | reverse complement strand
ACGTCGACGTGATCGCCGAGGGCCAGCGCCGGTCCGCCGGCCGCGACGATCGCCGCCGGGTGGAGGTAGTTTTCGAGCGAACGCTTGGAAGTGATCCGGGCGCAGCGGTTGGGCTGGCGATCGATGGTCGCCAGCGCCGCCAGCCGCCGCCCCGTCTCCGGCGGCGTCTCGCGATCATGGAGATGGAACCGGGGCGAGGGCAGCGCGTCGAGCCGCAGCGCCCAGGCGGCGATGTCGCGCGCCCCCCCGCCGCCGATGGGGACGAACGCGATCTGGCGTCGTCGCTCATAGAGCGCGAGGTCCGGCAGCTCCGGGTCGACCTGCCGCCAGACCGTCGCGATCGCCTTCAGGAAGGCGACGTCGTGGACGCCCTCCACGACAATCAGTACGGGCCAGTGGGAACGGCCAGCGGGCGGCGATGACGTGGCGTGCATCGTCGACGTGGCCGCCGGGTGCGGACAGAGCGTCAGACTCATAACGTCCCTCCCGAGCGCGGTGCGATCTGTTGGCGGAGGGCGGATTCCGTCGCCGCGAAGTACTCGCTGGTCTGCTGCGCCGTCGTCACAACGCCCAAAGCGGCGATCAGTTCGCGACTGGCGGCCTCGCAGCTCGAACCCGCGAAGCCCCGCGTTTCCAGTCGGATCTCGCCTTGCGGCGAGACTGTCACGTGGATGGTCTTCATGAGGAGGCGCCCCCCGCGTGCAGGGTGAGCCGCACCGAACCGTCGGCCAACTGCTGTTCGGTCACGGCCTGGCCGCGGCGGCGCGCTTCGAGGGTCGCCTTCTCGACGGCGTACGCTTGCAGCAGTTCGTCGAGCCGCTGCGCGTCGCCCCAGCGACCCTGGAAGTTGTCGTAGCGGAGCTCGCCGGTCGCGAGTTGCGCCACGACCGGGTACCGCCAGTCGCGCAGTCGCACGGCCAGGCCGTCGACCTGTTCGGCAAACAGGCGATGCCGCCCCTCCGCGGGGGGCGGGAGTTGCAGTCGCCGGCAGGCGGCGACGACCGCGACGGGGTCGCGGATTTGCGTCGCGATGGTCACGATGTGACTCATGGGACGTTCTCCGTAAGCAGGGGTGACGGGGAGGGGGGACTTGCAGGCAGTTGCGGCGGGCCGGCGGGGAGTTCTGACCGCGCGGCGCCCAGCGCGTTCGCCGGTCGTGCCGACAACTCGTCGGCCAGCAGGTCCCAGGCGGCCGCAGCAGCGCCGTCGCTCGCGGCGCCGCGGAGCGCGAGCCAAGCGACCGCCAGCGCCAGCCCGGCGACGGCGAACAGGGCGAGACCGCGCACGGCGACCGCCAGCGCGGCATCGGTCCGCCGTTGCGCAGCGAGCCGCCGCCGCTCGGTTTCGAGGTACTGCCAACCCGCGGCCAAGCTCTGGCGTTCGGCTTGCAGCGCGCCCTGCAACTGGATCATGTCGCGGCGGGCCGCGGCGTCGGCAGCGACGAGTTGCTTGGCCCCGCGGGCCGCCTGCTCGGCGACGCGCGCGATCTCGGCGTTCTGGGCGGCTTGGCGGTCGGCCGCGGCGGCGGACAGCTGCGCGAGCCGGGCGCCGTCGTTACAGCCGACGAGGCCCGCTGCGAGGATCATCAGGAAAAATGGAATCGGAATCGTCGGGCGTCGAAGGGCCCTGTTCGGCATGTCGCCTCCGCTGCAAGAGGATGCGGCTCAGTAAACGCTCCAGCGCGCGGCGCAAGCGGACCTCGCGAACGTACGCGAGGGCCAGCGCCGCGACGCACAGCGTCAAACCGGCCGCCAGGATCGGGACCATGCGGCCTCCGGGCGGACAGGAAGGACGAAGAACGAGGCCTGCGAAGGCCTCGGCAAGGCTAAGCCGCCCTGCATCTCCTTATGACGCGGAATCGACGCCGATTTAGCCAGGCTCACACGAGCGGCAAACGGTGCGGCGCTCTGCAGTGAGGCTAGTGATGTTCTCCGCCGTCAGTCACGGTGTAGAGTTTTCCGTTGACAACTGCAAGCTCATCCATCGCGACGTGCAGGAAGTGCTGGCCGTCTCACGACGAGTCATGCTGATGATGAGTTGCCGAGGTCGTCGTCGCAGCGAGAAGTTGCGATCGTTCGTTTGAGTTGCAATTGCGTCCGACGCGTTCCTTCGCAGGTTGCCTCTCGAATTCCTCGCGCGCGGCTCTGCCGCGAGGCGGAGCGGATCGAAGGACCATCACGGAATCGTGGTGATTGTCCCCTCCTGGGCGTGAAGTGATCGGCCTCTTCGGTTTTCTGCCGTCGCCGCAAACGACCGTCATGCCGTCGAGAGGAGGCAGCACTCGCCGTGGGATATCCCTTGGCAGTCCATGCGTTAGAAGTTCGTGGCGAGCTTCCGCGTCACGGCCACGCGCGCGATGCCGACGTCCCGCCGGCGCTCAATCCGCTTGTACCACTCTCGCAACTCCTTGTCTTTGTGCAACACCTTGAAGACCAATTAGGCCAGCAGCCGACGGGCCATGCCGCTGCCCGCTTTGGCGATCCGGCCCAACCGTTGGCCCGACTCGCCGCTGTTGCGGTAACCGGACGCGAGCCCCCAGTAGTCGGCCAGGCTGCGTGCACGCGGGAAGCGTTGCACGCGACCGATGCGACAAGCCAGGGGCGTCGCAGTAAACTGTCCCGCGCCCGGAGTCGTTGCCAAGCCGGGACGTCGCGGCGGCTGGATCGAGACTGGCGAACAAGAACTGTTCAGAGTTTGGTGCGTGCGCTCGCTGGGGGAGTTCTCGCGTTCGAGGACACCAAAGCAAGAACAGTCGATGAAGCTAAGACCGCATTGGAACGGGGCATCGCTGAGCAGCGTGCCGACCTATCATCCGGGCGCCAAACAGCTCCCCAAGGAACCACAACCGAGCGAAGGGGATGCCATCGAAGAGAGCAACGCTATCGATGCGGTGTCAACAGAGCCCGGGTTACGCCAACAGCTCGCGCAGTTGCTTCAACTTGGACGGCCCGACTGTCTGAGGCGTTGCGGGTGCGCTCTCGATCTACGCTGCCCGCTGACTGAACGCCGCCTCGGCAAAGTACCGCCGATCGCTTTCCGTGACCGGACAGGATTGCAGAACCTCCGCCGGCAACGGCGCTCCGACGAATCGCTGCCAAATCCGCGGCTGTTGCGTGCGCACGGACTTCAGGTCCAGGCTGAGAGCCAGGGCCGGGTTGCCGTTGACCGCTTGGTATCGGCGATGGCCCGCGATCTGTTGGAAACCCATCGCTTGTCGGTAGAAGCGTGCATGCCGAGGGTGAACGGCAATGAGCAATTGGTCGATGCCCTCCCGTTCGGCAGTCTGCATCATCACGCGCGTCAGGGCAGGGAACAGCTTCAGGAAGCGGTTTTTGTCTTCGTGGCGGTCAGCCAAGCACGTGACTTCGCCCAATCGCAGTCCGGCATTGCGCCGGCTGCGAACTTCATCCGGATAAATCGCTTCCAGCGGCAGGCCCAGTCCGCCGTCGCGAACCAGGCTGAGCGTGCTAATCACCTCGCCCCGCTGCAACGCAACAAAGACGTCGGTGCATGGCAGGAGCTGATGCGACGAGATGCGCATGGCGGTGCGCGACAGACCGCATAGTCCCGCTTGCGAGTACGAACGATAGGCCAGCTCGAACGCCCCGGCTCGCTCGCCGCGATTCGTAGCGATCTTGATGAGCACGCCGTCGTTGCGGGACTCGACGTTCGACCATCCCGCGAGCGCGAGCGGACGGACCGCGTGCAGACTCGCGGCGAGCGAGGAGGCCTCTGATGTGAAGCTATTAGGTGTTCGCATTGTCGTGTTTCATGGTGCTGAAAGACGTCCGGCGAGGAACGATGCGGGAGCGGCCCGAAGCGCGATCATGCGGCAGCTCGTCCTGGCGGTCGGAACCGCGCCGGCGGAGTGAGTCTTGTCGACCCGAGTCACAAACGTATTGTCGACCAGCCGAGTCGGGCGCCGCAGACTAAATTCTCGTCGTGTCGCAAGTGTAACCGCGGCAAACGCCACGAGAGTCCTGACCGGCTAAAAAGTCCTAGACGCGCGCGACATCGCGGGATGCCGTATGTGGGACGCCACCACGCATGCGGTTGAGGCGGGCCGCGGTGCTGGCAACGCTGTCGCGTGCGACGACAGCGGCATTTGAGTCGGTTGAATGCACTTTGTTCGTCCGGGCCTCGGCGGGGCCGTGCCGAGGGCAATTCATCGATTGAGGTTGGCGAGGTCCGGTGAACATGGCAACTAATCTGGTTGCAGCAAGCGGGCCGCCCGCGGCAGGGCGGGCAGGATCCGCAACGCCTCGCGCCGCGCTGCGAAGCGCGCTTGAAGAAGGCATCCTTCCGCGTCAGCGTCGAGCCCCCGCACATGCCGGTCTGTCGGGGCGAGGAGGTTCGGGGCGCGTCTTCTCGGCGGCGTTCGAACGATCGAACGGAAATACGAAAGCGGGCCAAGGCACTCCAAATACGAGGCGCACGAAGCCTGCGGGCGTTGCCAGGGCGACTTCGTCGCCGCGCCTGAGCGGGGTCTCCCAATGCTGCAATTGTTCGGAGCTTGCCTGCTCCGAGGGGTCCGGCAGCCGCGCCGCAACTGGCGTTCCCGCCGCCGTGAACTAGACTGGAAGCCTCGTTCACCGATTCCCTGGCGGCAGGACTCCTTGTCATGCACATTTCCAAAGCCCTGATCACGGCGGCGGGGCCCGATCAGCATACGCTGCCGCTGCAGCGCGTCGTCGACCAACGCGGCATTGAGCGGACGGCTCTGCAGTTGATCATCGCCGAGGTCCTCGCCGCCGGCGTCGAGGAGATCGGCGTGGTCATCCAGCCGGGGGACGAAGCGGCCTACCGGGCCGCCGCCGGCGACGACGTGGAGCGACTCGTCTTCCTGTCCCAACCCCAGCTCCGCGGCTACGGCGACGCCGTGTTTCGCGGCCAGGAGTTTGTCGGCGGCGAACCGTTTCTCCACCTGGTCGGCGACCATCTGTATCTCAGCCGGACCGATCGACCGTGCGCCGCCCAGTTGATCGACGTCGCCAAACAGCACGCCTGCGCGGTCTCGGCCGTGCAAGCGACGCGGGAAAACATGCTGCCGTTCTTCGGCGCCATCGGCGGGCGGGCCGTCCCGCAGCAGACGGGTCTGTACGAAGTGACCGCGGTCGTGGAGAAACCGTCTCCCACGGTCGCCGAGCAGCGATTGGTGATTGGCGGGCAGCGCGCCGGCTATTATCTCTGCTTCTTCGGCATGCACGTGTTGACGCCGGGGGCGATGGCGGCGCTGGGCAAGGTACGGGAACAATCGCCGCCGGACCGCCAAGTGCAACTGTCCGAGGCGTTGGCCGACTTGGCCGTACGCGAGCGGTATCTCGCCTTGGAGATCGCCGGCGCCCGCTACGACATCGGCATGAAATACGGCGTGCTGACGGCGCAGCTGGCGATTGCCCTGAGCGGCGCCGATCGCGATCAAATCCTGACCGAATTGGTCGAACTGCTGGCCGGCGTCGCGGGGGCGGCTTCATGAATCCGCTGCTCGCCACGATCCTCGCCGATGACGAAAACGTTCGTCATCGGTCGCTCGATTCGGTCTGCCGCGACGCTGCGCTCGGCGACTTGCTTGCGCAGTGCGAGGAGTTGGACGCCTTTCGACGGACGAGCGATAACTTGTACCACCGGGTCCGTGCGTTATTTTTTCTGGCGGCGGTTTATCGGTACCATATTCCCGCCAAGTTGCCGCCGCGGCAGCAGGGGCTGATCCCGTACGACGGCTACAATCAATTGCTCGCGCGACGTTTCGCCGAGGCGATCGACTCCTTTCGCGCCGCGGGCCGCCAGCAGCCGCCCAACGACGCCCTCGCCAGCGCCCTGGCGCACGCGTACCACGCCTTGGCGTTTCAGACGCTGGCCGATCAGGTGCGTCGCAGCGTGCGCACCGTCCCAGGCAACCAATGGATGTTTCGGCTGGGGCACCCGGCCGACCAAGCGTTGCGGCTGCGCCGCGAACTCGTCCGCCGCGAGCCCGGCGCCCCCTATCCGGTGCTCGCCGAGCAGACCGCCGTGCGTATGGATTTCTCGCACAGCGCCTGGAGCGACATTTTTTTCTTGGGCATGGATTTTCCCGAAGGCGCCCGGGTGCTCAACGCCTCGATTGACCTGGGCGTGCACGGCCGCGACCCCCAGCCCCGCCCGCCGATTGAGACGTTCCTGCGCGTCATCGACGAGCCGGTCCTGCGGCTGGTCAGCGTGGACTTGCAGACCACGTCCACCATTCGACGTGCGGACGAAGTATTCGATTTTGCGCGCGATTACAACGGGTTGTTGAAAGCGGCCGTGATCGCCGCCGGCATCGTCCCGCCCGGCATGGAAGGGAGCGATCACGACATCCACGAGTTGCTCAGCCGCGTCGTCGCCCCCGGACTCGGCCTGGAGTTGGTCAGCCAAGTCAATGGCATCCCCAAGGGCTCGCGGTTGGCCGTGTCGACCAACCTGCTTGGTTCGTTGATCTCCGTCTGCATGCGCGCGACAGGGCAAGTCTCGACGCTCACCGGGGCGCTGGGCGAGGCGGATCGCCGCATCGTCGCCGCGCGGGCCATCTTGGGCGAGTGGCTCGGCGGATCGGGGGGCGGGTGGCAGGATTCTGGCGGCGTCTGGCCGGGCATCAAGCTCATCTGCGGCGCCAAGGCCCAGCCGGGCGACCCCGAGTTTGGCGTGAGCCGCGGCCGCTTGCTGCCGGAGCATGCCGTGCTGGGAGACGGCTCGATCTCGGCGGCGACGCGACAGCAATTGCAGGACAGCCTCGTGCTGGTGCACGGCGGCATGGCCCAAAACGTGGGGCCGATCCTGGAGATGGTCACCGAAAAGTACCTGCTCCGCAGCGAACGGGAATGGCAGGCCCGCCACCAGGCGATGGCAGTGCTCGACGACATCGTCGCGGCGCTGCAGCAAGGGGACATCCGCCAGGTCGGCTCCGCGACGACCCGCAACTTTACCGGCCCCCTGCAAGAGATCATCCCGTGGGCGACCAATCTCTACACGGACACACTCATTGATGACGTCCGCCGAAAATTCGGCGCGCAGTTCTGGGGCTTTTGGATGTTGGGCGGCATGTCAGGCGGCGGCATGGGGTTCGTCTTCGATCCGAACACGCGGGCCGCGGGCCAACAGTGGCTGGCCGACCAGATGCCTGCCGTCAAGCGGCGGTTGCAGAGCGCCTTGCCGTTCGCTATGGAGCCGGTCGTCTACGATTTCACAATCAACGATCGCGGCACGTGGGCCGAACTCCGCGCTGGCGCCGCCGCCGCGATGCCTGAGAGTTACTACTTGCTGCTGGCCCCCGGCTGGTTGCGCAGCGAGACCCGCAGCCTGTCGCCGCAAACGCAGGCGGAGTTGCAGCGGATCAGCAGCGCCGTCCAGGACAACGGCGCCATGGCCGCGCGCCTGCTGGAGCGCATGCTCCCGCAGGCGACCGCCGATCAGACGCGCGACGCGCAGCTGACCGCGCTGTTGACGAAGTACGGCTTCGATGTCGAGCAGCACGAACAGATCCAGGCCGATCTGCGGTCCGGCCGCACGGGATTGGCCCAGAATCGTCTGTCGACCAACGCCACGATTACGGACGTACGGCCCGACGACGTGGTCGACGCGCGCGAGGACGCGAGCCGCCGCATCGCAGAGCTGGGCGCCGCGGCAATCCGTCATGGCGAGGTGGCGGTCGTTTCACTGGCCGCGGGCGCGGGGAGTCGCTGGACCGGCGGCGCAGGGACCGTCAAGTCGCTCCACCCCTTCTGTCGACTCGGCGGTCGGCATCGCAACTTCCTCGAAGTCCACTTGGCCAAAACACAGCGGGTAAGTCAGCAGTTCGAAGCCCCCGTGGGGCACGTCGTCACGACCGGGTACATGACGGACGAGCCTATCCGCGCGCACTTGCAGATGCACGACGACTACGGTCTGGCCGGGCGCGTCTTCGTCTCGCCCAGCCGTTCGGTCGGCTTGCGGATGATTCCCATGGAACGCGATCTGCGGTTCGCCTGGGAAGAGATGCCCCAGCAGGTGCTCGACGAACAGCAGCAGAAGGTGCGCGCCAGCATTCGCGCCGCGATGATCGATTGGGCCAAGGCGGCCGGGGAGAGCGCCAACTACACTGACAATCAGCCGCTGCAGTGTTTGCATCCCGTGGGACACTGGTACGAGGTTCCCAACATGCTCCGCAACGGCGTCCTGATGAAACTGCTTCAGTCGCAACCGAATCTCAAGTATCTGATGCTGCACAACATTGACACGCTGGGCGCGGACGTCAATCCGCAGATGCTGGGCGTGAGCATCGACCGGAACTGGACGCTCGGCTTCGAGGTGATCCCGCGCCGGCTCGATGATCGCGGCGGCGGACTGGCGCGCGTCGACGGTCACGTCCGGCTGGTGGAAGGCCTGGCGCTGCCGCGGGAAGAGGACGAGTTTGCGCTGTCGTACTACAATTCGATGACCACCTGGATCAATTTAGACCGGTGGCTGGACTGTCTCGGCCTCACGCGCAACGACTTGGGCGACGCCGCCCAAGTCGACGCCGCGGTGCGAAGAATGAGCCGGCGGATGCCGACTTACATTACGCTCAAAGACGTCAAGAAACGGTGGGGGCACGGGCAGGAAGACGTGTATCCGGTGGCCCAGTTCGAGAAGCTGTGGAGCGACATGACCGCGTTGGCGGAGGTTGATTGCGGCTTCCTCGTCGTGCCGCTGCGGCGGGGTCAGCAGCTTAAACAGCCTGATCAACTCGACGGCTGGCTCCGTGACGGGTCGGCCGATTACGTCACCGAGCTGTGCGCATGGGATCGCTAACTTGCTGTCGCGGCCCCTTCGCCCAGCAGCCGTCGGAGTTGCGCATCCCAGCGCTCAATCATCATCCGCTTGCTGAAGTGAGCGTGATAGACCGCATGACAGCGCTGCTTTAGTTCTGCCAACCGGGCGGGATCCGCCGCCAACTGTCGCAGGTGCGCGGCGACCTCGTCAATTGTCGCCCGCGTCAGGACCCAGCCCACCTGGTGCTCGCGAATCCAGCCGGCGATCGCCGAATCAGGCGACCCGGCGAACACCACGCCCCGTCCCGCGGCCAGAGCGCCGAAGAGTTTTGACGGGACGACCGCACCGGTCCATTCGGGCCGGAGGCTCACCAAATGCAGATCGCACGCCGTGAGCCGCTTTTCCAGCTGCTCCTCCGGCGCAAACCCCGCGAAGCGAATGTTGCCGTCGTCCGCTTCGACGGCCCTTCGCAATTCGTCCACCCGATTGCCGCGCCCGGCAAAGCAAAACGCCGCGTCGCCGCCGCGCAGCGCCCTGGCCAGCGCGAGAAACTCGTCGCCGCTATGCGCCCGTCCGAAACTGCCCGAGTAGAGCAATCCCAACGCGGCGGCGCCAAACAACTCGCAGCGAACCTGCGGATCGGGCGCCGGCGGGGCAGGGGGCTCCACGAGCGACCACGGGGTGATCGTCTCAGGACGGCAGCCCGGCTCGATCACCGTGAGCCGTCGTCCCATGCAGGCGCCCAGGTCCGCGACGAAGTCGCACCGCCGCAAGGCGGCGGCCGTCAAGCGTCGCAGCAGCCGCACGAGGCGACTCCCCGGTTCCAAAAGTCCGTCGGCCACAGCCGCGTCGGGATAAAGGTCGAAGCACCAGTGAATCACCTTGGTCCGCCGGCGGAACAACGTCCACGGCATCGCGGCCAGGACGCCCAGGATCGGATCGGTGCCGATGAGGACCGCCTCCTGCGGCGGCCGCCGCGCGAACAAGGCCGCCCAACTCCACCCGGCGAGCATCCAAGCCGTGTTGAGCAGACGGCCGCGATTCGACGCCTGGCGAAAGTCGGGCCGCCGCACGCGACGGATGTCGACGCCCTGCCACTGTTCGCTTGTTGGTAGACGCGGCCCCTGCTCGTGGCACACTCGATTGGCCGGACGGGCGACGACGTCCCACCCGCGGCCCGCCAGTTCCGCGGCCAGTTCGCTATAGAGCCGCGCACTGACCACGTCATCGGGATGAAAGAAGTGGTATAGCAGCGTGACCCGTGGCCGGGGCGCCTGCGGGCGGCTCGCAAGCGCGTGATCGGTGGTCCGCTCGCCGGACGAAGATTTGTTCATGCGGTCGCCAATAAGTTCGCCGTTGCGTCATCTGACCGGGTCGTCGCCGCTTCTAAGTGCGGCTCGTCGGCGCCGTGCCGCCGGGCGAAGGCTTCGGTCGCGATCACTCCACGCGTCGCCGCGGCCCGTCGTCCGCCCGCGGACCCGCCTGTCCCTGGCACCTTGAGTGCGGCACGTCTGAGCATGGTTGATCCTGCGTCCTTCAACGGCCGGGTTCCGTGCTGCGGCTTCCTGGGGCCTCCACGCTCCGACGACGCGTCGTGGCAGGATTCCCCCGCACGACGCTGTTGGCGGGCACGTCGCCGGCGACGACCGTTTGGGCGCAAATCATCGATTCGGCGCCGACGTTGACGCCAGGACCGACAAAACACTGCGCGGCGAGCCAGCACCCCGGTTCGATGCGGATGGGTAGTGCGATCAGGTCGAACGACTCTTTACGAAAATCATGCGATCCGGTGCAGAGAAACGCCCGCTGGGAAATGCAGCAATGGGATCCGATTGTGACCGGCGCCAGGTTGAGAATCGACACGCCCTCGCCCAACCACACATGGTCGCCGACGACCAGCCGCCACGGGAACTTGATATCGACGCCACTACGGATAATCGTCCCGCCGCCGACGACCCCGCCGAACCGGCGTAACAGCCACCGCCGCAACGCGGAGGGCAGGGGCCAAGGGGGCAAGAAGAACAGGACTTTGCAGACGATCCAGGCCGCTTCCACCCAGTGCGGCGCCCCCCGCTCAAGTCCCGCTCGAAAATTCGCCAAATTGATCAACGACATCCCTTCCTGTGTGGCGCCTGCGAATCTGGAACCGATGTCCCTGACGGCCTGCTGGACCAACTCGCCATCGACGCAGCCCGGCGGCCCATCGCCGCCCCGCAGCATCCCCTCCGTCGGGGACCCCCGCGGAATCCGCCGGCAACCGCTTCCGGCGCTTTTGTCCTATCATAGTCGCTGCGCCCCCACTCCCCGAGTCGATCGCGGGGCGATTTTTTGGGTTTTCGACTGTCGGTCAGGGGCGTTTGGAAAACATCGCTTGTCAATTCGTAAGGAACGGAAGGGCGCCTCGGGGTTGAGGATGAGTCCGTTCACGAATTCGGGCTGACAAGCCGCCTCGCCAAGGGCGTCATGCCGACGCCGCACCAGGCCGATCCGCGGCAGCAGCCGACGCCCAACGCAATCGCGCGGGAGGTCTCGGCCGGCAAGCGGAACCGGGCCCGAGTGGCGGCCGCGCGCTTCGCGAAACGAGGCGGCCAACAGCATGGCCGCGTTGACGCTTAGCCGATGCTGCATTCGGCTGAGGCAATGGCCGACTGAAACCGGGCGGACCACCGACCGGAGTTCGCGGCCCGCTGCCTTGCCTCCGCTCCGCACGCTGTACCGCAACGGCAAGGTGCGGTCCCCTGACCCCAGATCCTCTCACAAAGGATGCTATATAGATCGGGGGAAGACCAGCGTTGTTGACACAAATGATCTAGACGGCTGGTTCGCTTGCTTGTCAACCTCAGGCTGCAATCTGCTGGACGTAGCTTTGGTTGACATCAACTTCGACACGAACAATACGGCGGCCGTCTTCCAAGCTATTCAATCCAACATTGGAGTCAGTTCAGCACTTTTTTCTATGGCAACTTGGTCCTTGACGCCATGATTGATGAGGCCGCCCTTCAGCATTTTGCGTTTCGCGGAGGAGTCGTACCAGAATCGTCTTCCATCGCGTAGTTTTTTCGGGGGCGCCGTGGCGCTCGCCTTCCCGTCTTGATCAAGAGCGATAGAGTCTTAACGGCCCGTGGAAGAAGCCGTTTTCTCGCGCGGGGCGTGACGATGCATTCCGTCCTAAGCCGCGAGCGTGGCGAATTCAGTTTCGCGGCGAAGCGACTGCTAAGACAGTTGCCGCCTCGGCGCTCAAGGCTTCGATTTCGATCCAGTCCGGAACCGGCACGGCGACTGCTTGTTTAGGATTCATCGAACGAGTCGCAGCTATTGTTCTCAAGGCACGGTCGAACCATTTCGACGCGGCTGCTGAGTCGCCAAGCCGCTGATAGGACATCGCCAAAACCAGCCAATTCTGCGTATTCTCGATGTCCCCCCACCCGCCTGCGATGGACTTTTGCAGAGTCTCAATTGCCAGCTCATGCTTCCCCGCACGGTAGTAAGCCAGGCCGAGCACGTGCCAGTTCCACGGCTGGTCGTCCTCTTGCACGCGTTCCTTGGCCAATTCAACCATGCGGTCTGGATCGGCGCCGGCCATCGCACCCAGCGTGCATGTGCGAGCCGTGTTAAACGATTCCCTCGAATTGTGCGGACGATCGCAATGCAACCTCAAACGGTCGCAGATCGCCTGGTATTCGTGTGCGTTGCCTGCTAGGAACTGCGAGCCGGCATACTCGAAGATAGAGTCGTCAGTTAGCGGGTACGCTTCGAATACTCTTGCTGAAGCCTTGGCCGCGTCCGCCCAGTTGCTGCGTAGGATGTCGTACTGGCATCGACCTGCCCACAACGCGCGATCATCAGGCAGCCGATCGGCGACGAGACGAAATACTACCGGAATCGCAGCCAATTCCCGGCAAACGACTTTGCGCGGCGAATTCCACGAAAAGTCGTCCTCCGAGAGTCCGATCGCTTTGACCCAGTCGGCGGCGGCCCGGTCGAACTCCTCGATTTCGGTAAGGCGCCGGGCCCGAGCGAGGAGCAGTTCAACGCTGGTCGGACTCATTTCGACGGCCTTGGTCAAGGCGGCCAAAACTCTCTTCGCTCGAAGTTTTTCTCGGCGGCGATCGAGCGCACCAGTCGGCGCTGGGGTCGGCGTCGCGTTTGCAATACCCGCGGTTGGCGTCATTGACAGCAGTTCCGCGGCTTCTGCCCGCAGAATCTCCAGCGTGACCCGCCGATTCCATGGCGGAACGCGCGCCAACGTCGCGTCGATTTCCGGCTCCGCGTCAGCGTAGATCCTCCGCGCCTGTTCGAGATCGCCCGCCCGTGCTTCGGACATCGCCAACAGCAGCCAAGCGTAGAGATCGCTGGTTTGGTCGGCGGGGCCGTCGACAAGTCCCTCCAGTGCGATATTGAGTCGCGCGGCGGCTTCGGCATAGTCGCCAGATCGGTATAAGAGTCCTCCCAGGACGCTTTCTCGATCGGCCGCAGCGGAATTCTCGGCGGCAAACTCACGCGCATTTTCAGTAGCCGCGGTGAGGTCGCCGAGTGAGTCCGGACCAAGGACCAGCGTCCATGTCAGCCAACGCCGCGAGTCATCGTCGTTGCGACTCTCCGCTCGCTGACTCATCGAGGCGCAACATTCTCGATATCCGGCAACGTCGTCCAGACGCAAACGAAGCAACGCGAGCGCATACCAGCCGAACGCATCTTCCGGATAGAGCAAAGTCGCCTCCTGGGCACTTGCCGCCGCCTCCTTCCATAGGCCTTGTGACGCCAATTGATTCATCTGCGACCGGCTTTGCTCCGTAAGCAGTGCGAGCCGCAGTCGCTGCGTCTCGACGCTGTCAGGAGCCGCTTCTGCGTTTGTTTCGGCAAGACGGAGCGTTTGCTTGCGCAACTCCTCGGCTTCGGCGGAGCGACCCTGAGCCTCAAACACGCGCGACAAGGACGTTCGACATTGAATCGTCAACGTGGCGTTGACGGCAGACGATCCCGCGCCAGAATCGTTGTGCAGAGCCTCAATTGCCTCGGCGAGCAGCGCCTCGGCCCCCGTCAGATCCCCGCTCGCCTCGGCTGCTTGCGCCGCCTGGCAGAGAGAAGCGGGGCTTTCCAAGTCGTTGGCGCCGCGCCAGGTCTGGCGTACACGAGCGATCGGCAAGTCGCTGCCTTTGAGAATGCTGAGCGTGCCCCCTCCTGTGACGACAGCGAGTTGGTTGCCGGTTGGGGAGACCGCCAGCCATTCGGCCAACATCGGAAATGCTGCTCGTTCCTGCCCCAGCACGACGTCCCACAATCTCATCGATCTATCGTTGCTGGACGTGATCAACCAGCGGCTGTCAGGCCCAAATGTCATCGCCCGGATCTGTTGCGAGTGACCAACAAGGCGCGTCCTCTCGGTCACTTGCCCAGTCTGCGGTTCCACCGCATATAGCACGACGCTCCCGTCGCCAAGCCCCACGGCGAGAAGCGATCCGTCGGGGGAGTAGGACAGCACGCCCACAAACATGAGGCCTGTCGCCACGCGTTTGTCGTCGATTGTCGTACCTGCCGCAACGTCGAACACCCGAAAGCGGTGGAACTGAGAAGCGATTGCCAAATGCTTCGAGTTCGGCGCAAACGATGCGTCGAGGATGGAAATGCTTGTCGTCGCGTATCGACGAACGTGAGTGCCGGATGGAATATCCCATAGGTTGAGATACTCGCAGACGTCGCCATTGTAGGACTTCCACGTGGCTAGGTACTTGCCATCGGGCGAAATGGTCGCTCGGTCGCAGTCGCCAACGTCGAATTCATTACGCTTCACGTTCTCTTGCGTGTCCCAGACTTCCATGCGATCCTTCCGGTCGTACACGGCGATAAGGTCGCAACGAGGCGAGATTGCCAATACGGCTCCTGGCGGACCGATTGACTGGACAGCCAAGTCCCGGATATCGAGCACGTTGAGCGGCCAGAGCCCGACGTACAATTGCTTGCCGTCGGGCGTGAACCGAACGCTGTCGATTCCATTTCTCCCGCCCGCGGAGACCCCGCCGGCGAACTGTGCAATGGGCGAGGCGCTATCGAGATCGCGGAGCGTAATCCAACCGTTCAGGTCGCCAGACGCGATCCGACGACCCGTCGGGTCGACTGCCAGCGCTGAAATCATGGCGAGTTCGGCGCCAATGACGCTCGAAGCGCCGCTCGACGTCTCAACCATTCGTATCGTACGATCTTCGGATGCCGATACGACCTTGTCGGTTTCTCCGAGGCAAGCCACGGCGGAAACTCTCTCCGTATGTCCGCCATGCAATCGGCGCACAGTCATGCTTTCGACGTCGATTTCGATCACAGAATTGGGTCGACGACCATCCTCGCCAAATGCGTTGCCCGCCCAGAGCGTCGCGCCGTCATTCGAGAATCTCAAATCGCAGGCTCCAAGCTTCTCGATCGAGCCAAACTTCGTCGGAGCGTCATCGGACGGAGACTTGGGCACGTCCCAGACGATCAAACTCGCATTGGGGTCCCAGCCCGCTCCTGCCGCGGCAAGTCGCGCACCGTCTGGAGAGAAGGCGACTGACAACACACAGTCTTCGGAAGGGCATTCCAGCATTGCGATGTAACGTCCTTGCGAATCCCAAAGCTTGACGACTGCTCGCGGCTCGAACTCGTCGCCGCGGGAACATGTGGCAATCAATTGGCCATTTGGGGAGACAGCGACGCCGCGAACTCCGTCGGCCACGGGGTGGGCCGCCCAGCGGCGGATTTCCCGGCGGCGGGCGACGTCCCAAACCGCGGCATCGCCCGAGGCGAGCGCGCCGGCGATAACCTTCCCATCGCCGGAGAACGCAATTTCCCAAATTGTCCCTTGGCCGGTCGGGATCTCTCCCCGGGGTTCGCCTGTTTGACCGTCCCAGATTCGCAGAAATCCGTCTTGCGCCGCCGAGACGAAAACGTCTCCCGCCGGCGACCACGCCACGGAATTCACCATGCTGGAATGGGCTCGCCAACTGTGTACGACATTCTCATGGAGTGCGTGATAGAGGGCGTACCATTCAAACCCGCGCAAATCGGTCTCCGCCACGGTCGGTCGAAGCGTTTCCAAGAGTTGAACGGCGCGGGCCGGCTTCTCGTCGCGCCAGGCTTGAAGAGCGAGATTCATCTGCGCGTTGTAGAATCGGCCATTGGCAATCATTTCGTTTCGATTCGCCAGCTTGAGCGCAGAATCTTTTTCTTGAGTTGCGATCTGCTGCAGCAGCAGAGCCGCTTCCTTTTCATGGACGGCCGACGTCTTTTCTTGCAGCGCCAGCTTGCGTTGAGCAGACTCGCGACGAATGCGGGTATTGCTCACCGCGAGGATGGCCACGGCGGCGACCAATAGCACCGCTACGACGCCGGTCAAAGTCGCAACGGCCGGGCTGCGGCGGCACCAGAGGCGCAGCCGTTCGAGAGGCGTTGACCGTCGGGCCAGGATGGAGCGATCGGCGATAAATCGCGTTAGGTCCTCGCCCATGTCCGCGGCCGTCCGGTACCGTAAAGCCGGCTCCTTGGCGATTGCCTTTAAGACGATCGTTTCAAGGTCTCGCGGAATCGCCGGATCGGATGTCGAAGGGGACAAAGGATCGTCGTGCAGAATCTTGTCGACCAACTGTCCGCGGCCCGACGTCTCGAGAAACGGCCGCAGCGTCAGCAATTCATACAGCGTGGCGCCCAAGCTGTAGATGTCGCTGCGACGGTCCGACCAGCCATCCAATCGTTCGGGAGGCATGTAGCGAAGCGTGCCGACAAAATCGCCGGAACGGGTGAGGCCGTCGGTCGACTCATCGCGGGCCAGGCCAAAATCGGTGATCCATGCATTCCCTCTGGCGTCCAACAGCAGATTCGACGGTTTGATATCGCGGTGGAGAATCCCTTCACTGTGCGCATAGGCCAGCCCTTCGGCCACTTGCTGGCCGAGGCGGGCGACGCTGCGGTAGAACTCGCGGCCGCTCTGGCTGGTGGCGAAGTCCGTCTCCGAGTTCGAGGGGCCAGCGACGGCTGTAATCGCCGATGCCGGGACCGAGTTGAGGGCGTCGTCCGCCTCGCCGAACGAAATGCGGGCATCCGCCCCCACAGCGTCGCCAATTCCGGTGAAAGCTCCCGTTAGCAATCCCTGGGCGGCCGCGCGGCTTAAGTCTACTGACTTCCGAGACGCA
>JAGQOU010000277.1 GCA_020427145.1 Planctomycetales bacterium | reverse complement strand
CGCGTCTGCCAATTCCGCCACGTCCCCGCGGCGGCGAGGGGCTCGCCCTCGCCGCGGCAGCAAGTATAGTCGGCCGCGGGAAACCCGGCTAGGAGCGGCGTGTGACGCGGCTGGCGGGTGGGCCGGTTGCACGACTTGGGCGGCCACGTCATGCTCGTGCAACCGCATTTGCGTCGCCGGCGTCTCGCAACTCTCCCACGATTTGAACCGCCGACGCCGCGATTTGGCGGGACACTTCCTGCACCGAGGCTCGGATCGACTCGATGGCCGCCGTCCCTGCTCCCGTACCGGTCGACCTGCAAGCCTTGCGCGATCGCCAGATCCTGCGCGTGGCGTGGGCGGACCGCACACATGAGTTTCCGTTTCGTCAGCTGCGAGCCAGCTGCGAGTGCGCCCAGTGCGTCAACGAATGGACGGGGGAACGCATCCTCGATCCGGCGACCATCCCGGCCGATATTGCGATCGAGTCGATGGAACTGGTCGGCGCGTATGCGATTCGCGTGCGCTGGTCTGACGGGCATGACAGCGGCCTGTTTACGTGGGAGCGGCTGCGAGAGTTGTTGCCCGCGGAGTGAAGCTGGTTGCCAGGCGCCTCTGTTCCGCTGGTCATAGTTCTTGAGCTTGGGCCGCGGGGGACGCCGCCGGAGCGGAGCCCCCAGGGAATCTCCGGGCACGCGTTGCGAGCACGGCCCTCCAGGTCGCGGGACGCCTGTCCGGTGGTCGCGTTCGCCCTCTTACAGCGTGGGGTCGGGCTCGCCGTGCGGGCGGCGCGTGTCGATCACGATCGTGCGGATCCTGCCGGCCGTCTCCACGCGCAAGGGAATCTCCGTCGTGTCGCTGGCGAGCAGTTCGCGCAACCGCAGAAGGAGACCATCGGCGTCGGCAAAGGGTTCGCCCGCCACACGGTCGATGCGGTCGCCCACGGCCAAGCCGGCCCGCGCGGCGGCGGAGTTGGGGACGACCCGGGTGACGAACACGGCGCCCGGTTCGGCCTCGTCGGCCCGCCACGAGGCGCCAATCTGCAGCGGCTTTCCCGTGAGCGGCAACGTCACGGTCAGCGGCGCGTCGGCCCCGCTGCGTACGACGCTCAACTCCACCGAGTCCGTCGCCACCAGCAGCAGGGCATCCAGCTGAGCGACGCTATGCACGGTCGCGTCGTCGCAAGTGATGACGTGATCGCCTGCCACGAGCGGCAGCGGGTTGTGCTGGTCGTCAACGCCCGCGGCGACGACCAGCACGCCGCGTGCGTCGCCCGAGACGGGCGCCGCCCACTCGACCGCAGCGCGAGGAGCGAGCGGCGGCAGGGGGCGCTCGCGATGGGGTCGCAACTCCGGCGTCTCGCCGCGGCCGGCGGGCCGAAACTTCGGCAACTCGTCGGCGTCGGCCAATCGCATCACAACGTCGACCAAATACTGAGTCGCGTGCTGCATCCCCGGCACGTTCAGTTTCTCGACGTCGTCGCTGGGGCGATGGTAATCTTCGTGCAGGCCCGTGTTGACGAAGTACGACGGCACGCCCGCAGCGCAGAGGGGCCAGTGGTCGCTGTTTTCCTTGTATTCCCAAGTGAAATCGAGGTGCATGTCGGCTGGCAGTCGTTCGCTCGCCAGGAGTTGCCGACTGCCGTAACCGATGCGCGAGCCGCCGACGATCAGTGCGCCGTCGACCATGCGGCCGACCATGTCGACGTTGATCGCCGCCTTCACCGCGCCGAGCGGCACGGTCGGCTGGCGAACCCAGTGGCGCGAGCCGAGCAGGTTTTTTTCCTCGCCGTCCCAGAATGCAAACAGGATCGATCGCCGCGGGTGATAGTCGACGGCGGTCAGCGCATCGACGACCTCCAGCACCGCCGAGACGCCGCTGGCGTTGTCGTCGGCGCCGTTGTGGATGTAGCCGATGGGGCCGTTGCTGTTGCGGCGCGAGCCGTAGCCGACATGGTCGTAGTGGGCGCCGATGACGACGTATTCGGCCGCCAGGGCCGGGTCGCTGCCGGGGAGCGTCGCGAGCAGATTCTGCATGTTGCCGTTGAACCGCTGGGCGAATCGTCCGGAGTCGCCGGCGGGTTTCACGCCGGCGTCCTGCAGCCGACTTTCGACGAAGCGCGCCGCGGCCAAGCCGCCGCGACTGCCGGCCTCGCGACCTTCCAACGAATCGTCGGCCAGCACGCCGGCGTGCGAGCTGAGTTCGCCCGTCGTGACGGTCGCCATTGCCGCGGCAAGCGTCGCCTCGCGACTGTCGGCGGCCCGAGTCGGCAGGGAAACCAGCGCCGCGCACGCAGCCGCGGCGCACGTCAGCAATGGGCGGTTCCAAGCTCGTCGGGCGTCAAACACAGGGCCGTCCCTCGCCAACAGCGACCAGTCGCCGCGGCAACTCTGCGCGCAGCATCACATAATCCCTATCGGCAATGTCTCGCGACGACGTGAGCCGGGCGAAGGGAACGCCTCAGAACGAGCGCATGGGCCAGGTTTCCACGCGATCCGGGGCGTCCCGGAGGCGATCGCGCCGGCTGCTCGGAGCAAGACCGGCAGGGAGTGATGGTCCCTACTTGCCAATGCAGAATTGGCTGAAGATGCGGTCCAGCACGTCGTCGACGTACACGGCTCCGACCACTTCGCCCAGGGCGTGCAGGGCAGTGCGGATCTCCGCGGCGATCAGGTCCTCTTGGCCCCGCTGCGCCGTCAGGGTTATTGCCGCGGCAAGCGCTGCGTCGGCATGGCGGAGGCTGTCGGCAGTGCGCAGGGCGGTCGCGGCGACGGCGCTGTGGCCGACTTCGTCGTGGAGATCCAGGATCGTCGAACGCAGGCGCTCTGCGAGTTGCTCGATGCCGTCGCCGGTGCGGCTGCTGACGGCGACGGGGCGGAGACCTGCGGCGGCGGGATCTAGCGTGGCGCCACTGGGGGCTGCGCTGCGCTGCGTCCCCAGCCACCCCTGGAGGTGGGCGCCTGGAAACTGTGCCAATCGTTGCGCAATTTCGGCGGGCGCGTATTGGTCGGATTTGGTGAGGAGCGCGAGGACGCGGTTGGCGTCGCTGACGTAAGGCGCCGACGATGGCGTCCCTCCCCCGGCCCCTCCCTGCGAGGGAGGGGGGAGCGTGGCGGCGTCGATGCAGGTGAGTTGCACCTCGGCGGCATGGCGTTGGGCGTCGGTGGCGCGTTGTGCGGAGAGTTCGATCTCGTCGAGCGCGAACGCATCGGCGCCGGCCGTGTCGACCAGATCGACGAGTACTCCGTCGAGATTCAGCCGTACCACGAGATAGTCCCGCGTCGTGCCGGCCGCGGCGGAGACAATTGCCGGGGTGTGCGCGGGTTCGATTCCGTAACGCTCGGCGAGGGCGTTGAACAGGCTGCTCTTGCCGGCATTCGGCGGGCCCGCGAGCACGGCGCGGGGGCAGCCGGCCGCCGCGCCGCGCACCTGCAGTTGCGTGCGCGTGGCCGCGACGATGTCTTGCGAGACGGCCAGGCGGCGCTGCAACTCGTCGGCGGCGATGAACTCGATTTCTTCGTCGGCAAAATCGAGCCCCGCTTCGAGCTCCGCCAGCAAGTCGAGCAGATCGCTGCGCAGCTGCCCCAGCGGCTGCGAGAGTCCGCCGGCGAGTTGCACCAGCGCTGCATCGAGGTCGCCGGCGCCGCGGGCGTCGATCACGCCCAGCACCGCTTCGGCCTGCGTCAGGTCGAGCCGCCCGGCCAGAAAAGCGCGCAAGGTAAACTCGCCTGGCCGCGCTGGCCGCGCGCCAGCGGCGCACAGCGCGTCGACGACCGCCTGCACCAACGGCGGCGAACCGGGGAGTTGCAGCTCGCCGACCGGTTGCCGCGTGTAGGATCGATTCGTCGGCCACCAAGAGAGGTCGGCGGGGATGTCCCGCGGCGGCTGCGCGCCCTCGGTCGCGATGCGAATGCGACCGGCCAGAAGTCGCGGGGGGCCGGCGTTTGGCAGGCCTGCCGGAGCGTCGCGCTGCACGAAGCACGCGCCAAGCGTCTGTGCGGCCGCCGGACCGCTGATTCGCACGACCGCCCGCGCGGCACCGCCGGATGCGCTCGCCGTGGCGACAATCGTATCGTCGGTGTCGAGTGGCACGCGCGTTCTCGGTGGGTTGCGCTCCGCGACACACCCACCCTAACTGGGGTGCGGCTCGGCCTCCGCCGTGCGAAGGGGGCGTACGACGGATGGAGCGAACCTTAGCGTCGCTTCTTGGTCTTCGCCCGTTTTTGGCTGCGATCGCTCGTCGCGCGGCTGCTGCCGCTGCGGTCGGGCCGCGACGGGTCGCTGGAGACGGCGAGAGCCGGCTTGGCCGTCGCGGGCGGGATGAGTTTCCGCTCGGCGATACCCCACAGGCTCGAGGCGATGAAGTACAGACACAGCCCGCTGGGCACCTTGTAAAACAACAAACCCATAAACACCATCATGTACTTCATCATTTTCTGCTGCATCGCCGCCTGATCGTTGGCGGCCGGCGGCATGAACAGCTTTTGCTGCAGCAGAAACAGCACCATGGTCACCAGCGGCAGAATATTCAGATACGGCCCCAGGCCGATGAGCATCGTTTCGCCCTTGGTCACCGTGCTGGGCATCCAGCTCGACCAATCCAGCAGCATGTCGGGCGCCGCCAAGTTCGAGCACCAGCGAATCGCATTGCCGAACAGCGGCGCCTGACGCAGTTCGATGTCGACCGCCAGCCCGCGGTACAAACCGATGAACACCGGCAACTGAATCAGCATCGGCAGGCAACCGGCCAGCGGATTGACGCCATGTTTGCGATACAGCTCCTGCATCATTTGGGCCTGCTTCTGCTGGTCGCCCTTGTACTTCTCCTTGAGCTTGTCCATCTCGGGCTTCAGCTCTTGCATCTTGGCCATGCTCTTGGCCTGCCCGCGGCTCACGGGAAACATCAACCCCCGCACGAGCACGGTGAGCATGATGATCGCGATGCCGTAATTGCCGACGATGGCGTAGAAGAAGTGCAGAACGGCTAGCATCACGTTGGCGATGGCGCCGAACCAGCCGTAGTAAACCAATTCGACAAGCGAATGGCGCTTGCTGCCGGCGGGGACATAGTTGGCCAACAGCGCGGGACGCTTGGGGCCGGCAAACACCTGATACTCTTGCGACCACTCTTCGCCCGCCGCAAGCTTCTTGGGCAGGCTCTTCAGCCGGCACGTGACGTTGGCGTATTTCCCCTCGGCGGAGCGCGCCTTGGGCTTCGGGCTCAGCGCGACGCCCTCCACGCGGTCGAGCCACTGCTGCTCAGGGTCGGTCTTCTGCGGGATCAGGCAGACGGAGAAGTACTGGGCGTCGACGCCGGCCCAGGCGAGCGAGCCCCCTTCAAACGCCTCGGCGTCGCCGCTGGCGATCTTGCCGGGCGCGATCATCTGCGGCGCCTTGGAATCGAAATAGCACCCGATCATGTCGCGCAAGCCGGTGCCGCCGCTACGCGACACCTTGATCGCATACCACCAGCCTTCGATCGGCAAGCCATTGGGCCCGTCGAGTTGATAGGCGGTCTGCACTTCGCCGTCCGCGTCGTTGCGAATCGTGACCTCGAGCATGAGGTCGTAGGCGGGCTGGTCGGGGTCGGCCGGCGCGTCGTCGCCCGCCTTCGGCCGCTTCACCTCGGCCAGGCGGTAGCGTTTGACAATCGTCATCCCGGCGGCGGGCAAGCGCCGTTCGAACGTCACCGTGTCGGCCGTTTGCTCGGCAATCCGCCAATTGCCCGTCCGCAGATCAACGCCGGGCAACTCGGCCGGCAGATCGGGCGCCTCCTTGCCGTTTTCTGCGGCCTTCTTGAGCAATTCTTCCTGAAGGTCGTCGAGTTGTTCCGTTCCCACCTGCGAGAGCGTCATCAGGAATGACGGCGGCTCGGGATACGCAACCGGTTGGGAACCCATCCACAGGGCCGCGTTCTCGGATTCCGGCCGGATGACGTCCAGCGGCGCCCGCACCAACTTCATCGTGAGCGTCTGGGGCTCCCCGGAGCGGGTCACTTCCACGGTGACCTCCGCCCGCGGCTTGCCTCGCGTTGCCTCGGCAAAGTCGTCGCGCGTCGCCACCGCTTTGGTTTCTTTGAATCCGGCGGCCGTGATGACGTCGCCCACCTGCAGCCCTGCGACCGCCGCCGGGGTGCCGGCCCCGACCGCGCCGACCACCAACCCGCCGCCGGTGGGTTTCAGTTCCAGGTGCCCCAGATACCCAATGCGTTCCTGAATGTCCTGCAGGTCGAGATATCGCGGATTGGCCAATTCGATGCGTCGGACGCCGGCGCCTTCGTTCGTGAAGGTGACCAGCATGCGGTAATTCGAGTCGGCGTCGATCGACCCCAGCGAGACAAACTGCTGCGGCACCGCTTCCTCGGCGGGCAGGGCGGCCGCGACCTCGTCGGCAGCGGCGGCATCCTCCGCTTCGGCCGCGGCGGCGGGCTGATCCTCGTCAGCCGCCTTGGGGGCCGCTGGTTGGGGGTCGCCGTCGGCCGCCGCGGCGCCGTCCTTGTCGGCCGCGGCAGGGGCCGCCGGCTTCGGCGGCGGCATATGAGAGATGCTCCACCAGGCGTTCACCAGGAGAACGAGCATCGACAGCGTCAGAAATAGAACAAATCGACGATCCACGTCGGTATTTCCTCGTTACAAAAGATCGTGCGCCCTCGGCGACAGTTCGGCGGCCGAACCCAAGCGGGCTAGTGTACCCAGAAAAGCCCCTGACGCAGAGGCCGGCCGGCGCGAAACCTCAGAATCGGGCAAAACCTGCAAGGTCGATCGCGCAGCCTCACTCGGCGCGGGCCGCAGCAGCGACGCCGCTGTGATCGACAAAACGCGGGAACTGGCCTAAACGCCGCAAAACGCCCGCATAGGGTCGCGCTATCTTGCCGAGTCCCCTGCAGGCACGCCGGCACGCGGTGCACGAGCTCATTCGCCGTCTAACGGCCTTCCTTGAGCCGATCGCCCAGGAAATTGTCGAGATCGGGCGTCTGATAGATGCGCTCGGCCGTGACGTTGATGTCGTAATCGACCCGATTGAACCGGATCGTGCGATCTTCCTGGATGACGTAGCAAGCCCGCGGGTCGCCGTCGCGCGGTTGACCGACCGAACCGACGTTGACCATGAACCGCTCGTCGCCAATGTTGAACGCGTAGTCGGTTTGCTCGGGCGAAATGAATTCCAGGCTCTCCAAAAAGACGCCCGGCACGTGCGTGTGCCCCTGGAAGCAGCCTTTGGTGATCAACCCGAAAAGCTTCTCCATCTTCTTCTGATTGTAGATATCCTCAGGGAAGACGTACTCGTTGACGGGATTGCGCGGCGAGCCGTGGACGAACAACCAGGGGTCGTCGCGATGAATCCGCGGCAACGTGCCGAGAAAGTCCCAGCGCCGATCGATCAGCTCGCGAGGTCCGCCGGAGTTTTCCAGTTGATTGCGGGTCCAGAAGATGGCCCGCTCGGCGCCGCTGTTGAATCCCTCGGGATCGAACATGGCACCCTGGTCATGGTTGCCGAGCAGCCCCACCCGACAATTCTCGATCACCATGTCGAGACATTCGCACGGGTTGGGCCCGTAGCCGACGACGTCGCCGAGGCAGAAAATCTCGTCGACCGACTGCGCCTTGATGTGCGCGAGCACCGCCTTGAGCGCTTCGAGATTGCCGTGGATGTCGCTGATAATCGCGCGCTTCACCGGAATGCCAATCTCAAGGCGTCAGTCAGCAGGAAGGAAACTTGGCGGAGGGAGTGAAATCCGCCCAATTTCACGGTAATTTGGCAGTTTAGGCGCCCCAATCACGGTGGTCAAGGATAGTCGCACGTCGCGACCACCCGCCGACCGCGGAACTTTTAGTATATCAGATGAAACTGCTTGCCATCGAAACTAGCGGTCGTCGCGGGAGCGCTGCCCTGGCCGAGGGGACTTCGGCGGGAATTCGCCCGTTGGCCGAAGTCGCATTGCCGGCGACCCCGCGGACCGCGCAAACGCTGTTGCCGGCAATCCGGCAGTTATTGGCCGAGGCAGGTTGGCAGCCAGGCGACCTCGGCGGAATTGCAGTGACGGTCGGCCCGGGATCTTTCACGGGTTTGCGGCTGGGTATTGTCACGGCCAAGACGCTCGCCTACGCCACCGGCGCCGCGCTGGTTGGCGTGCCGACCTTGGCGGCGCTGGCCATCGGGCGGCAGGCCCAGCAGCGCCCCGTGTGGGCGGTGCTCGACGCGCAGCGCGACGAGGTGTTTGCCGCTCGCTTTCTCGCCGAGCCGAACGGCGACGCAGCGGACGCCGAGGTCCTGGTCGCGCCGTTCGACGAGTTTGTCGCCCAGCTGCAGCCGGGCGAGGCGGTCGTCACCCCGGCGGCCGCCAAGTTCGCCGATCGCTGGCCCGGCGGCGTGCAACTGCTGCCGGGAGTCGACGACGGTCCGCCCGCATCCGCCGTGGCCGAGTTGGGGTGGCAGATGCTGCAGGCTGGGCAAACCGTTGATCCCTTGCAGCTTGTCCCGCGCTACCACCGCCGCAGCGCCGCGGAGGAGAAGGCGGTTCGCTCAGGCTCTTGAACCGAGGCGGCTCCTCCGGCGACACCGACGTCATTCAGCTCGCAGCGGCGATTTCGCCGAACACCTCGTCCGCCGCTGCGATGGTCGCCGCGACGTCTTCGTCGCTGTGCGCCGCCGAGATGAACAGCGCTTCGAACTGGCTGCAGGGCATGTACACGCCGCGGTCCATGAGTCCCCAGAAATAGCGAGCGAACTTCTGCGTATCGGCCGTGCTGGCGTCGCGCCATCCCGCAACGGCGCCCTGGTGGAAGAACAGCGTCATCATGCTTCCCACCCGGGCGATCTCGTGGACCACGCCGTGCCGCGCGGCGGCTTCGCCGAGGCCCTCTTCCAGCCGGGCGCCGAGTTGCTCGAGCCGCTGGTAAGGAGGCTCGTCGCGCAACAGTCGCAGCGTGGCCGAACCGGCGGCGGTCGCCAGGGGATTGCCGCTGAGCGTGCCGGCTTGAAACACCTTCCCCGCCGGCAACACGTTCTGCATAATCTCGCGCCGCCCGCCGTAGGCGCCCACCGGCAAGCCGCCGCCGACAATCTTGCCCAGAGTGGTGAGATCGGGCTGCAGTCCGAACCGCTGCTGCGCTCCTCCCAGCGCCACGCGGAACCCCGTCATCACTTCGTCGCACACCAGCACCGCGCCATGCTCGCGCGGCAGGCGGTTGAGCGCCGCCACGAACTCGTCGCTGGGAACAACGACGCCCATGTTGCCCACGACCGGCTCGAAGATCACGGCGGCGATGCGCGAACCGTGCTCCGCGAACACTGCTTCGAGATTCGCCACGTCGTTGTACTCGGCCACCAGCGTGTCTTGTGCCGCGCCGGCCGTCACTCCCGGCGAGGTCGGCACGCCCAGCGTCGCCGCCGAACTGCCCGCGGCCACCAGCAGGCAATCGACGTGGCCGTGGTAGTTGCCGGCGAACTTGACCACCACGTCGCGCCCCGTGTAGCCCCGCGCCAGGCGAATTGCGCTCATCGTGGCTTCGGTGCCGCTGTTGACCA
>JAGQOU010000276.1 GCA_020427145.1 Planctomycetales bacterium | reverse complement strand
GGGCGAATTCGATCTCGCTCGCCCTGATTATAGCGCCCCAGCGCCAGCGGCCAACTCGGCGGCGGCAGAGACGTGGGCCACGCCGCAGCGAGCCGGGGCGCACCGCTCCAAGCGACGCGTCAGGCGGCGCGACGAGTTTCGCCGGCGGGAGCCTGACCGCAGAGCAGCGTCTCGAGCTCGCCGAGAATCCCTTCGCGGTCACTCGTGTCGCAACGCAACACGGCCTCGGCCTGTCGACTCAGTCGAACCGGCACGCGGTCCTGTGGATTAACCAGCAGAACTCGGCAGGCGTCGGCATGCCGAAAGCGACCGCGGGGGCCCAGCAGAATTTCCAGCTCCGGCACGTCACCGCTCGGCAGCAGGCCGGCCAGAGCGGTTGCGGCGAGCTGTTGCCCGGACGAACCGGGCGTGACGGTCATGACCACGTCGGCAATGTCACGGCGCTCGACTCCCGCCAAGCAGCGAGTCAGTCGCGCCGGGCGGAGAAAATAGTCGACATTGGCGCCGTCGCTCCAGTCCTGGGGCGTGGTGTCATGCGGCGGATGCCACAGGTGATAGGCCACGGTGCGTCCCAGAACTGACTTGATGCGCGCTCCGGCGCGCCGCAAACGCTGGGCCAGGTCGTCGTCTTCGCAGCCCCAGCCGACGAAGTTCTCGTCAAAGCCATTGACTGCTTCAAGTTGCTCGCGCCAGACGGCCATGTTGCAGCCGACCAGCTTGGGGCGCATCGGATGTCGCATGGCTTCGTAAAATGGCGCCCGCCAACGAGCGGTGCGAATACGCGGCCAATCGGCGGCGCGGCGACACATCTTCACGAACCGGCCGCTGGCGATCTCCTCGGCGCCGATCGCGCTGCTCACGACGTCCTCTAGCCGCACGCTGTCGCCGGCTCGCACAACGCCTTCGCGCGCCGCCTGCAGATGCCGTGCAAGGTGATTGCGCGGGAAGATGCAGTCGCCGTCGGTGAACAGCAAGTAGGGCGCCTGGGCGAGCCGCACGCCGTCGTTGCGACACTTGGCGAGTTGAAAACCTTGATGCCGATGGGTCGAAAACTCCACGCGGAAATCAACAGACGCCGCGAACTCGGCGACCACGGACGCCGTTTCGTCCTGCGATCCGTCGTCGACGACGATCACTTCAAATCGCCCCGAGACGCCGCGCTGGCACGCGAGCGACGCCAGTGAGCGATGCAGGTGGCCTGGACGCTGGTACGTCGAGACTATGACCGAGATGTCGGGACGGCTTGGCATGTGGCTTTCCTTCGCGTCACGCGAGGAGGCTCTGGAAGTTGGGGCCCGCTCCAGGTTGTCATCGGCTCGCCGGGCGTCAAAACTGCAAACTGAAACGCTAGCGAAACAGGGGCAAAGCCAGGGGCGGTCCGGCAGTCGGCCAGCGCGAGGAGTGCTAGCACAAAACGGGGTTCTCGCGGGCCGGCAGGCGCGCGAGTCGTCAACGCTCGCTTAGGCCACTTGGTTTTGCCAGGCTTCCGGGTCGATGAGTTGATGCGGCACCATCGACCGCAGGACGCGATAGTGCATTTTTCGCAGCCACGTGGGCTGGCGGTCGTTGTGGAACTGCTGCAAGCGGGTCAACTGCCGCTGCAAACGCTGTTTGCGATGCGTGAACACGCGGGCGTCGGCGGCGTGCTCGCGGAATTGGGCCCAACCAATCGAGCCCACCATGCCGCAGGCGCCAAAGTTTTCGTCGCCCAACACTCGCTCGGTGAAGACAAACACGCGGTCGCCCGACAGATTCAAGACGTCGTGAAACGCGACGATCGCCCCGTCGGCCAACCAGGGGCGCGCTCCGGCGACGTCATCAATCACCGTGGCCGCGGCATTGGCCCCGTCGTGCCAGAACAGTCGCAAGGGGGCCCGCCACGCGGCCAGCGCCTCGGTGGAGGACATGGGCAGCACGCGCACCTGGTCGGCCACCCCGGCCTGCTGCAAGTTGCGCTGCAGAACGGCAGGCTCGCCGACCTGGACCGAGGTGACAGGCGCGCGATCCGAAAGAGCGGCCCCGCGCGCCAACGCGATGGTCGACTTGCCGCAAAAGGAACCGAGTTCCAGAATCTCGCCGCGACAGGTGGGCAGCGCCGCCGCCTGCACCAAAAACGCCGCCTCGCGCGGACTGAGCCAACCGTCAAGGGGCGCCAGCACGGGATGCGTCGCCTGAATGCACTGCTCGAGTTGCTTCAGGTCGGGTTCGGTGGTCGTGTCAGCCATTACGCTTGGCTCCCTGAGAGGTCACGCCGCGGCAGCGATCCGTCGTCCGGCGGCAAGACCGGGCGGGGAGAGTAGAATTCCGCCGTGCGGGCGTCAAGGCGACTGGCGCCGAGACCGCGGCCCCCGACTACCACGATTTTTCCATGAGCACGCCGCTAAAGCTGTCGGCCGTCGTCTGCACGACCGGCTGCAGGACGATGCCCGTTTCCGTCCCCGACACGCTGCGGGCCGCGAGATAGGCCATCCACCACCCCATCACCACTTGCGACGTGTAGTGGTGGTTGTCGTTCACGCGGGACAATCCGGCCAAAGTCGACCCGGCGTAGAGCCCCGCCTTCGCCCAGCGACTCTCCATCATCTGAGCGGCCGTAATGAACGGAATGGCGCCCATAAACGCGTGTCCGCTGACTCCGTTGTCGTCGTAGAACGGCTCCCAATGCGAGCCGGAGCTCGTTTCACCCGGGCGCGACGCCCCGAGCACGCGCTGCATGGCGAGCATCGGCGGTGCGCCAACAAGGATCGTCCGCAGCGACCGTTCGCCCCACTGGCCAGCCGCCCCCAGGCCGCCTTCGCCGTCGACCAGCCAGCCCGCGGTCACGGCCGTGGCGTACAACGGCAGCGCGTATTTCCCCTCGCCGAACAGTTTCATCGAGTGGATCGCTTCGAAGTACTCGTCGGTGCGGGCGTTGCGGACGGTGTCCTGATAGACGTCGTCGTTGATGAATCCATCGGCGCGGGTGTTGGCAATCACGCCAGCAACGCCCGTCCCCACCGCTAGCAAGGCAAGATTATTGCGGGAGTAATAGTTGCCGTGATCGCGCAGCACGTTGTCCCACAGGCCGGTCAGGCCAGCGGGGTCGGACGGGGCCGCGTCCGGCAGGGGCACGTAGATGACGTCGTTGTCGGCGGCCGGCCACGGCTCGAAATCGACGACGGCAGGCTCGTATTCGGCCCCAAAACGCCCGCCGCCAGCTTGCTGATCGAGATCGGCAAGATAGGCGGTCAAGGCAATCGAGTCGTCATGCACGCCCGTCGAGAGCGCCGCGGCCAGCGAAACGGTTGGCGATTCGCTGAATGGGGCTTCGTCCGCGGTAGGCGCCTCGTCAGCAGCCTGCCGGGCCGCGGGCAACGGGCCGGCTTCGGGAAATTGGTCCCGCGGCAGCGCGGCCATCTGACATCCGCCGCAAGCCGCCAGCGCTGCTGCCAGCAGGCCGCACTCGCACAAGACTGTGCGCAGCGTACCGCGACCGTTCGATACCTGGAGGAGAGACTTCAGCACGCGCGCCGATTACAAACGAAAAGTCGCTTCCCGCCCGCGCGAAAAGCCGCTCGCCGGCGGCGCACAATCCGCGCCCCGGCCGAAAAAGCGGCCTAGCTACTACACGCCTCCGCGCGTGGCCGCAAGGCGACTTCGCGGCAAGCACGGCAGCGACGCGGCGGCTGGGACGGCGGCTCGGCAGGCGCACGCTGCACCTCGACGCGAGCGTCAAGCCGCCTCGGCGGGCGGTTCGGCGGCGGTCGCGTCGTCCGGCTGCTGGTCGCCTGCGTCTTCGCCCAACGCATCGCGGTAGTACTCCAGCAGATCTTCCCGCAGCTTGGCCAACGAGGGTTCGTGCGCGTACATCATGTGCCCGCCCTCGTAGAACCGGATCGTGAAATTTTCCAGAAGCTCGCGCGGCAATTCGAGATGGTCGCGGGTGTATTGCATGGCGAACTGCGGCGTTGCCAGGTCGTAGTAGCCGCATGCGGCAAAGACCTTCAGAAAGGGGTTCGAAGCCATCGCGTTGCGCAATTCGTCGGCGGAACTGACGTAATCGTTGACCACGCGACCGTAGTTCCAGGGCTGCACGTTGTCGGTGAGGATCTCGTACACATGGTCGTCCTCGACCTTCAGATCGTCGCGCAGGTACTGGTTGATCGCCGAGGTGAAGAGCCCGAAGACGGCCGTGCCGCTGGGGTCGTGCTCAGTGGCCGCCCCAATGTGATCCGGATCGAAACCGACGTACCGGCCGTCGAAGCGACCCACGACCTGTCCGCGATCGCGCAGCAGCTCCTTGCCAAATTGCCACATCGCGACGCGCAGATCGGCGCGCTCGATGTAGTCGGGCGACAGCCCGGTCAATTCGGACATCTTCGCGACAACTCGCTCGCGTTTCTTCGCCGGGTAAGCGGACCCGTCGGTCAGCGCTCGCAGGTAGGGCCCGCGGGCGAATCGCTCCGCCGCGGCGACAACGTCTTCAACCGGGCGATCAAGCCACTTCTTGTCGAGCGCTTTGTGATACCAGGCGGTCGCGGCGTAACTGGGCAGAAACAGCACGTTGGCCAAATCATTGCCGCCGCCGAAGGCAATCGTGCGAAAGTCGACGACCGCCGAGACGAGCACGACGCCGTTGAGATCCAATCGATAGCGATCCTGCAAATAGCCGGCGAGCCCCGCGGCGCGCAGGCCGCCGTAACTTTCGCCGAGCAAGAATTTGGGCGATCCCCATCGACCGTATTGCGACGTGTAGTCGTGGATGAACTGGCCGACGCTTTGCAGGTCTTCGCGATACCCGTGAAACTGCTTCTTGTCTTCACCGTCGGCCGGGCGGCTGTAGCCGGTGCTCACGGGGTCGATGAAGACCAGATCGGTCACGTCGAGCAACGAGTAGGGATTATCGATCAGCTCGGCCGGCGGGCGCTGCGGGCGGGCGTCGCTGTCGATTTTCACTCGCTTGGGACCCAGCATGCCCAAGTGCAGCCACACCGACGCGCTGCCGGGGCCGCCGTTAAAACAGAACGTAATGGGGCGCTTGCCCAACTCGGCGCCGTCTTTGGTGTAAGCGACGAAAAAGACGTTGGCCTTCGCCTTGCCCTCGTCGGTTTTCAGCGACAACTTGCCGGCCGTGGCGGTCAATTTGATTTCCTGACCGTCGATCACCACCGTGTGCTCGGTGACGACCGGCTTGTCGCCATCCGATTTCTTATCGTCGTCGGCCGACTTCTTGTCCTTCTTATCAGACTTTTCAGAATCCGGCTTCGCGTCTTTTTTTGCGGCGGCCTTCGCTTCGCCAGCGCCGTCCTGTGCGTCGTCGCCGAGTGCCGGCGTCGCAACGCACGCCAACAGCACTGCGACAAGCACTCGTCGAAACGCCAGGCGAGACAAGGCCGCCAAATCAATTCTGGAAAAAGCGTCAAAGCCTGCTCGTCTCGTGCTCATAATTCGTATCGCTCAAGTTGTACTTTAGAAGGTGACAGAATCGGGGCCCCCTGCTCCAGGGCCGGCAGAGCACTAATATACGTCACAATGGGAACGTCTGCCGGGTGGGAAAAACGATCGCAACGCGGAAAAAACAGACCAGAATGCGATCCACGCCGCCAGAGCCCCATGCCGACGACGCCGAGAGCGAGCGCCTCCGGCGCACAGCGATGGCGCGGGCGGACAACAATGACCGCGCAGGCGATTATCCTGGGGTGGCCGAGGATGATACCATACCGGAAGCTCGCCGTGACGGCGTTCGCCGCCGGCGCGCACTCGGCGCAGGCAACTCTCTGTCCTCTCTAACGCACCCAGGCCGTATTTGGTTCGCTGACCGCGGGGTTCCATGGACGATGCTCAATCGACCGACGGTCAGCCGCAACCGATGATCGTGGCGCGCGAACTCACGCGCACCTACCGCGTCGGCGGTTCGGAAGTGCGGGCCCTGCGCGGCGTGGATCTCGACGTGACGCCCGGCGAGTTTCTGGGAGTCGTCGGCGTGAGCGGCTCCGGCAAGAGCACGCTGTTGCACATGATCGGCGGGCTCGACGCCCCGACCGCCGGCCAGGTCACCGTGGCGGGGCAGCCGCTGGGGACCATGTCGCGCAAGGCCCGGTCGCTGTATCGGCGGCACACCGTGGGGTTTGTCTTTCAATCGTTCTACCTCGTTCCTACGCTCTCGGCCCGGGCCAATCTCCACATGGCGCTCACGCTGCAGGGCGTCTACGGCAAGCGGCGCGACGAACTCGCCCGCTCCGCGCTGCAGCGGGTCGGACTGGCCGAGCGAGCCGATCATCGCCCGGGGCAGCTGAGCGTCGGGCAGCAGCAGCGCGTGGCGGTGGCGCG
>JAGQOU010000275.1 GCA_020427145.1 Planctomycetales bacterium | reverse complement strand
GCGCAGGTCGCGGGCGCTGGCCGCGGTCGCCGCCGTACTGATTGCGACCGTCGGCGTCTCGGCGGCCTACGTCGCCTCGCGTCCCGCGCCGGCCTACGGGCTCGATGGGATGCGCGAGCGACTGCAAGCGCTCCACAGCTTGTATCTCAAGGGCGTCCTGTACCAGCGCGAAACAACCGACTTCGGCGTGGGGACCGTGCCCTTCCCGTTCGAGCGATTCTACGAACGCCCCGGGCGGTACTACGCCGACTCGTATGGGTTCAGCAGTCACGGAAACGACGACCTCGTCAAAGTCACGAAGTTGTCCTTGGCCTACGACGGCGATCGCGTGATCGCCGTTCAACACGAGGAGAAACGCGTCCTGACGGGCGTCAACAACGACCCGCTGCAAACGGAGCTGATGGTGGAGACCGGGCTGCAAATCAGCGAGATCGAGCAGATGATCGGCGGCCTGCCGGGCGACTTTCAGCGCGTTGGGACGGAGAAGACCGGCGAAGTCTGGTGCGACGTCTACGAGCAAGTTCTCCACGACGATCCCCTGCAGTTCACGAAGCGGATCTGGATCGATCCGACGACGGGGCTGCCCACGCGCGTGCTGGTGACGACGCAATCTCCGGGGCGGGAACCCGAGCGGCTTTTCGAGTACACGGAGATTCGCGCCAACGCGGCTCCGCCCGAGCGGCTCTTTGCCTTGCAGGTTCCCGACGGCTACGAGTTGGTCGAGCCGACGACCGCCGCGGCGACGGCCCTGCCGGACGATCACGCGGCGACAGACCAACCGACCAATCCGCCAATCGGTAGCTTCAGCAGCGGCTCGGCCGGGGCCTCGACCGTGTCCCAATGGGTTGGGATCAACATCGACGACGCGGCCGTCCTGACGTGCTGGTCGCAATGGAGCGTCGTCGACGGCGAAAAACAGTGGTTTCTCGATGAGCCCCAGATAGAGCTCAATGGCGTGGCCAAGCGCCCGTGCCGCGAGCAGCCGTTGTGGGAAACGACCTCGGGCGACGTCCGCTGGCGGTGGTCGCTCATTCGCCCCGTCGACGGCCGGCCGTTGGACGGCGCCGAGCTGAGCTTTAACCTGGATGACGTCGACGGCGGCTCGATGCGACTCACAATCCACCCGCTCGCCTTCCCGGAGCCCCGCCTCGCGGAGATCGTCGAGGCGGTCCAGCGGCGGTCGCTGACCGATGCCGCATCAGCCGGGCAAGTGCTCTCGCTGCAGCAGCTGCGGCAAAAGCTGGCAGAGTGAACCGAGCCGCAATCGAATGCGCTACTCGCCAATCGCCACCAGGTACTCCTGCCGCCGGCCGTCCACGGTCTTGCCGTAGCGGTGGTAGAGCCGCCCGTCGGCGGGCGCGGGGGTGGCGAACGCCGAGTCGCCCAGCCGGTTCTCCGCCAGCACCCGGCATTCCTCGGGCGTCGCGGCGAGGACAAACGTCGTGCCGCGCTCGTTGGTAGCGTAAATGCGATCGCCAACCAGCAGCGGCGAAGAACTGTACTTGCCGCCCAGTCGGCGTTTCCACATCTCCTCGCCATCGGCGGCCCGCCAGCAGTAGGCGACGCCGTTGTCGGCCGTGGCGTAGAGAAAGTCGCCCGCCAGCAGCAGCGACTGTTCGTAGCACCTCACGTTGTTCTGCCACACGACGTCATGCGCGCCGTCCAACCGCAACGCCACGGTGAAGCTGCCGGGAAACCCGCCGCTGGCGAAGGCCAGTCCGCTCTGGGCGTCTGCGACCATCGTACCGCAGGTCGCCATGGTCGAACCGGGCACGCTCCACGCGACCTGGCCGTCGGCGGCGTTGTAGGCCGCCAGCAGATTGTTGCCGCTCAGTAGCAGCAAACTGCGGCCGCGGTCGGACAGGGGGCGCGGCGTCGAATACGACAGGCTGTTGGGACGCGGCGCGTGCCACCGCTGTGCGCCGGTCGCGAGGTCGAGGGCGTAAAGCCCGCTCTCCGGTCCGTCGTATTCGGTGGCCATCACAATCACATCGCCGACGATCACCGGCGACGAGCCGAAGCCGAACTGAAAGCGCTGCGGGTCGAACGCGCCGGCGCGCTGTTGCCAGAGTTGTTCGCCGTCGAGATCGAACGCCGTGACCATCGCCGCGTTCTGGTTGCAGAACAGCGCGTAGACGTGCTGCCCGTCGCTAGCGACCGTGGGGCTGGCGTGCGAATTGTTGGGGTGAATCCGCGCCGGGAGTCCGCCCTCATGGACGACCACGGTCCGCACCAGCGCGCCGGTGCGACGGTCGACGATCAACAGCGACTGCGTCTGGGCATCGGCATCGGCGGTGGTCAGATAGATGCGCTCCCCCACGAGCGTCGGCGAGGAGTGGCCGCGGCCGGGCAGGGGGGTCGACCACGCCAGGCCCGCGTCCTCGCTCCACTCGATCGGCGCCGTGGCGCCGGCGGTGGCTCGATTGTCGCAGTGCGGACCACGCCATTGCGGCCAGTCCTGAGCGACCGCGGACGCCCCCGGCGCAAGGGGGGCCAACATCAAACTGACGGCGACGAGCCTCGCGAGCATGCCGTGGTCCTGGGCTCGAGTTTTCGCGGGAAGTGAGATCGCAGCGGGTAAGAAACAGAGGCGTCCTCGCCACGGTCGGCGGCCCCAGGTCGGCGGACCGGCCGCCGCGGGCGGTGGAAGAACCGCCGACGGGCTCTGATAATAACCGACGAAGCCCCGTTCTCCCACGGCCTGTCGCCGCGTCCGCCAAGCCGACGGCATTGACGCAGCGGGCCCGGCTCGATCGGGGCTCGGATCAGCAGGGCCGCGCCGTCAGACAACTCGCACGCGCTTCGCTCAAGTTGCGGCGAGCCATCGTGCAAGTCGTTCCGCGATGGCTTGCGGCACGGCCGTCAAGCGGTGGAGTCCCGTACGACCAAATCACAGCTAAGCAGGATGTCTCGCCCGGGGGCATCGGGCATTTCCACCCGATCGAGCATCGCACGAAACGCGGCCTCGCCGATCGCGACGCATGGCTGTCGGATCGTCGTCAACGGAACCCGCAGCAACTCAGCATATTTCACGTCGTCAACGCCGGCCACGCGGATATCGCCCGGCACGTCAACGCCCAGCTGATCGAGGCGATGCATCAGCGCTCCGGCGGTCACGTCGTTGCCGCAGACGATTCCATCTGGCTTCAGCTGGCTGAGCACTTTCTGCATGGCCTTGAGATCCCGCAGATCGCAGCGATGGACCAGTTTTGAATCGAAAACCCCCGAATCCTTGACGACCGCTTCGATGAACCCGGCGATGCGGGCGTCGATCGTCGCCGCAGAGTGCTCGCGCGCGATGAAGATGACTTGCTTGCATCCCCGCTGAAACAAATGGTGGGTGATCGTGTAGCCAACGCGGCGGTTGTCGATTCCAACCAAGTCAAACTCGCTGCGTCCCGGATAGGGGACGTAGTCCCGGTCAAGCAGCACGATCGGAATCTTCGCCTTCGTCAGTTTGGCGACGATCGCTTCGTTGATTGCCTGCTGGTCCTCGACCAGTTCGACGGGAGCAAAGAAAACGCCCGCGACATTGCTATGCACGAAATGTTCGCACAGCGTGAAGGCTTGTTCGGCCTCGCTGCCGGCAGGATGGCGCCCCACGCCGGCGCCCCAGACGATTGAGTGCCCATACCCCTGGGCGGTGGCTGCCATCTGGGCACAGATCGGTTCGAAGATCTCCGTGTTACCCAGGCCGGGAATCAGCAGTCCAAAATGGCAGGACTCGCGGGATTCGCTCCGCAGGACGAAAGTCCCCGAGCCGACCTTCCGCTGGACCAACCCGTGAGCCTGCAACTCCTTGAGCGCTTTGGCGACAGTGGGACGAGACACGCCGAACTCGCGCACCAGCTCCGAATCCGACGGGATACGATCCCCGGGACGCAACTCGCCGCTGCGAATCCGATCGCGCACGGCATTGACGATTTGTCCACGTTTGCTCGTCGTCATTCCCATCTCAATGGCCGCATTCTGGCCAGTCACCCCGCGACTGGCGGCGGGCGCGTCGATTCGAACGGCGCGCTGATGTTCAACAGGGCCCTGATGCATCATGGCTTCCAACTGCGATGAGGATTATAGCAATGTGGACAAATGTTCGTCACCGGGGACCATCATGCGCCCCCGACGGCGCTGAGGACGCAGCATTCCGTCCCGCCCACGCCGATCTCAAGCGGCTGATTTCCAGCCTTTTGACGCGCGCCTCGCCCCCCTCGGCGTGGATTGTCTGCGATCCGTCGCCCCGCTGCGGCGAGTAGTAGGCCGCGAAGAACCGCTCCCCGCCGAACGCAAACGTCTCGACCGACAGCCGATCGACCAGCAGCCGCAGTTCGATCAACCCGTCGCGCGGCCGGAGATCTTCAAACACAACGACCTCGACGGGACCGCCTTGTTCGTCGACGCTGCGTTGCACGAGGCGGCGCGAATCCGCGTCGTACGTGAGCAATGCGCCGGAGAATTCGAAAACGACTCGCTTGGCCGCCCCTGGGTCGAATGAGACGTTCAGATCAACCAAGTCGAGCGGCTCCATCCCCGCGAGCAGATTGTCCCCGTCGGAGAGCGTTTCGTCCTCGCGGACGATCGACTCCTCGACGAGCGACTCGATCTCGGCGATTGGCCAGGCGCACAGCCGCACCTCGTCGCCGACCGTCCGCAACGTCAGCTCGCACGGAAAGGACATTTGTTGATTGAACGGGACGCCGTAGAGCTCCGCCGCGTTCGGTCCGCCGCGCATCCAGCTAATCTGGACGGCGCGACCGTCGCGATTCTGGTTGAACGTTTGCGCCGCGTAAAAGTTCCCGCCGCCCGCGCGATAGGGCCCGTGCTGGGCGTGAAACTCGCGGCCGTCAAACGTTCCCACTTCGTAATCGAAGCTTGCGTCATAGATCACGGCCTTGGCGGGGCCCTGGCCGTCCACCGGCAGGAAGACCACGTCCATGCATTCGAACGCCCAATCGCGCATCAGGTCGGACGCATGCTGCCAATGCACCAGATCCTCAGAAGTAAAAAAACGGACGCGACCGGGATGCTGCTGGACCCAAAGCGCAATCACCCAGCGCCGACTCGGCTCGTGCCAGAAGACTTTGGGGTCGCGTTCGCCGTCGTCAAAGCCCTGATTCTCGACGACGGCGCGCCCCTCGTTCCAATAGGTCCAAGTGGCGCCGCCGTCGGTGCTGTACGCCATCGCCTGGTAGAACTTCGGCGCCGCGGCGAACGTGAAGAACGCGCACAGCGTCTTCTGGTCGCCGCGTTGCACGCCCAGGCTGTTGTTGAAATCGACCACCGCGGTTCCTGAAAAGATGGTCCCCGCACGGCGATCCACGCGGTACGGCAGCAGGGCGTGAGCCTGCTGCGTCCAGTGGATCATGTCGGGGCTGGTCGCGTGCCCCCAGGTCATATTGCCCCACACCGGAGCCAACGGGTTGTGCTGAAAAAACAGGTGGTACTTCTCGCCGTCGTAAACCATGCCGTTGGGGTCGTTGAGCCAGCCTTGGCAGGCCGTGAAATGGAATTGCGGACGGAGCGGCTGGTTGTACGAACAGTTCGGTCCTGCTTCGGTTGGAATTCCTTCAGCCAGCGCGAACGCGCCCATCGAGTCGGGAAGCGGTTCGTCGGCGGCGCAAAACGAATCAACGTTGACGTGCCCCCACGACCCGCGGGCTTCGTCGAAGACGACCAGCCGCGCACGTTTGCCTTGGAATTCAGAGACGTCGCAGCTGCACGGCAGCAGCGTTTCGGAATCGGCGCCCGTGGCGAGGGTCCTCTCCGCGCCGTCGCAAACCAGCCTGACGCCGGTTTCACCCGGGCGATTGCCCCCGCCAACCAGAAAAGTGATATACCGTTTCTTGATCGTGAACTCGGGCGAGACGAGCCGCCCCGTCGCGTCGTCGGTGAAGACGTCGCCGGGGCGACCTCCGCGACCGCCATACTTCTCAAAGCCGCCGATCCAGTATTCGCCGTCGTGCCCGCTCGACTCGCGTCCGCGAGCTCGGGAGTTGTCTCCCTTGGTCGGTTGAAACTGAAACGCATCGCCGATTTGTTTCCAGCCATCGAGAGCGCCCGTCTCGAAATCAGCGTTGGGAAACAGCGGCTCGCCGCCCTGCAAGGCGGCGCACGGCAACAGGAGCAAAGCAATCGCCGCGTATCCGCGCGGACCGAGGAAAACCTGTGGGACTCTGCAAATCATCGGATTTCACCACGCTGCAAGGGGACCACCCGTCGCTCTCAACAGACGACTTCCGGCCGCCGACGAGTTTTTGGCCAAGTTGAGCTTGCCGCGCGCGCCAGCACAAAAATCAATGCCATCGCGACGGATCCTGGCTCGGGAATTGTCGCCGCCGTTGCGACGATCGACTCGTATCTGACCACGCCGCGGAGGATTTTGGGAATGCCTGCAGGATTCGTTTCTCCTAGATTCCGCTGCCATACGAGCAAATCGTTGCCGGAATAGGCGTCGCCGTAGCCGGCCGACCAAACGGCCAGGTCGGCGCCGTCGACCGTGCCGTCGGCGTTGAAGTCGCCCGCCAGCGGTTCGCTCGTCATGAAGAACTCGAACGACAGATCGGGCAGTCCCGCCACGTTGTAGGCGGCCCCCAAAGAAAACGTCTCGCCCGGGGCCAGCACCAGTCCGTTGCCGACCAGGGCAATCAGCTCCGACAGGACTCCCGTCGAGGGATTGGCTTCCTCGGCGCCGGCGACCCCCTGGTCAGCCAGACTGTTCCACTGCCCGTCGCCCGGCAGCAACGACTGGCTGTCAGAGGTCACTGAATAGCCCAGCAACTTGACTGTGTAGGCGGAGCTGTTTTCCACCAGGACCTGCCCGGTCGACGGATCGACCGTGAGCAACAGATTGTTCGTCGCTCGCACCCCCGTGAACTCCACGTCGCCGTGGTAGACGCTGCCGTCGCTGGCGATGTAGTCGAAAGCGTACTCCGTGTTCCGCACCGCCGTGCCAAAAGCCGGCGTCGGGAACACACCGGTCGGCTTGCCGAGGATCAACCGCGCGCTCGGTCCAATCGCGTAGTCGCCCGCCAGGTTGATCTCGCTGAGGGCGCCGGGCGAGGGATTGGCCTCCTCCCAACCGTCAAACGCAGGAGCGCTTCGATCGGCAAGGCTGTGCCACCCGGCGACGTTCAATCCGGCCGCATTCGAGAGGATCGAGTAACCCTTGATCGATTCCGCCGCGCCGGTCGAGTTGACCACGGCCACGGAGCCGGTGTCGACGTCGACCTGCAGCTTGAGTCCCCCGACCGGATACGTCGCGGCGTCGATGGCCAGCCCCGGGTGATTGTGCAAAAAGTCGATTTCGCCGGGCGACAACGGGGAGCCGTAAAGCTGCAACTCATCGAGTTGTCCATTCATCGCGTTCAGCGTCTCGCCGCCAACCGCCCGACGGCCGACCATCAACGGCGCCAGGTCGAAGCCGATCGCGCCGGTGACGTCGTTTTCGCTGGCAGCGCTGAGCGCGCCGTCAATGAAGAGTTCCAACCGCCCCAGGTCGGCGTCGTACGACGCGACGGCGTGATGCCACGCATCGAGGTCGAGCGCTTGCGAAGAGTGGATTTCGGCAACCTGTCCGGACTCGGTTTGCACGAAAAACTTCAACCGCCCGTCGCTGAGTTGCTCGATTCCCCAAGCTCCCGGCAGCGAGTAGTGGGACTTGCCGACGATGTGCGACGCCTCGCCGACGCTGTCCGGATTGAGCCACAACGACACGCTGAACCGGTTGCCGTCCATCGCGGCGTTGTCGGGGACGAAGGCGTAGTCGCCGCCGTTGTTAAAGTCCACGGCGGTCCCGGCGACGCCGCTGACTCCTGAGACGATGCCGGAGTTGGCCAGCGTGAACTCCTGCCCGCCGCTGTCGGCGAACCCCGCCATATTCGTCGGATCGTCGAATTGCCAGCGGCCGATCAATCCTGTCTGCGGCGTCGGTGGTTCGCTCGGCCAAGCGGACCGCAGGTCGTACGCCGACAACGACACGATTCGAGCCGCGCCGCCTTGCGAGTAAAGGTCAATGTCCTGGTTGCCTGCAGGCGGCGTGAAACCGTTGGTGATCGACGCCCTCCCGCCGCCGCCGAACACTTCCAGCGACGAACGATCAACCAGCAGTTCTAAGTCGATCATGCCGTTCACTGGCGCCAGCGGCGCACTTCGCCCCAGGGCGGTCAACGTTTGGGTGGCGACGTCATATCGCACGTCGGCGCCGCGGATCGTGAATCCCACGGTCGACGCCGTGCCCAACTCGATTTGCGTCTTAATATGAAACAACTCGCCCGCCAGGTCGCCCAGCGGATCGCCGCCCGGGGAGAGCGCGACGTCGGAGAGCGCAAGTTCAGCGCCATACAGAGAGGAGATTTCCGCGACGGGTTCGCGGAACATGCGAATGCCATCGGACGTGCTGTGCAGCGTCAGTTCCGCGGGGAAACTCATTTGCTGGTTGAACGGCATATCGGGATATGCGGCGCCCTGCATCCAGGCCACTTGAATCCTGCGGCCGTCGTCCGCTGGCACGTTGTGCCACGACTGCGCGGCGTAGAAGTTGGCGCCGAAGTCCTGCGTCACCTTTCCAGCGGCGGGGGCGTCGGGCACGAACGACGTGCCGTCAAACGAACCCACCTGGTAGTCGCCGCTCGCGCCATAGAGGACCCAGCGGGTATTGTTCGGGTCGCCGTCGACCGGCAATTCGAAGAAGTCGGGACACTCGAAGTAGTGGGGCATTTCGCTGAGATACGACCAACTCTTCAAATCGGTTGAGCCAAAGAAATTGATACTCTGCGGCTTGCCGTCATGCGCCGCGACCCACAGCGCTTGAACCCATTTCTGCGAGCCTTCGTGCCAAAAAACCTGCGGATCGCGATCATCGGCGTGGGACACGGAGGGCAACACGGGATTGTCGTCATAATAGCGAAACGTGGAGCCGCCGTCGGTGCTGTAGGCCATGCGTTGATCGAACGACCCGACCGAGGTGTAGAACAGCGCCATCGTCGGCGTGGCGCCGGTCTGCAGCCCGGCCGTATTGGCGTAATCGACGACCGCCGTTCCGCTGAACTTGACGCCGGTTGGATCGCCGACGATTGCCGGCGAGCGTTCGGTCCAATGCAACAGGTCGGGGCTCGTCGCGTGTCCCCACGACATGTTGCCCCAGTTCGTTCCGAACGGGTTGTGCTGATAGAAAAGATGATACGTGCCGTCGAAATAGACGAGCCCGTTGGGATCGTTCAGCCAGCCTTGTTTGGCGCTGAAGTGAAACTGGGGCCGATAGACTTCGTCGTAAATCTCCGCCGCCGAACTGTGCCGATCAAACCCTGCGTACAACAGCCCACAAGCGGCCAGAATAATCAAGTACACCAAACGCATATCGATTCATTTCTCTTGTTCCGACGGACCCCGCTGCGGACGGGCGCGCAAAGCAGGCGAGCCTGGGATCGCTCCCGCTCGATTCGGGCCAACGTCATCAGGCATCGCCTTAACAAGAAATAGGGACGGCCCGTGCCAGGCGGCATCAGGCCGTCCCGATTTGACGGTTCGCCCTAGACCTTGCGGCGTACGGCGATCAGGCCCAAGCCGGCCAGCGCCGCAAGCGCCAACGAGACGGGCTCGGGGACCGTGGTCAACTGGAAGCCGTTGAACGGCGCCTCGCCGCCGCCGTTCAGTTCAAACGCGATCTCGATGTTACCGCTGCCGTCGACGATCACGCCGGGCAGGATGACGTAGTCCGCGCCTTCGACGAGCGTATCGTGCGGCAGACCGGCGAACCCGGCCGTCGAGCCGACGACGCCGTTGGCCGTGAACTTCGTTTGCCGCTCGTTGCCGCCGTTGTCGCCCTCGCCGTAGGCGTACAGATTAAACAACGTCCCCGGCGTCAAACCGGAGATGGTCACCGAACCGGGATTGCCGCCGTTGGCGATCAGGTAGTCGCGCATCAGGCCTTGTGCTTCGACGGAGACGTAGTTGAGGCCCGCGCCGGTGTCGCCGTCGGTGGGGCTGTCGTCGCCGCTGCCGAAGGCGCCCAATCCCCCGTTGATGGCGACCGACACGCCAGGCAGCGAATTGCCGAACGAATCAACGATCGAACTCGCGGTGGCGGGGCCGTCCATGCCATCGTAGTACCCAGGACTTCCGATAAAGCCAGCCGGCGATCCGTTGTTCGTGTCAATGTGATTCCAGACGGTCCCAAGGTCCGGCGCTGCCGCCGTGCCAACATAGTCGACGGTGTAGATGTTCGTCGTCGCCGCCGGATCGTTGATGTCCGGCGCAAAATCGACGTTAATCGTCACGGCCGCGGCGTTGCCAGCCGCTACCAGAACGGCAGCCACGGCAACAAGACAAATTCGCTTCATGAGAGCACCTCCAAGTTGAGAAGTAACGGGAACTGAAGAATATTCCCCCGATCACAAACAAAGTCGTCGACCTAGGAAGTCGAGGCCAATCGATTCCGGTTCGCGTCCACCGACGCCCGGCCGCGCCGCACGCATGCCAACGTCCCCAGCGCAGCTAACGCCAGCGCGACGCTGCTTGGCTCAGGAACAGCAATATTGAGCGGTACGATTGTCGGGAAGTTGTCCTGCCATAGGGCAAAGTCGTAGAAGTCGACAACGCCGTCGCCGGCGTTTCCGCCCAGCGGGCCGGTCACGTCGCCCTGGGCCCGCGTCGCGCCGGTCAGTCGGAAGTTGTCCCGAATCAACTGGTAATCGAGCATATTGACGACGTTGTCATCGTTCGCGTCTCCAGGAATCAGACCATAGACCGCTTGCAAGCCGTTGAACGGCGCCTCGCCGCCGCCGTTCAGTTCAAACGCGATCTCGATGTTACCGCTGCCGTCGACGATCACGCCGGGCAGGATGACGTAATCCGTGCCTTCGACGAGCGTGTCGTGCGGCAAACCGGCAAACCCAGCCGTCGAGCCGACGACGCCGTTGGCCGTGAACTTCGTTTGCCGCCGATTGCCGCTGTTATCGCCCTCGCCGTACGCGTACAGATCGATCGGCGTCCCCGGCGTCAAACCGGAGATGGTCACCGAACCGGGATTGCCGCCGTTGGCGATCAGGTAGTCGCGCATCAGGCCTTGTGCTTCGACGGAGACGTAGTCGAGGCCCGCGCCGGTGTCGCCGTCGGTGGGGCTGTCGTCGCCGCTGCCGAAGGCGCCCAATCCCCCGTTGATGGTCACCGACACGCCAGACAACGTATTGCCGAACGAATCAACGATCGAACTCGCAGTCGTGGGGCCGTCCATGCCATCGTAGTAACCGGGGGTCCCGATAAAGGCCGCCGGCGATCCGTTGTTCGAGTCGATGTGATTCCAGACGGTCCCAAGGTCCGGCGCCGCCGCCGTGCCAACGTAGTCGACGGTGTAGATGTTCGTCGTCGCCGCCGGATCGTTGATGTCCGGCGCAAAATCGATGTTGAACACCGTCTTGGCGTGAACGAGGCCCGCGGACGTCGCGAAGATGAAAACGGCGAACGAAAGTGCAACTGAATGTTTCATTGCGAAAACCCTTGAATTGATATGCGATTCGGCAATCTTTGAACGTGAACCTCTTGACGATTGAATCTGCGTTTCAGCAAGTCATCGGACCGCTGAGAACTTGTCAATCCGCCGTGATCGCCAAACTGACGTTGCCATGATTGCCCCCAGCATCGCGACAATTTGGCAGGATGCAGGCTCCGGAACGGAGGCGGCGACCGGCTCGGCAGGGATCGTTTCGTAGTGGACGACGCCCGTGCCAATTCGCGGAATCGCCGACGCCGACGTTTGCCCGTAATTCCGTTGCCAGGCGAGGAAATCGGCCCCGCCGAAGGACGTGCCGTAGCCCGACTCCCAAGCGGCCAAATCGGCTTGATCGACCGCGCCGTCGCCGTCAAAGTCGCCGTCCAGGGGCGTGGAGTAGAAGAACTCAACCCTCAGGTCGCGGTCGCCCGTCGTATTGAAAAGCGCCCCGAGCCCGACCGACTGCCCCGAGGCAAGCGACAGGCTATTGGCGACTGATGGAATGAGTTCCGAAAGATTGTTCGCCGACGCGTTCGCTTCTTCGACCCCAACCATTCCCTGATCGTCGAGACTGTTCCAACTGCCGTTGGCAGGCTTCAACGCCCCGGAGTCCGAGAGAATGGAATATCCGCGTAGACTAATCGCCGTCTTCGAGCTGTTCGTAAGACGCGCCTGTCCCGAACCGGGATCGACCGTCAGCAATAGGTTGTTGACGGCGTTGAGGCCGGTGAATTGAACGTCGCCCTGCACGACTTCGCCTGCCGAGGTGACGTACTGCAACTTCAGGTCGGGTACGACGCCGAATGGCAGGTTCGTGTTGAGCACCGAGCCGATCGATCGCGACGACGCGCTCAACGTCAGTGACGCCTGCGACGAATTACTTGGCGGGATCGGCCCGCCCAACTCGTCGAGATTGTTTGCGGTTGGCGTTCCCGCAATGCTCCAGCCGCCGCCCAACTGGGAACTCAGCGACGACCACCCCGCCGACTGGAGCTGTCCCGACGCCGAGCTGACCCCGTAGCCAGTCATGGTGATGGCCGAACCGGTCGGACTCGAAATCGACGCCGCGCCCGTGTCCGCATTGACGGTCAGGGCGAGAACGCTCTTCAGATCGAGACGCAGTTGGCGCCCGTTGACGCCGCCGTTGGTCGTCGAGGTCACCAACTTTTGGCCAAACGGCAACGCTGTCGCCGACGTGTCGAGCGCAAAACTGCCCGAGATGCTCGTTGCGTCGGCCAGGACCCAACTCTGCGATCCGGGGGGCGAAAAACCAATCGTGGGCCTGAGCGTCCCGCCGCCAAGCGCAAGATTGCCCGCGACGGAAATAAGCCCGTGACTCGTGCCGGTAATCACCGGCGCGTAGACGCCGCCGCCGGAAAACGAAAGCGTGTTCGCGGCGAAAGAGGTCGCTCCGCCCGTGAGCGCCAAGACGCCGCCGTTATTGAACGTCGCCCCGCCGTTGACGGCCGGTCCGCTGTCGTCCGTCAAAAACGCACCAGATCCGACGATGTCCAGCTTTGAATTGTTTGTGACGATTAACTCGCCCGGAGGTCCGTCAGGCGACGGAACTGAATTGAGATCGGAATTGATGACAACAGTGCCGCCGTTGTCAACGTTCGCAATCTCGTCAAAAGCCCCGGTCGGCAGTGCGCCGCTGTCCCAGTTTGACGTGTTGGTCCAGTTGTTGTTCGTCGCGCCGCCTTGCCAGGTGACGGTAGTCTGTCCGCGGGCGCCGACTGCCGTCAACGCCGCGATCAGGAGCGCTCGCGACCATACCGCTAGCAGCCTCATCGCAGTGACCTTCCTTATTGAATGCAGAACTTGAGAGCATGCGAAACCTATCGGACCGCTTCTGTCCGCCGCGCAACGACCAGCCCGTTGAAAACGAACCAACGGAACAAAGGAGACGCCGCGGGCGGACGCGTCGACCGAGAAACGGGTATCACCTCCTTCTCATGACAACCACGCTTCGCGAGAGCGACCCCGTTGGAAAACTTTCGCCCCTTTCGTTTTTCGTTCAGGGCCGCAGTTCGCTGACGTGAAGCACGATCGACTCAGGCCGCGCGAAGGACTTCTCGCCAGACTTCGCATCACGACTCGACGAAGCGAGGACATGACCGCTACGAGCGACAGGTCAGGGGGCTGCCCCAGTACACGGTTCCGCGCGACAAGCGCGTGGCCGTGAACCCCTGACCTGCCAGGCTGTCGCCCTGAGCCCAGTTGCACCTGTTAACAACACAAGATTTCTGAGAAGTCCGCGTCGACAAGTCAGAGGGAGGAGCAAACGCCAATCGCCGCCACAGCCCTCTGCCTGAATCACAGTTGAACCTAATCAGTGGTAAACATTGAGTCAACTAATCTGTAAATAAAAAACCAGGAAAGATGACTACCTCGGTTGGCATCTGCGGGTAGTTTATAGGGAAAACGCGAAGAAACCGGACCCAAAAAGGGAGTCAGGGCCATTCCTTGCGGGGCTTCACCGTCGCAAATCGACTAAAAACCGCGACCACCACGCAATTATGCGCAAACGAGCGCGAAACTTTTATTTGACACCATGTAAAGTACCTGTATCCTTACTAAATAGCAGGCTGTCTTGTGCGGCTTACCCTCCAACCGGCATCCGCGCAGCGATGGCGCCTCAAGTCCTCTTTTCCGTCGCGAGCCGATCGCGCCGCTATCCACCAGCGGTTGCGTTGAAGGCCGACGAGCGTCAATGCACGTGCCTTCCACGATGAATGGTCTGAAGATCGCGAGGCTGATGGCCCTCGCGTCTGCCATTGGTTTGGCGGGTTGCAGCGGCGGCGGGCGTTCCGTCGCGACCATTTCAGGCGAGGTCGCCGTCAACGGCGAACCGCTTCAGCGCGGAAAGATCGTTTATCGCCCGGTCGAAAATGACGCTGGCAACGGAGGGTCCGCGGACGTGGCGCTCGGTCGATATCAGTTGGAAGAGGTTCCGCTCGGCGACAACGTTTTTACATTCTCCGGCTCGGTCGAGACGGGCAAGACAATCGTAGGACCAGGGGGAAATCCCGAGCCGGAACGCGCTAATGTCATCCCTCGCAAGATTTTGGAGGAGGGCGTGGTGCGCGCGATCGACGGCGACGGGACGCAAGACTTTTTTCTGGAAGGCCCCGCGCGATAGCGCCGGGCAGGCCCCATGGGCCTCGTGATCTCATGTCATTAACCACTCGCATTCGCGAGTCGCTGCTACGGAGTCCGCAAGATGTTCGCATCATTTCCCCGCATCGCCGCCGCCCCAGGGCCCGCATCCCCTCTTGGCGAAATAACTGGCGTCGCGCGAACGAAGAGCCACAGGCCCGGAGCGGCGCTGCGGCGGGTTCTCAATCGCGCCGGCTTTACGCTCGTCGAGTTGCTTGTCGTTATCGCCATTATTGGCGTGCTGGTGGCGCTCCTTTTGCCGGCGATTCAAGCGGCGCGGGAAGCGGCGCGCCGCTCTTCGTGTCTCAACAACGTGAGGCAGATCGCTCTCGGAACGCTCAACTACGAATCGACTTTCGGGGAGCTCCCCAGGGGAACGAACAATGAGATTGGCCAGTCGCGCAACGGCTACACGTGGTATGACGACTACACGTGGTTTACGTTTATCCTGCCCTATCTTGAGGGGGACAACGCGTTTCGCGGATTTGACATGTCGAAGACCTTCCTGGGGAATCATCACGAGCAGGCGCGGGCGTTTTATGTCTCCATGTTTGATTGCCCCTCCGACACGGCGAGCGAGGTCTACAATCAGCCCGGCGACGGCGATCCCACCAACAACAACGATCCCTTCAATCGGTACTATTACAACTACGTCGCCAACTACGGAAACAGCGGAACGGGCCAATCGCAATTCGTGACCTATCCCGGGTCCGATCGCGTGATCTTCGGCGGCGCACCCTTCACCTACGGCAAGCCTGTCAAACTGAGCGAGATCACGGACGGCTTGAGCAACACGCTGGCGTTTTCGGAATTGATCAAGAGCAAGGACGAGATTAGCGGCGCCGGGCACGACTGGCTCGGTTCGATGGGCGACATTTCGATCGGCCGAGGCGCACACGCATTCACCGGCCTCTGGCCGCCGAATGCTCCCAACCCGGACGTTATCGAATGGCGATGCCCGGACGATCCAGGAATCGTCTGCGACGATTCTCTTTACCCTGACGCAGCGGCCGTGAGCGCGTCGATTCCCAACAAGATCAATCGATCCGCACGCAGTTTTCATCCCGGCGGCGTCAACGCCGCTCGCGTCGACGGTTCGACGACCTTTTATAGCAACGACACGGATCGTTTCGTGTGGCGCGCACTCAGTACGGCTGCCGGCGGCGAGACCGTCGATTCGCCGTGAGTGACAGCGAACGCCCGGCGTCGCCTGCAGCGCGGTCCCGCCGCGCTCCCGACGCTGCGCCGCCGGACCGCCGTAAGCCGCCGGTTCGCGCGTTTTCCGTCCGTGCGTTTGGGCGGCGCCTCTCTTGGCGTGCGTCGCTCGACTCTCTGCCCTGGCGTAGCCTTGAGACGCCGCGCGATGTACTTCGCGAAGGCGGCGATGGCGGTACGCTGCCGCCAAACAAGCGGCGGGCGGCCTGCCGACGTCCCCCGGTGCAAATCAATCGCGAAGTGCGTTGACGCCAGACCGCGGCGAAACTCATCGCCGAGGTGCTCGCAGGACGGCGCTACGAGAGTGGCCCGAACCTTGGCTTGAGCGACTGCGACAGCAACTCACAGAAGTCGATTCATCGGCCGATGTTCAATCAACCTCGTCCTCGGGGAACTCCGGAATTTCCGGCGCGGCGGGCGTCACCGACAACGGCTGCTGTTGCTGAATTGCCTCGATCCGCTGCCGGATTGTCGTCACGGACTGGGCGTCCGGGTGAATACCATATGACAACGCGAACTGACGCGTCTGGCCGGGTTGGAGCTTGGGTACCCGATCGAATTGTCGTTCGACCCAGCGATTGAACGGAAACCCGGTTCCCGGCTCCAAACCGGTGACATACCCGTCCGCTTCCGCGGCAGTGTTTTTCCAAATGGTGACGTACGGCAACTCAGCGACGTTCCAGGTGATGCTGGCCCCTTTTGTACCCTGTGAGTTCACAAGAAGAATGCTCGTCTTGCCGTGGGCGTCGCTCGCGGCTTCGGCGAGATAGACTTGCTCAATGAAGTCCTTGGCGGGGGCGTCGTAGACGTCCCAGGTTTTGACGGATTTCGCCGCATGTTCGTTCATCGGCTGCAGGTCGTGAAATGCGCCGATCACTCTGGCGTTCTTCTCAAGAATGGGGTTTCCGTAGTTCGTGTGATAGATCAGCTGAAACTCTTGTTCATTGCCGCCCAGGTTGGTCACGCTGTCGTTGACCTGGACGGAAAGACTGCCGGGAACAGTGGAGATTTCAGTTTCCAACCGCAACTTGGGACCGTGAAAGGACCGCTCGAAGACAGTCCCTTGGACGCGCAACCGGTAGGGGGGGTCTTGGTCAATTGCGACCACCACTCGAGATGCGGGCGTATTGCCGACCTTGCCATGGAGGGTGAGCGTCAGCTCCCCCTTGTCGCCCGTGTTGGTGATAAAAACATCCTTGCCGGGATGCCCGGCGAACTCGAGTCCGCATCGGCACATCCACTCGTTGAATCCGTCGAGCCAGCCCAGTCCGCCCCGGCTCTCCAGGTCTATGAACGTCGGATTCACCACCTCGCTCACTGGGGATTTCCAACCGACCGGAAACTCTTCCCCACCGATGTGCTTTAGGTAGACCACGTTCATTCCGCGCGTGGGAGAAACGCCGAACTGAAGCGCCCCATTGTTGACGACAATAAGCTCGGACCCCTCCTGCTTGCCGCCATGGAGCACGCGTTTTTCGATCCGCCAGGGTCCTGTCTGCATCGCGGGGAAATCGCGGCTCGACTTCTCAAACCCAGGCAGATTGATGTTCGCCTCGGCGTCAGTCAGCACGAATTCGAGCGGGCCCTTGGCGCTCGCTCGCGTGGACAAAACAACCAACAGCATGCATAACACGCAACGCACAGCGAGTCTCCTCTTCGGCGCTTCGATTGGTGACGATCAACTCATTGAGCGTGCCGAGATAATCGGGCGACAACGCACCGGGAACTGGTGAGGCGGTCAATGAGCAGACGACAAGCGGCGCCGGGGACTGGCGACTTTGAATGTCGGCCGTCCCTCAAGGCCAACTCGCCAATGTCGGGAGCCAGCGGCGCCCCCCAGAGACGGCAAACGCGGGGGCCGACAATCCGACGGAACCTATTGGACTCGCGGCCAAGGTCACCCAACTTCGGCCACCGGCCATGATAGTCAGTATCCATCGGCGATGGAATTCTTCCGGAGTCCATCAGGAAAATGCATAATTTACGGCATGTGTTTCGCCGGCAGAGAGCCGCTGGGGATTGTCGAAGTAGCACACGTCGATGTCCTTGCATACGCTCAGGCGTGCTGACTGGAGGTTGGCGTACGTTTCATGCTTCGTCCACGCGTGCTTGAGCGACCGCGGACGCCCCCCGTCGCAGGGGGGCAAGCATCGAACTGACGACGACGAGTCTCGCGCATGCGATGGACCAGATCTCGAGTTTTCGCGGGGAATGAGTTCGCTGCCTGGGAAAAACACAGGCCTCCTCGTCGCGGTCGGCGGCCCCAGGTCGGCGGGCCGGCCGCCGCGGGCGGTGGACGAACCGCCGACGTGCCCGGATAATAGCCGACGGCGACCGG
>JAGQOU010000274.1 GCA_020427145.1 Planctomycetales bacterium | reverse complement strand
ATGATCGGCCCCACCGGCGTCGGCAAGACGGAGATCGCCCGCCGGCTGGCCAAACTCACCGGAGCGCCGTTTATCAAGGTCGAAGCGACCAAGTACACCGAAGTGGGCTATTACGGCCGCGACGTGGAGAGCATGATTCGCGAATTGGTCGAGAACGCGATCGGCATCGTCCGCGCGGAGGAGCTGGCAGGCGTCGAGGACGAAGCGAAACGGCGCGTCGAGGAGCGACTGATCGAGATGCTCGCCCCCGCGCCCGCCACGTTCGACGTCGGCGTCGACTCCAACGAATCGCCCGAGCGGTACGAGCGCACGCGCGAAAAGATGCGGGCGATGCTGGTGGCCGGCGAGTTGGAGAATCGCACTGTGGAGGTGGCCATCGAGCAGAAGACCCAGGCGATTATGCTGCCCGGCGCCGGGCCGGGAGGCGATCAGCTCGATTTCGACTTCCAGGGCATGCTCGAGAAGATCATGCCCAAGAACGTGTCCCGTCGCGAAATGACCGTCGCCGAAGCCCGCAAGGTGCTGTTCGATCAGGAGTGCGAAGGGCTGATCAACCAGGACAAGGTCAACGTCAAGGCGGTCGAATTGGCCGAGAACACGGGCATTATCTTCGTCGACGAGATGGACAAGGTGGTTGCCAGCGAAGGGGGCCGGGGCGCCGACGTTTCGCGGCAGGGCGTGCAACGCGACCTGCTGCCGATCGTCGAGGGGACCACGGTGCAAACCCGCTACGGCTATATTCGCACGGACCACATTCTGTTCGTCGCCGCGGGGGCCTTTCACACGACGAAGCCGTCGGAGCTGATGCCTGAGCTCCAGGGACGGTTTCCGATTCGCGTGGAACTGAGCGATCTGACCAAAGAGGACTTTGTGCGGATCCTGAGCGAGCCGCGCAATTCGCTCACGCGCCAGTACGCGGCGCTGATGGGCACGGAGGGCGTCACCGTCACGTTCACCGACGACGCCGTGGCCACGTTGGCCGACTACGCGTTCCAGGTCAATCAAAAGACCCAAAACATCGGCGCCCGGCGGCTGCACACGATCATCGAGCGGCTGCTGGAAGAGCTGAGCTTCGAGGCCGCCGACATGAAGACGGGCCGCGTCGAAATCAACGAAGCCTACGTCCGGCAGCGACTGGACGAAACGGTCAAGGACGAGGATCTCAGCAAGTACATCTTGTGAGTTGGCGGCGGTCCTTCGTCAGTGTTCGCTTCGAAGATTCGCAGCGGCGAGTTTCTCGATCGCGTCGCCGCCGCCGAGGGCCGTCGTCGTGAACCGCCGCGACGTTTCGCCCGTCGGTTCGGCGCGGATTTCAATCCGCCGCCGCGGCAGGCACGACTCCACGCGGTCGGCCCACTCGATGAACGTCAGCCCCGGCGACTCGAAATACTCGTCAGGCCCCAACTGCAGGAACTCGTCCTCGTCGCGCAGCCGATAGGCGTCGAAGTGGAACACGGGCAGCCGGCCCGCGTATTCGTTGACCAGCACGAAGGTGGGGCTGGTCACCGCGTCGGCCGGCACGCCGAGCGCCACGGCCACGGCCTGTACCAGCCGCGTCTTGCCGGCGCCCAATGTGCCCAACAGCGCAATGACGGTGCTGGGCGGCAGGGCAGCGGCGAGCGCCGCGCCAAAGCGGTCGGTGTCGGCTTCGCTGTGAGAATGAAACTCGAAACTGGGCATCGTGTGTTTCGCCAGGCAATGGGTTGAACCGCCAAGTTCGCCAAGCTCGCCGAGAATTGCAAGCACCCACGTGGCAGGAAGTCGGTCAACCTCGCTCCCCGTGTAGGTAACCGGTCGCCGGCAAGGGTTCCAAGTCGCCGCCCGCCGTCAATTTCCACAGCCCGGCCTGCTCGACGCAGCGACCGATCCGCGTCACGGGCGCCCCGGCAAACGGCTGCGCCGCCAGCAACCGTGCGGCCGCGTCGCTCGGCGCCGTGAAGAGCAGCTCAAAATCTTCGCCATCGCCCAGGGCGTGCTCGATTGCGGTACGGCCTGTTTGCGCCGCGAGCCGCGCGGCGTCGGACGAAACGGGTATCGCGTCCAACGCCAACGCCACGCCGCATCCGCTGGCCGCCGCCAGACGCGAGGCGTCGAGCGCCAGCCCGTCGCTGACGTCAATCGCTGCGGTGGCGCCAAACTGCTCGCGCAGCACCAGCGCCTCGCGCACCCGCGGTTGCACGTCGAGATGTCGCCCCAAGATGCTGCCGCCAAACGCGCCGGTCGCCATCACGACGTCGCCCGGCCGCGCGCCGCTGCGCGTCAGCGGTCCCGCTGCGCCGACGCGGCCCAACACGGTCACGCTTACAGCCAGCGGCCCGTCCCACAGGTTCGTATCGCCGCCGGCGATCACGCAACCGAACTCCTCGGCCAACGGCAACATGCCGCGGAAGAGCGATTCAGCCAACTCGCGTGCCGACATATCCCCGCAGCCATCGGCCGGCAGCACCAACGACACGAGCGCGGCGACCGGTTCGGCCGCCATCGCCGCCATGTCGCTTAGGTTCACGGCCAGCGCCTTGTGACCGGCGCGCCGCGGATCGATCTCGGCCAATTTGAAATCGACCAGATCGGTGACCGTGTCGGTGGCCGCCACGAGGTCGTCGCCGGCCCGCCACCCGAGCACGGCCGCGTCGTCGCCGAGGCCAATCTTCAGCAGCGGGCT
>JAGQOU010000273.1 GCA_020427145.1 Planctomycetales bacterium | reverse complement strand
GCCAGGCCGTAGCCCGGGACGATCACGACTCGCGACACGCCATCGAGAAGCATTGCGACTTCTTCCGGCGAAGTGCTTTTGATTTTTCCAGCATACACCTCGTCGGCGGAAGGGCCGTCGGCCGTCGGCTCAAACTTCGCGAACAGCACGTTGGTCAGCGAGCGGTTCATCGCCTTGCACATGATTTGCGTCAGAATGATTCCCGAGGCGCCCACCAGCGAGCCGGCGATGATCAGCACGTTGTTGTTGATGACAAATCCCGCGGCCGCGGCGGCGAGGCCCGAGTAGCTGTTGAGCAGCGCGATGACCACCGGCATGTCGGCGCCGCCGATGGGGGTGGTCAGCAGCACGCCCAGCACGAGCGAGAGCAGCACGATCGGGAAGAACTCCCAGCCGGTCCCGTCGGTCATTTCGACGCACAGCAAGACGCCGATGCCCACGATCACCGCGTTGGCGAGCTGCTGTCCGCCGAAGCTCCATGGCTTCTTGAACTGTTTGAGTTCCTGCAGCTTACCGGCGGCGACCAACGAGCCGGTGAACGTGACGGCGCCAATCAGTCCGGTGAGCCCCGCGAACAGACCTGCCGTGCTTTCGGTCTCAGGCGTGGCGCTCAGTCTGATGACCTCGGCCCCCGCAACGAGCACCGAGGCGATGCCGCCAAACCCGTTGAACAGCGCCACCAATTGCGGCATCTGGGTCATTTGGACTTTGATCGCCAGGAGCAAGCCCCCGACCGTACCGACCGCCATGCCCGAGATCCACACCCAAGGCGGAGCCTGCGACTTGATGAGCGTGACGACCACGGCAATAAGCATGCCCACGGCGCCCAGCAGATTGCCGCGCACCGCGGTGCGCGGGTGAGTCATGCCCTTGATGCCCAGGATGAACAGCACGGACGCGACCAGGTAGCCGACGTTGGCTAGGCGCTCCGCTCCTCCGCTGGCGGCGACAACGTCTCCCAACTCCTGAAGCGTTCCGTCGGTCGACTTCACGAGGTCTTCAGCGGCCAGCAGCAGGCGATTCAGGTGATCCAACACAGCAAACGACCTTTTGTGGGCGTGGTCGGTGAACGGACGGCAGCGAGCGAGGAGCGCGGCTTACTTTTTCTTGAACATTTCCAGCATGCGGTGCGTCACCAGGAAACCGCCCACGACGTTGAGCGTGGCAAACAACACCGCCAGGAATCCCAGCACGTTGGAGAGCGTGCCGCCGCCGGCCAGCACGGCGCCGACCAGCGTGATCCCGCTGATCGCGTTCGACCCGCTCATCAGCGGGGTGTGCAGCGTGGGGGGCACCTTGGTGATGATCTCGAAGCCGACAAACACGGCCAGCGCGAAGATCGTCAGGGCTGTGATCAGGTCCATGGCAGTGGGAGAAGTCAGAGTTCGGAGTGGATGTGGGCGGCGTCGGCGACGACGTCCGCACTGTTACGCGTCCCAATTTGTCTCGCGGCGGCCCATCACGACGCCCCGCCGTCGGCGAGGTGGTTCACCGGCGGCTCGGAGGCCGGCAACTGCAGCGGGCCTAAATCGAGCATCTCGCGCAGTCGCTGGTTCTGCACCTGCCCGTCCTTGGCGGCGAGCGTCTCGCGGATCACTTCGTCGTTGAAGTCGACGTCCACCTGGCCCTCTTTCATCAACAGGCCGAGCAGCGTGGCGACGTTGCGGGCAAACATCTGGCTGGCGTGCTGGGGAACCTCGCTGGGCAAGTTCGTGGGGCCCAGAATTGTCACGCCGTGAATCACCTTGGTTTCGTCAGCGCAGGTGAGTCCGCAGTTGCCGCCGCGCTCGGCCGCCAGATCGACGATCACCGACCCCGGACGCATCCGCTCGACGGCGCTGTCGGTGATCAACAGCGGCGACGGTCGGCCGGGGATGGCTGCGGTGGAAATACACACGTCGCAATCGGCAATGACGTCGGCCAGCAGGTCGCGCTGTTGTTGCTGTTGTTCTTCGGTGAGCTGTTTGGCGTAGCCGCCCTTGTCCTCCGAGCCGGAGGTGTCCAGCGGCAGTTCAACGAACTTGGCGCCCAGGCTCTCGATTTGCTCCTTCACCGCCGGCCGCACGTCGTACGCCTGGACGACCGCGCCCAAGCGGCGCGCCGAAGCGATCGCCTGCAGACCCGCCACGCCGGCGCCGATCACCAGCACCTTGGCCGGGGTGAGCGTCCCCGCGGCGGTCATCAGCATGGGAAACAACTTGGGCAGGTGATTGGCTGCCAGCAGGACCGCCTTGTAGCCGGCGATAGTGGCCATCGAGGAGAGCACGTCCATGCTCTGGGCGCGCGTGATCCGGGGGATCATCTCCAGAGCGAAGAGCGTGACGCCCCGATCGGCCAGCTCTTTTACCGCGCCGGGGTTGCCCAGCGGATCGCACGTGCCGATGACAACCTGTCCGCGACGAAACAGATCGAGATCCGCGCGTCCCGCTTCAGGGTTGGCGCCCAGTGAGCGAACTTGCAGCACGACGTCTGCGGCGTTGAGGGCGGCAGCCCGGTCGGCGGCGATCTGGGCGCCCTTGGCTTCGTACTCGCTGTCGGGGTGGTCGGCTCCCGCGCCGGCGCCCGGCTCCAACACGACCTCCAGGCCGAGCTTGGCGAGCTGGGGGACAACAGCCGGAACAATGGCCACCCGGCGCTCGCCGGGGTAGGTCTCGCGCAGTACAGCGGCTTTCATGGCAGACTCAACGGCGCATATCAGACGGCGGACGGGCGAAGCGGCACAACGAACGCGGTAGCGCAGGCGCCCACGAGATCGCTTGCGGCCCCCAACGCCAGGCTCTGCCTGTAGCGTTCGAGCCGGAGTCGCAGAGCAGACCCTTGGGAATGAGCGCCAGCGGCGCGATCGCTGCCAGCAGGGGCCTATTGTTTCACAAACAGGGGGCCCCGCGAAGGGGGGCAGAACCGCCCCGCGGCCGATTAGGGCGTTAGACGAATGCCGGGCACGGCCACTCGTTCGGGCTGTTTGAGCGTCACCGAGCAGCCCGCCAGCACGGCAGGCTGCGTCCCGGCCTGATTGTCTAGCGACGCCACGACGCCGGGCGGCATAACCGCTCCCGCGACAGCGATTTCCTCGCCCAGCTTATGCCGGTTTCGTGCGAACGCCACCGTGACAATCCGCGGAGCGTCGACGCCGACGATTTCCAGCTCGCACCAAGTCAAGTCTTGCGAATACTGCATGTTGCGAATGACGCCCCGCAGGATGACGCCCTGATTCGTACGACGCGGATAGTCCAGCCAGCGCGCCGACACGTGATCGAGCAGCACGGGTTGCGCGGCCTCGGTCGCCGCCTGACGTAGCGTCTCCTTGGCCAGCAGCTGCTGCGTGACCAGCGCATTGGGATCGATTTGCGGTGACGCCAATGTCAGCACCTCCGCCATGCGGGCCAGTTGCACGTAGGCTTGTCCCGTGCGGCTTACCGACGCGGGGTCGTTGCGATCACCGGCCAGAAACGCAGGAAGAGCGGCCGAGGCTTGATCGATCGCGGCGGCCAATTCGTCGAACTCGGGACGCGGCGCGCCCTGCGCCTGGGTCATGAGTTCCGCGACGTCCACGGGGGCCGGCGGCGTCGGTTGACTCGCCGTCGCAGGTTCTACCGCCGAGTCGTGCAACGCGGTCGCTGCAACGTTGTCTTCCCCATAGGCGGGTTCGGCTTCGGCCAACGGGGTTGCCGTTTCGATGGGCTCGTCAACCACCGGCGGTTCGTTCGCCGTTGAACGTTGAATGCGCTCGGCGAGGGCGCCAGCCATCTCGCCGTCCGAGTTGGCGGGCGGATCCGACGGTGCGTCGACGCTGGCCCGCATCGCGGTGGGCAGCATGGCGTCGGGCAATACCGTGGCCAAATGCAGCAGGTCGCTATGCGGCCCGCCAATCCACAACAAAGCGTAGCCGCCTGCCAGAATGCCCACGGCTCCAAACCCGACCACGCCGGCAAGCATCCTCAAACCGCGTCGCCGGGCCGGCGGGCGTCGGCGGACCGTGATCGGCGCGATCGTTGCCGCGGGCGCAAATTGCTCGCCCGCATTATCGAAGGCGGGCAACTCAAATGGTTCGGCGTCGGCGGCAACCTGCGCTTCCTCGTCCTCGGCGGAAATGACGGACGCGGGGCGCGCCGTCGCGTCCTCTGCCGGGCGCTGCGGTTCCAACATGAACTGCCCGACCAACTCCTGGAGTTGGGATGCGGAGGGCTCGTCTTCGGCCGCCGACGCATCCGAGGGGGCGGCGTCGCCAATGTGCTCGGTCGTCACGCCGGCGACGAATTCATCATCCGACGCGGCCGGTGCTTGGCTTGCCAACTCGCCGCTGTGCACCTCGGGAACGAGCGTCGCGGCGTCAAAGGTCTCCGCTGCGCCTTTTAGTATCGCGTCGATCTCCGCGGACACCTCTTGTTGGGTTGGCTGGTCGTCGTCGCTGTCGTCGTTGGCAACAGCCAGTTCGTCCCCGTATTCGTTCTCCTCGATCTCGTCCGCTGCATCCTCGTCCGCCGCCTCGCCCAGCAATCGGGACATGTTGTGGTGATTTCGGTCGGCGGGGCCGGTCGCCGCGACGCCTTGCAGCGACCGCAGTCGCGCCGACAGACTCTGCAGGTCGTCGTACGACTGGCTGCTCGCCAGCTCGATCGAATCGTCGTTCGATTCCGATTCATGCGGCTCGGGCGTTGAGCTCAAGACGACACGAGCCAGCGGCAGGCGGCGCGCTCCTGCTGCCGCGCGCTCAAACTTGGCGCCGCAAACCGGGCATTCCAGGGCCGCGTCGGCGCCGGCTTCCGCGGGCAGCAACAGTTCCGTTGAACAGCGGGGGCATCCTGCGATCATCGTCATCGTCAACTCGCTCCTCGGGCGGCGTGCGCCGTCGCCACGCGCTTGCTTCGCGCAGCGTCGGCCTGTCTCTCAGGTGGTCATTCTAGCAACGGAGCTCTCGTTCGTCCGGCCCGAAAAGCGGTTCCCGCGCCCGGCGCCAGCATGCAAATCACACCGCTGTCGTGGCGAGAGCCGTGCATTCGTCACAATTGGTACAGCTCGCCATATTTGGCTGTGTTCTGGGCGAGCCAATCGTCGTGCGACAGCGGCTTGCCCGTGATCCGCTGGGCCAACTCGGCCGCCGAGTAGCGGCGGCCGTGGCGGTGGATCTTGGTGCGCAGCCAATCCAAGAGCGGCTGGAATTCGCCGCGGGCGAACTGCTCGTCGAGATCGCCGAGGTCGCGCGCCGCCTGGGCGAAGAATTGCGCGGCGTACAGATTGCCCAAGGCGTAGGTGGGGAAGTATCCAAACGACCCGCCGCTCCAATGCACGTCCTGCAGCACGCCCTGGGCGTCATTCGGCGGAGTGACCCCCAACAGGCGTTGGTACGCCGCGCGCCACGCCTCGGGCAAGTCGCGCGCCGCCAGATCGCCCTCGATCAACTGTTTTTCCAAATCGAAACGAATGCAAATATGCAGGTTGTACGTCACCTCGTCGGCGTCGACGCGAATTAGCGACGGCGCCACGGTGTTCACGGCGCGGTACATGTCCTCGGCACTGACGCCGGCGAGCGCTGCGGGGAAGTGTTGCTGCGCCTTGGGCGTCATGAACCGCCAAAACGCGCGGCTGCGCCCGACTTGGTTCTCCCACATCCGCGATTGCGACTCGTGAACGCCCAGCGACGTCGCTTCGCCGATCGGCAAGCCACAATGTTCGCCGAGCAAGCCCTGCTCGTACAGTCCGTGTCCCGCTTCGTGCAGGATGCTAAAGAACGCGTCGCCGAAGTCGCGCTCGTTGTACCGCGTGGTCAGTCGTACGTCGCGCGGACCGGCCGTTGCGCAGAAGGGATGCACCGTGTCGTCCAGACGCCCCGCGGCAAAGTCGAAGCCGATCGCGGCGGCCGCTTCGATGCCAAACGCCTCCTGGGCATCTTTCGGAAAGTCGCGGAGCATGATCTCGTTAGACGGACCCTGTTGGCTGCCGACGATCTGCTCGACCAGCGGAGCCAATGCGTCGCGCAGCCCGCCGAGTGCGCGGGCCACGTTGGCGGTCGACTCGCCCGGTTCGTATTCGTCCAGCAACGCATCGTAGGGCGTGTCGTCGTAGCCGAGCGCTGCGGCCTCTTGTCGCTTCAGAGCGATCGTCTGCTCAAGCACCGGCAGAAACCGCGGGAAGTCGTCGTCGGCGCGGGCCGCCGACCAGACTTGTTGCCCAAGGACGCTCAGCCGCGACAGCTCCTCCACCAGTTCCTGCGGCAAGCGGGTCTTCTTGTCGTAGTCGCGTTGCAAGAGGCGGATGTTGGCGCCCGCGTCGCTGTGGGGGTCGGCCGCCAAATCGGTGGCGGCAAGTTCGCCCAGCAACTCGCCCAGTCGCGGGTCGGTTTGGCGGCGGTGAATTTGCCCGGCGAGAAACGCAATCTGATCGGCGCGATGAGGGCCGGCCGCCTGCGGCATCTTGGTGCGCTCGTCCCAGTCCAGCAGGCCCAGGATCCCGGCGAACAATCCCGTCTCACGGGCATGGCTGACGAGCTGGGCGTAGGCGTCGGGAGCGGCCGACGTTTCCGTTTTCGAGGTCATGGCGATTTGGCTGCGTTGGCAAAACGGGCGCGACCGGGCGACATGCCGGGCGGCGGAGCGAGGGTTGAGAATACCCCGCGGGCCGCCGCCGGGGAACCGGCCGCGGCTTGACCGCACAACGCCCCCCCGCGGCCAGAGACGGCTCGTTGGGGCGAAATTCGCGGCTCAAATTTTCTGTGTCCGGGTCGGGGCCGCTTTCTTGATTGCCTTTCTGAGCGGGCGTTTTTTCCGTCCGCCGCTGTCCCCGGGCCGTGCCGCGGAATACGCCGCAGAGAAAACGGCCCCGGGTCGCCAAACCGCAATCCACCCATCGCCGCCGGGCGAGTCAGAAGTCGTAAGGAACGCAATCATGGGCCTCCGCAAACCCTCTCGTCGCGCAAAACGCAGTCCATCCGTTCGCCCTGCTCGCCGGTTCGAGCACCTGGAAGACCGCCGGGTGATGGCCGTGCTCACGGGGTCGTCGACCTTTGACGCCAGCGTGTTTGGCGACAACATCGAGTTCATGTCCGACAGCAACGCCGTTGGCTATGGCTACGCAATCAACGTCGACGGCCAGGTGAACGTCGCGACTGGCAGCGGCGGGATGCAGCGCACGGCGGCGGACGCGCCGGCTGAGTTCTTCTCGTCGCTCACGGAAATGGAGATTTCCAGCGTCTCGAAGACGGTCACCGCGACAGCCATCTTGAAGATCCTGCAAACCAAACCGGGCGGGCTCAACGCGGCGCTCAACACGCCGCTGACGGCGTACCTGCCGACCGACTGGACCCCCGGCGCCAATGTGCAGAATATCACGCTGCGGCACTTGCTGACCCACAGCAGCGGGTTTCTGGAAGTCGGCAACGCGATTGGCGTCGACTTCAACTCTTACGGCAACAGCAACTACGCGAATTTGCAGAATCTGGTGCAGGCCGGGCTCCCGGCGCCGACGATCGCCGCCGACGGCGTATACGCCACGCCGCGGTGGAACTCCAGCTACAACAATGCCAACTTCTCGCTGCTGGCCAAGGTCGTTTTGCCGAAGCTGCTCAATCCGTTGATCAACCTCACCGCGGCCAACTACGCCAATCGCGACTCCACCAGCGGCGTGCTCTACAGGAACTACGTGCAGAGCAACATTCTGCAGCCGCTGGGCATCAACGCCGACCTGAAGCCAACCGACGGCACGCCCGCCAAGGGTTACAACCTGGCCACCGCGAACGTGACGCCGGGGTTGTCCCAGTCCGACCTGACGAACACGGGCGGCGCCTTCGGTTGGAAGATGAGCGCTCGCGAACTGGCCACGTTCCTGGACGGCATCAAACGCGACAACAGCATCCTGTCGGCCTCCACTCGTCAGATGCGCGACGACCAGGAATTGGGCTGGTTCGACGGCAATGACGCATTTGGCGAGTATTTCACCCACAACGGAGCCACCAGCGGCGGCGCCGGCAACTTCCGTTCGCAGATTTACTCGATGCCGGGCGACGTCGAGGTGTCGTATCTGATGAATTCCGAGTCGACCAATCTGCCGGGCGGTTCGATCAGCAGCATGTTGAAGACAGGCTACGTCAACGCCTGGACCGACCTCACCGTGTTGGGCACCCCGGGCGCCGACAACTTCGTGATCCGGCTCGACAACAGCGGGCTGCGGCCTTCGATCGAGGTGGTGCTCAACGGGCAGACAGAGTTCACGCACTGGATCAACACGCTCGACTCGTTGACGCTCAACGGCGGGTTTGGCGACGACACGTTCACCATCGAAGGCTTCAACGCCGGGATCGATCTCACAATCAACGGCGGATTCGGCAACGATGTGGTCAACGTGCTGCCGGGCGTGCGGAACATCGAGTACGTCAACGGCATGACGTTCAACGGCGGATTCGGCGACGATTCGATCAACATCAACGACGCCAGCAATCCGTACAACAACGCTGTCTACAGCCGAATCTACACGGTCGGCAGCGGCGCGGTGTCGCGGTTCATGTGGAATCCGTCGTTCCCGGGGAATCCGGCGTTCTTCCTGCCCGTGACGGTCGGGTACTCGGGCGTGGAGAATCTCGACGTCACCACCGGCGGCCAGAACGACGTCGTCGGCGTGGTGAGCAAAACCTCCGGTGCGACGCACGTCAAAACGGGCGCCGGCAACGACGTGATTACTGTCGGCTACAGCGGCGGCAATCTCGAAGCATTCGACGGCCTGGAAGTCAACGGACAGAGCGGCACGGACACGATCCGCCTGTTCGATCACAACAAGACCAGCGGCGAGCCCCAGGCGACCGCTCAGTACGACGTGGCAGCGAATAGCGTGTCGCGCTACATGGCCAGCGTCGGCGGGGTGTCGAACGGGGAGCCCGATCCCGTGGCGGTCGACTTCGCACAGGTTGAAAACCTGGAACTCACAACGACCGACCTGATCGACGGCATTCGCGTTCACTCGACGCCCAGCGGGCAGACGACCATTCACGGCGGCGCCGGCAACGACGTGCTCAACGCCAGCCCCAACGAAAAGAACCTCGAGAACGTCGACAATCTGACGTTCTACGGCGACGCGGGCGTCGATCGGATCTTCCTCAACGATCAAAACAACCCGTACAGCTACCCGGCGGCGAGTCACATCTATGACGTGACTTCCGCGGGGGTCGAACGCACCGCCGCTGTGCCCAACCTGATTTGGGCCCTGCCGATGACGATCAATGTCGGCTACAGCGGCGTCGAAGACATGACGCTGAAAACCGGTGCGCATGGCGACATTGTCAACGTCCAAAGCGTGCCGTACAGCAACGCGACGATCCAAACGGGCGACGGCAACGACGTCGTCAATGCGAGCTCCGCGGCCGCCAATATGGAGACGGTCGACGGATTGATCGTCGACGGCGGCGCCGGGGCCGACACGCTGAACATCCTCGACCAGAACAATCCCTACGAGCTGCCCGGCGGCGGCAACTACACGATCACGCCGGATTCGGTGATGCGCTACGCCGAGCACGTCCTCTTCGACAACGTCGCCGTGCCGGTGGAAGTCGGATTCGACAACGTCGAGAACCTATCCGTGGCGGCCGGCAATCTTGGCGACGAATTCAACGTTGAAGGCGACGCCGGGGCCGGGACGCTCACCCTCGACGGCAACGGCGGAGCCGACGAGTTCATCCTGCCCAGCCCCGCCTTCGAAACAATCAACATCCAAGGCGACAGTCCGCTGTTCGCCCCCGGCGACAGCTTGTCGCTCAACGGCGACGCCATGTACTCCCTGGATCCCATCCCGGGCCTGTATGCCGTGGGTTCCGGCGCCTACATGCTTGGCGGGGCGACCGTCAACTACAGCGGCATCGAGCAAACCGACGCCCAAGAGCAACTCTACGGTTTCCCCGGCGACTTCGACGGCAACGGCGTGGTCAATGGCGACGACCTGACCGACGCCGTGCTTGGCTGGAACACGCGCTTTGGCGCCGATCTGGACGGCGGCAGCTTCCTCGACTGGCAGCGCAATCTCGGCAATGGCTCGCCGATCGTCGAAACTCGCAAGCTCGGTGCTGCTGAGACGGTGATCGAGCCGGCAGAGCTGGAACAGCACGGCAGCGAGGGCTGGATCCTGACGGAATCGCTCGTCGAGACCGACAATTCACGCACGGGTGTGACCGACGAACAATACGTCCCCGCGGCCCGGGACGCCTTGGCGCCGTTGCCGCAGCCGCTCGCAATGGCGACGCTCTCTGCCCGCGAGTCGGCGTTCGAAGAGCCGGAAGAACTGGAAGAACGCGAGTCCGCCGCGATTAGCGAGGCGGCCTGGGACGACGCGTTCGCCGAGTACGGCGCCATGGCGGGCGCGATCTAGCGAGCCTTGCGGAGACGAAAGCCGCGGGTCCCGCTGAGAATTAGCAGGGCCGCGGCCGCCCAGGCGCCGGTTGGCTCGGGGACGGTGGAGCCAACCGGCGTCGCGGCATAGGCGATTCCGAATTGATACTGCCAGGCGGCCAGGTCCGTGGCGTCTACGTCGGCGTCGCCATCCGCGTCGCCTTCGCTGGGCATCGTCACGGAGCCAAAACCACGTTGCCACAAGAGAAAGTCGTCGCCTTCGACGGTTCCATTTTGGTTGAAGTCGGCGGTGGCGATCGTGATGATCGCGTCCGCGGCGCCCTGGTGATTGTGCCGGTGATCGACGCCCCCGACCATAGGCACGGTCCATTGGTTCACGGTGTCGCCCGGCAGACCGAAGACGGCGCTGGCGTCGGTCGGCAGATCGGGCTCCATGGCGTCGGCGGGCGATTGCCACAGGCCTTGCTCGCCAATCTGCAAATACAACTCCGTGGAACCGTAGGACAAGCTCGCGGTGAATTCCACGGTCGCAATGTGCCAGGAAGGCTGTCCCGAGGCCAGCGAACAGTCGGGGTCGATGCCGCACAGCGGGCCAATGCCGCCGCCGTTGGGCAAATCGCCTGCATTGTCGAACAAGGAGAAGCCGCTAAAGTCCTCAATCAGGCTGGGCAGGACGTACAACCCGCTGGCGGAGTCGAAAATCAGCTGGTGCCGCGTTCGCGTTGGCAACACCTGCAGATCGGGATTCAACACCTCGATGGAAGTGAACGACACGGCGCCGGGTTGCTCGGCCTTCAGGTCGAGAGAGAATGCCGACAGGCGGTAGTTCTCCTCCGGCCGCGCCCAGATGCGGATGTCTGATTGCAGACCGGGCGGGACGTATAACACCGGAACTTCCGGTCCCACATCGACGTTGGACAGCCAGAAATTGACGTACGAATCGGCCCGCGTTGGTCCGCTTGCAAGCCACAGCGCCAGCACGACCGCCGCGATGGCGAGAATTCGGCGTGAACCAGGACTTGGAGCGGACGACGGCATGGCAGGAAATCAGAACGAGCCTGCGGAGAGAGGCGTCAAGCGGCACACAGCCGTCAGCATACCCCACCGAGCCGGATCAGTCCAAAAGGGGGCCCCGCCGCAGGAGAACTGCAGAGTCCCTTTTTCCCTTGGTTTCCAACCGCCAAGTGCGCCAAGAAGGAACCACGACGACACAACGAACACGACGGAAAATCACGAGTATTGGTCGTCGTGCCCGTCGTGTCGTCGTGGTTCAATTCTCTTGTTGCT
>JAGQOU010000272.1 GCA_020427145.1 Planctomycetales bacterium | reverse complement strand
TAGACTTCCGTCTTGCCGCTGCCGGTGACGCCGTGCAGCAGCAGGCCGCGGGCTTGCTGGGCGTCGAGCGCCGCGATGATGTGATTGAGCGCCGCCTGCTGATCGGCGTTGAGCGCGAGCGGCGACTCGCGAGGCGGAACCTCGTCGATGAGTTCGCCCGTGTCAATTCGCTCCGCACGCTCCTCAATGAGCCCCAGCTTCAGCAGCCGGCGGATCGGTCCGGTCGTGCAGCCGGCTCGCTCCGCGAGTTGAGCCGCCGTGACGGGGCGACGGCAACCGGCCAGCGTCTCCAGCGCCTTTTGCTGTTGGGCCGACGTGACGCCGAGTTGCGCGGGGTTGGCCAGCTGTTCGCGCACGTCCGCGGGCAACGACAGCAGTTTCACCTCGCGGGTGCCGGCCTTGCCCCGCACTCCCGCGGGGACCACCGCTTCGAGCACTTGGCCCCACGGGCAGAGATAGTACTGGGCCATCCAGCGGGTCAGTCGTAGCATGGCGGGCGTCAGCAGCGATTGCCCATCGAGCACGGCCGCCACGGGCTTGAGCGAACGACCGGCCGCGACCTGTTTGTGCTCGATCGCCACGCAGTACCCCACCGCGTCGCGATTGCCGCGGCCGAAGGGGACCTTCACCCGCCGGCCGACTTCAAGCAGCCGCTCCGGCCGCTCGGCGTCGCGGAACACGGCCGGCACTTCGTAGTCGTACACCGCGTCGGGCCCGCGCGACAAAACAATCTCCGCCACGCATTTGGTCTGCGCCGCATCCTGCTCCCACGGCTCGGGGTCGGCGGCGAAGAGGTCCTGTTGCTGCACGGCGGCCAATCCATTCAGAGACAAGTCAAACTCAAGTGACAATTCTCGCCAATGCAATCCATCGAAACAGCCATCGCCCGCGCCGCAAGCCACGGGGTGAGCAATCGTTTGACGACCGCCGCTTTCAACCGGCAGCTTGCGCCGCCGGCTGGGGGCGAGCGTGATAGCAGGGGTCGGCCGCTCGCTTCACAGCCGCCTTGTCGGGCCGTTTATGCCGGTTGTAACGGATATTCTCTCAACTGCCACGGCCTCGCGGGCCGATTCTCACTGGCAGACGACATACACGTTCGCCGGACGCAGCACGTGCGCCGGTTTTTTTCGCTCTTGAGGGGGGAAACTCATGGCGCGTCGGATTCTCTTTGCCATGTGCCTGCTGACGTTGCTGACGGCGTGGGCCCAAGGCGATCGCGCCGAGGCCCAGCAAGCCTACGGCCGCCAATGGGCCGGCTCGTACACCACGGCCGACTGGAATCGGTTCTATCACTACCCGTACGTGTACTACCCGCAGAACTTCTGGGGCAGCGAGTACTACCGCAGCGCCGATAGCCTGTACCATCGGTACCCGTCGGAAATGCGGATTCCCGTGTACAACGCCCGCTGGCACAACTACTACCCCAATCGCCGCAAATACCAAAGCGGGCACCACTTTGTGCTCGACGTGTTTTAGGCCGCCTGCGATTGGCGTTCGAGCTTTGCGATTCGAAGGTTGATCGGTGGGGAATCTGCGCCCCGCCGATCAACTTTTTCGTTGGCGAACCTGCGGCTCGCGATCGATCCGCGGTCACGACTCGAAGATCTCGGCTTCTCCCGTGGCGATTCTCGTGAGCGCGGCCACCGCAGCGTCGAGCTGCGCCAGTTCGATAAACTCGTCGATCGTGTGCGCCTGGGCGATGGAGCCGGGACCGAAAACCGCTGCGGGAACGCCTGCCGCGGCGAGCGTCGCGGCGTTGGTGCCATAGGGCACTCCGACCACGCGGCTGTCCAGTCCTGTCGATCGCACGGCCGCGACGAGTCGCTCGGCCCACGCGCGCGACGGCCCGTCCGCCAGGCAGTGACTCTGCATCCACGGCGGATCGTGAGTGATGCGACAGTCGCCCAGGGCCGCGCGGCGCTCAATCTCCGCGACCAGCGATTCGTAGGCGCCGGTGGGCGACTCGCCGGGCGAGATGCGGCGATCAATGTCGATGACCGCCGCGTCGGGCACCGTGTTGGCGCCCACGCCGCCGGAAATGGTCGTGACGCACACGGTCGGCGGCCCGCAGTCGGCCAGCACCGGATCGCAGCCACGTTGGCCCGCTGCGGCAAACTCGCCATGCACCTGTTCAATCGCCGCGACCACGCGCGCCATCGCATAAATGGCGTTGGCGCCATTCTCGGGCCGCGACGAGTGGGCGGCGCGGCCCTGTGTGCGCGCTTGCCACCGCACGACTCCGCGGTGCGCCGCCACGACGTTCAGATCAGTCGGCTCAGCGATAATCGCCGCCTGGGGGCGCAGCGACTGAAGCTCAGCAAGCGCAAGCGGGCCCTCCGCAGGCGCGAATTGGTCGACGTGCTGCTGCGGATCCCACAGACTGGCTAATGCGCGGATGCCGCTGAATCCGCACTCCTCGTTGACCGTGGCAGCCAACACGATCGTGGGACGACGCTCCACGGGAGCCAACCCGGATGCCGCGGTTGCGGCAGCAAGCATGGCGGCCAAGCCTCCTTTTACGTCGCACGCGCCCCGGCCATAGAGCCGGCCGTCGCGCTGGTCGCCGGCAAACGGATCGGCCATGCCGGCCACCGCTACGGTGTCCTGATGGGCCTCCCACAACAGGATCCGATCGGGCCGACCGGGGACGACCGCCGCCACGTTCGATCGTCCGGGATGCACCGGTTGTGTCAGCCAACGCCACGACTGGTTGGCAAAATACTCGCAAAGCCATGCCGTGACACGACTTTCGCCGGCATCGGGATCGCCCTCGCCCGTGAGGCGGGGATTCACGCTGGGCAGCGAGACGAGTTTGGCCAGGATTTCACGAGCGGACGCGGACACGGTATGATGGCTCCCAGGACGGACGCGGGCGGGGCGATGAGCCGCCTAAAGTCGCGATTCCCATGAGTTTAGAGGAATCCTGGACGGTTCGAACCGGGAACTTTTGCGATTTCGCGCCAGGGAATTGCAACGACGGCCGTGGCTAGTTAAACTGGCATTCGGCGTGGAGCTTTCCTCGCCACCCCCCCTTCGCGGGTCGCTGCCCCACCCGCGAGGGGATTTTTTATGCGCTCATCGCGGCGGATCGCCCCAGCAGGGCCGATTGACGCCTGTTTTCTCGATAACTTCGCCCACTTGCCGTGCAAGTCGCCGTGTTGCTGGCGGCAATTCCTCGCGGTTCACGCCTTGGATTTCGCGCCCATTCAGGGCACGATTGCAGGCGGTGCGATTCTCGCGGTCGCTGTCAACTCGATTGGCCGCCGCTGTGGTTCGATTCCGCCGGCCAGAGTCCCGGGCGAATCGGCCTCGCCCCCAATGCGATTTCGGGGCGGCTGCGTTGGGACGAGCGTGACGGCGTCCGGCGCGCCAAGCAGCGGCATGCACTGGCCAAGGGCAACGGCGAATTCGGCCAGCGACAGATACGGAACTAGACGAGTCCTGGAGTAACGAAACTCATGAGTGTCGTGGATCAAGAAGCGGTGGATCGCGTGTTGCAGGCGTTTCAGGACCCTGAAACGGGACGCAGCGTCGTGACCATGGAGCAAGTGCGCGACGTGCAGGTCGGCGACAACCGCGTGGAGGTGACGCTCGGACTGACGACGTTCACCGCGCCGCTGTGGGAAGAAACCCGCGCCGCATTGGCGGATCGCTTGCGAGCGCAACTCCCGGGCGCCATTGAGGCCGACGTGAAGATCGTCGAACACGCGCGTCCCGCCTCGCCGGTCGGCTCGATTGGCTTGACCGCCAAGGGCATCATTGCCGTCGGCTCCGGCAAGGGGGGCGTGGGCAAGAGCACGGTCGCCGCGTCGCTGGCGCTGTCGCTGAAGCAATCGGGCTGCAAAGTCGGCCTGATGGACGCCGACGTGTACGGGC
>JAGQOU010000010.1 GCA_020427145.1 Planctomycetales bacterium | reverse complement strand
ATTGCCAATCCCATCGAAATGGGCAACACGCACGAGGCGTGCGTGGCGTCGCTCAAGACCGTTCCCGGTTATGTGAAACAGTTTGTCACGATCTTCCCCGAAGAAGGGCTTTCGATCGACACGGTTGGCAAGGCGATCGCCGCGTTCGAACGCACGATTGTCACCGGGCCGGCGCCGTGGGATCACGCCCAGGCGCTCAAGGCGTTTGAGGAGGCCTATCCCGACGACGTCGCCCCGGAGTTTCTCGACGAGTTAAAGGATGAAGACCCCGAACTGTACGCCGAGTACATGGCGCTGAAGGACGCGGCGGCGGCGAACCCGCTGTCGGAAAGCGCAGCCCGCGGGGCCGAGATCTTCTTCACGGACAAGGGCAGCTGCACGGCGTGCCACGTGGGCGTGAACTTCACCGACGAGAAGTACCACAACCTGGGCGTGGGAATGGAGGCCGAGGAGCCCGACCTGGGCCGCTTTGTGGTGACCAACGTCGAGGAAGACCGCGGCGCGTTCAAGACCCCCACCTGCCGCAACGTGGCGATGACGGCGCCGTACATGCACGACGGCTCGCAGCAAACGCTCGAAGAAGTCGTGGAGTGGTACGCCAAGGGGGGCCATCCTAACGAGTGGCTCAGCAAGGATATCCGCAAGCTGGACCTGACCGATCAGGACAAGGCCGACCTGGTGGCGTTCATGCGCGAGGGTCTCGCCGGCGCGCTGCCGACGGTCGAGTCGGATCGTCTGCCGACGGATCGGTAGCGTACGCCGTCATCCTCGTCACGGATTCTGCTGGATCGACCGCTCGACGATCTCTTGCGGCGTTTCGCGCGTCGTGGGCGTCGTCGTCGCGGTATGGGTCCGCCACGTGCCGTGAACAACCTGCACGGTGCGGCCGAAGCGCACCTTGCCCAGCGCCCAGAAGATCGCCAGTTTCCGCACCGCGGGAATCAGCAGCAGCACGCCGGCGACGTCGGTCAGCACGCCGGGCACGATCAACAGCAGCGCCGCCAGCAGTAGAAGGGCGCCGTCAGCCATGCTGGTGGCCGGCAGCTTGCCCTCGTTGAGTTGCAATTGCACGTCGGCGAGCGCGTGCAGGCCTTGGCGCCGGGCGAGCATCAGACCCGCCAGCCCCGTGCCAATCACCAGCCCGACCGCCGGCAGAAATCCCAGCGCACCGGCCAGCCGAAACATCAGCCACAGCTCAACGATCGGCAGGGCCAGGAGCAGTGCCACTGCGATGCGAATCATGCCTCGTCCTCTGAATCTCACAAGGTAAGTTGTCCGGGCCGCGGGCGCCAAAGCGGCAGTTGCGGGCGCCGGCGGTGGTATTGTGCAAATGCCGCGCCCGCACCGATAGCCGGTTTGCGCGGGCGAGCGGGGGGCGTGAGCCCCCGGTTGGCTGGCGAGCTCCCTGTTGACTGCCAAGAACACGGGGCTCACGCCCCCGCTCGCCCGATGACGGCGTTTTTGGGACGTTGGGCCGGTCGTTGTCGATCTCCACGCGGCGGTTTACCATGACCGGTTCGCAGGTCCCGCCTCGTCTTGTCGTGAGAGACTTCCAGCACCATGAGCGTTTCTGACCCCGCCCCCATTGCCAGTGAATTTGAGTCGCCCTCGTTGGAAGCCCAGGCGGCGGCGGTCAAATCGGCGTTTGCCGAGGCGTTCGGCGCGGCTCCTCAATGGGTCGTCGCGGCGCCGGGACGCGTCAACCTCATCGGCGAACACACCGACTACAACGACGGATTCGTCTTCCCGCTGGCCATCGAACGGTACGTGGTGATGGCGGCCGGCCGCCCGGCGAGCCCCGCCGCTGAAGACGCGGTGCGGGCGCGCAGCACGATGATGGACGGCACGGCCGAGTTCCGCTTAGGCAACCTCGAGCCCGAGCGCCGCGATTGGACGAGCTACTTGCGCGGCGCCCTGGCCGGCTGTCTGGAGCGGGGCATGAACCCAGGCGCCTTTGACGTGCTGGTCGACTCCAAGGTGCCGCTGGGGGGCGGGCTCTCCAGCAGCGCCGCATTGGAGGTCTGCACCGCCACGCTCGTGGAAGCCATCACCGGGCGGTCGCTCGAACCCGTCGAAAAGGCGCGGCTCTGCCAGACCGCCGAGCACGTTTACGCCGGCGTTCCCTGCGGGATCATGGATCAGTTCAGTTCGGCGCTCGGCGCAGCGGGCCAGCTGCTGCTGATCGACTGCCGCACGGAGACTGCGACGCTCGTGCCGTTGGACGATCCCAACATTGAGGTGCTGGTCATCAATAGCAACGTGAAGCACGAGCTCTCCGGCGGCGAGTATGCCGAGCGGCGCAGCCAATGCGAAGCCGCCGCGAAAATCATGGGCGTCAAAAAGTTGCGCGACGTGACCAGCGACCAACTCGCCGCCGCCCGCGACAAAATGGACGACGTGATCTATCGCCGGGCGCATCACGTGGTGGGCGAGGACGAACGCACCACCGCGGCCGCCGCGGCGCTGCAGACCGGCGACTGGGAAACGGTGGGCCGGCTGATGTACGCGAGTCACGACTCGCTGAGGGACGATTTTGAGGTGAGCTGTCCGGAGCTCGACGTGCTGGTGGAACTGGCGGGCGAGGTCGGCGCCGCGGGCGGCGTGATCGGCTCGCGAATGACTGGCGGCGGCTTCGGCGGCTGCACGGTCACGCTGGTTCGCAAGGGCCGCGAACGCGAAATCGCCGAAGCCATCTGCCGCCGCTACCGCGAGCGCACCGGCATCGAAGCGACGCCGTTCGTCACGAAACCGGCTCGCGGAGCGCACATCATCGAAGGCTGACGAAGAGCGACCCTCCGCCCCCCGTCACGTCAGCGCGACTCCCCGGGGGCGCCCAACGGTCGCCCCCAGCCGCCCCGGGCGTTCTGATCCCGCCGCTCACCACCGATCGGTGCGAAACGGCCCGGCCGGCAACCCCGCGCTATTGCGGAGCGTCCCTGTCGTGAAGCCGGTCCAGTTGTAGCGCACGGCCACGGGTTCCGCGACTTCGTCGCTGGTGAGGACCACCTTGTCGTCAGCAATCGTCCCGGTGGCGGCGTGGTACTTGCCGTCCGGGCCTGCCAGCTCAAACCCGACCAGCGACTCGCCATCGCAAGCCAGCCCCTCGCCGTGGTCGAAGCAGAGAGTCACCTCGCTGCCATCGATCAGCATGTCGCGGTACACGGGCCCGCTGGATTCCAGGTCCTGACCGTACGCCATCGCCAGGGCAATCAGCGCCAGCCGGCGACCCACTTCCTGCTTGTTGCGGGGATGAATGTCGGTGCGGTGGCCAATATCGGTGGCGATCGCCATCCCCACGTTGGGAAGTTCCTGGCATTGCATCTGGGCCTCGCGGAGGTACGGCCAGCTCTCGCCGCCCGGTTCAAACGCAGCGAGCTGCACCAGTAGGAACGGGAAGTCGCCTTCGTTCCACCGCTCGCGCCAATCGGTGATCATGATCTCGGAAAGGTCGCGGTATTTGTCGGCCTGGCCGGCGTTGGATTCGCCCTGATACCAAATCACGCCGCGAATATCGTAGGGAATCATCGGCGCAAGCATGCCGTTGAACAGCGAGCCAGGGCGATATTGCGCCGTCTTCGGGTCGAACTCGGTTTCCGCTTCGGCCTTCTCGACCCAGCCGGCGTAGTTGTCCGACTCGGCCAGCGCGGTGCGGCTGGTCCAGGCCTCCATCGTCGTGCCGCCCCAATTGACGCTGATCAGGCCGATCGGCACGTCGAGATCCTCGTGCAGCTTGCGTCCGAAGAAGTACGCCACGGCTGAGAACGGTCCGACGGTCTGGGGCGAGCATGCCTGCCAGCCTTGGGTTGGCACTGTACCCCGCGGGTCCTCGGCGGTCACGTGCGGCACGTCCAACAGGCGAATCTGCGGCCAGTTGGCGGCGGCGACTTCCTTCTCGCCGTCATTAGCGTGTTCCACCCGCCATTCCATGTTCGACTGCCCCGATGCGATCCAAACCTCGCCGACCAGCACGTCCTTGAACTCCAGCGATTGCTCGCCGGCGGTCACCTTGAGCGTGCGGCCCTCGGCAGACGCGTCGAACGGGCCGATGGCAACCTCCCAGCGACCTTGGTCGTCGGCGTCGCCCGTGGCCGACTTGCCGGCGAACTCGACCTTCACGGTCGTCCCCGGTTCGGCCCAGCCCCACACCCGCGCTTCGGTATCCCGCTGCAGCACCATGTGATCGGTGAACGGGGTGGCGGCGACCAGCTTCGTCGCGACCGCTTCGCCCGTTTCTTGCGCGCCGGCCGCCGGTGCGACCAGTGCCACGGCAGCCAGCAACATCCATCCCCAGTGCAGCGCAATCTCGCGTCGCCGATTCATCGTGGTCGTCTCCCGGAAAAGCTCGTGACAAGTACGGCGGACAGTTTACCACATCCCCGGAGACGATGGCGACCACCCGCGGGCGCGCCCTCGCCAACCAGGCGGCGGCTGGGAACGCCAGGGCGCCGGAGCCCTTCAAATACGGCAGCCAAGCAGGTGGCGGCACGTTATGCGGCGCGGCGATCCTCGGCGGCCGTCGCCGCTGGGGGCGGGGTCGGCGTGCGCCGTTTGCGGCTGAACCGATTCACCCCGTCGAGCAACCACGGGGCGAACCGTTTGAGCGCCACCAAGGCGTGGGCGTACGGTTGAACGACCACCACGGCCCGATTGCGGCGGATGCCCCGGATCGCGCAGTCGGCGATTTTTTCCGGCGTGGCCAAGGTCCATTTGGGGGGCGTCTTGTGCGACTGCCGATCGGCCCCCAGCGGCGCCGCGGTAAAGAGGTTGGTATCGGCGAACCCGGGGCACAGGGCCGTCACGCCAAGCCCCCTGCGGGCGTACTCGGCCCGCAGCGATTCGCTGAAGCCGACCAGGCCGAATTTGCTAGTGGTGTACGCGGTCACCCGGCCCAAGCCGACCAGCCCGCACACGCTCGCCACGTTCAGCACATGCGCCTCGCCGCGGTCCAGCAGCGTCGGCAACAGTTCGCGCGTCAATTGAATCGGCGCGTGCAGGTTGATCGCCAGCAGACGATCCCAATGCTCGGCCGCCATGTCCGCGGTGCGGCCGTAGTAAGTGATGCCGGCGTTGTTGACCAGCAGATCGACGCCGTTCCACTGTTCGAGAACGTAGTCGACGGCGCTGGAGATCTCCGCAGGTCGCGTGAGATCACAGCGTCGGCCAATCGCGTCGACCCCGCGGCGTTTGCACTGGTCGACGGTCTCGGCAAGCCCGGCGGCGTTAACGTCCAGCAGGTACGACCTCACCCCCTCGGCAGCCAGGCGCAGGGCGATTGCCCGGCCGATGCCCGAAGCGGCGCCCGTGACTAGGGCGGCTTTCCCCTGCAGGTGACGCATACCGTAGTCCCGCTCCGAATGCTCCTGGAAAAATCCGAAGACGACCGTGCCGCGAACGGGGTCCGCGGGCACGGCGCGCCTTCATGGAATCGCGTCGCGGTCGTTTAGGCGGCCCGACGTTCGGCGGTCCGCTGTTGCTCGATCTGCCGATGCAACGCGTCGATGTCGACCGTGCGACTCAGCTGATGACGGTCGGCGCCGCGCAGCGGCACGACGCCCCAGTTCTTCAAGTCGTACTTGCCGCCGTTGTAAACGCTGCGGTACTTCTTGGTGTTCGTGTACACCGGCACATGAGCGGGGATCGCCCGCAGGTTGAACGCCAGCCGATGCCGGTCGGTCACGTTGGGCCCCGAGCCGTGAATGCATCGCTCGGTAAAGATGATGAACTGTCCCGCCTTCACGGGCAGACGCACGTACTTGGACTCGTCGCGTTCGAACTCCAGCGAGAACTGGGCGTTGTAGAACCCTTCTTCGCCGCCGAAACGGATCGTGCGAACCGAGTCGTGCGAGCCCCGCACGAAATCCAAGCAGCCATTCTCAAACGTCGTGTCGTCCACGGCAACCCAGACGGTCAGTTGAAAGATCTCGCTCCGATCTTTGGGATAGAGCGCGGGGTCGAGGTAATCCTCCACCATGAACGTGCTCGCCTGATGCCATTGAATGGCGGGCGACTTGGGCGGCTTGTAAAACACCTGCGTCCGCCACACCAGCACGTCCTCGCCCAGCAGTTGGGCCAGCCGCTCGGTAATCGCCGGCGACTTCATGTATCGCCACAACCGCGGCATCTCAAAGTGCCGATCTCGCGGCGTCACGAACCCGTAGGTCTTGCTGGTCGTGTGTTCTTCGGCAAGCAGTTCATCGCGAAAGTCCGTCATCTCCTCGCGGCTGAACGCGTCGAACGGACCAATGAACCCGTCCTGATAGAATTGCCGGATCTGGTCGGTCGACATCGCGTGTTGCGGATCGACCTGCGCTTTTGATTCAAACGAGTCGGGCATGCGAAATTCGCACGGCTGATCGATGTAAGCGCGACCGATCCCGCTCTTGATCAGCATCCAGTACTGGCGGTAATCCCAGTTGGTGACCATCGAGCGAAAAGCTCGCGGCAGAATCTTGCGAGGCAAGTGGGCGGCTTTGTAGCCCATCATCGCGGTCAAAGCCGGCAGCGCGAGGGCGCGTTGCCACATGGGGCGGAGTTTGGGATGCAGGTTCATTGGGACCTTGCTGGAATGAGCGGCTGGGCGAGCAGGGCAAGACAGCGGCGTGCGGCGTGACGAGGTACATGCTGGTCGCGCCGAATCCGTTCGTCGCGTCAGCATGCCAGGGCGCAGATCGCCTGACAGGAGTTATCGTCAAACTCGCCCGCAAGGTTTCATCCGTTCCGGCGGGAAAAAATGGGGCGCGCGACAGCACGCTAGCACACCGGCCACGGGCACGCCTCGCACGGCCGCTGGCGAGTTTCTGGGGTGTTTCCGCCCACAAACCGGGCGCTGCGATTTCGCAATCCGTTCGCGGCGCTGCTACAATCGAGCCTCGCAGTGGGGCGCCAGCAATGCCGGCGCCGCGGAGGGTCAGCCGTGCGCGGGGCCGTTCGATGTCGAAATCGCCAAATCTCGATGCTCGCCGCTGGCGAAGCGACGCCCCGGGCGACCCGCAGGCGCCATCGGGCTCCGCAGCGCCAGAGCACGAAGTCCCGGACGAAACCACCGGCGCCAAATCCCCAGGCGAGGATTCGGCTGTTGAGACCTTCATGTTCGAAGTCTCCGCCGGTCGCCCCGCGGGCGCGAGCGCCGTGCCGGCGGATACGGTGAAACTCGCCAAGCAGCGCAGCGAGCACGA
>JAGQOU010000009.1 GCA_020427145.1 Planctomycetales bacterium | reverse complement strand
TGCGTTCGAACGACCTGCACTGGCATTCGGCGCACGGGGATCTTCACGACGATCTCCGATTTCTTCGCTGATGAATTCCCCCGGCGGAGTCGGCGTTTACTCGACGCTTAACCGCTTTGCGGCGTGCCGAGCGCGTCGAAGCACTGCGACGCGGCGGACCCGCAGCTTGATCGACGGCTGCTTCAGCCTCTTCAGTTCTAGTTCGTTTATTCATTGCGGCGCCCTCGCGTCAGTGCGTGTGCCGAGCCGTATGTACTGAGTGCGGCTTGAGCGTTTCGCCCAACGTGCCGGATATTGGTCGTCGTCTGCGGCTGTACCGTCGGCCGATCGTGGACTGTCTCGTGTACTTATGTGTTTTTTCGTGACGCTCACCGAACTCGCGAGAGACTCGTCATGGAACGCTATCCGTCGCCCCGCCTCGCCGTCCGGCGATACGCTCAAGCGCAACGGTGGCGTCACTGAGCACGGCTTGAAACTGTCTCTCTTGCATCACCTCAGGCAGGTAAGCCCATGCTCCGATCGACCGCGCCCAACATTCTTCACTGCCGTTGATCCCGCCCCCGCTCACCACCAGCAATCCTGACGCCGCCTGGCAGACGGTCTCGGCCGTCTCTCGCAGTTCGGCGGCCTTGTCTGAACATGTTCCATCGAGCGTCGGCATGTCGACCCAAACCAGCGATGATCGATGCATAAACGCCAATCGCAAAAAATCGGGCGCTGATTCGGCGACAATCGCTTTCCACGGACCTCGTTTCGCCGCAGCTCGGATGAGTCGTCGTCGCGCTTCGACCAGCGACACCGCCAAGCACACATTGAGCGCGGGCGGCGCGGCACGACCCCGAGAGATCCGCTCTCGTTGCTTGGTCGCAGTCGCGAGGACCGGCGTCTTGCTTTCAAATGACATTGGTGGGGCGCCAATTTCCAAAAAAAACATACTTCGGATACGCAGCCGAACACGCAGCGCAACGCCGACCCGCAAAGGTCAAGACGCCGCCCGCCAGGAGCGCATCGCTTGCCGCTACTCTGTTTGCCCGACGCGGCGGCCTGTCGCGTCTGGTCGTTCCCTCGTCAGGCGAACTTGCCGTCGCCTAGCCGAGAAGTTTGTTTTCGAGGTTTCCAATAAGGCTCAACGCCGTGCCCCACGTCACGCTCCAGCGCAGTACAGTCCGTGCGACGCCTACTCCTGCCTCGACGTTTCTCTTTCAGCGGCGCCACTTCCCGCGGAACGCGCACGCTTTCAGCGCCAGCCTGACGGCCGCCCTGGCAATGTCGACCTCTGCCTCAAACCCGCGACCCGACTCGCACAACCTGCGCGAGACGCGAGAAATGACGGCATGCGACGCCGGCGGCTCGTCCGCTAACGCAGACGCCGTTACCAACTCATCTTGCGACGACGCCGACGGTGGATACCGTTGACCGACTGCGGCGCCTTGCCCCGCTTGCGGCCATGGGCAGGACGACGGTCCTTGCTGTCGGACGATCGGTCCGAACGACGGTACCCTTCGCCCTGAGTGCCCTGGTAATCCATGTCATCGACTTCGTAGTTGTGGCTGTGGCTCATTTGCTTATCTCCTTTGCCTCGATCAACTCGCCTCTCAACGGCACCACGCCGCTGACTGAGACTCGCTGTCGAATCGTGAAAACCGGCGTTGTGCCCAAACAACGTCCAGCGCCGCCGGCAGCAGCGACATGATGTCTGCGCGCTGCGGCTGCGGCTAACACACTAAGCGATTGCCGTGCCAATTACGCAATGCCGCATTGCTAACGCGAAAAACACCTGAAATACAGGCATTCCGAAGCCTAGCCCCGGAAAGCCGAATCACTGCAACATTCACCATTACGGTGAGCCCAAAGGCGTCGCCCGCGGCAAACGCCCGATGCAGCAACAACTTAGGGCTAAGTCACCAAATCAGTGAAAGCTCACCAAAGTTGTGAATGGCGCCGAGACGGCCAGTCAGCGTGGAGCGGCGCGCGAGGCAGTCGCAGTGGGAGCAGGGGGGCGCAAACGGAGAGAAGTGTCGCGACTAGCTAGCCGCGACCCGATGAACCGCTTTTGCGGATCGTTTGCGCGAGATCGATCGATTCGCAGCGAATCAAGCGGAAGGCCTCATGGCCTCAATGCTGACGTGCGTGCGGACTCAGCCCGCTTCGTCATCGTCAGCGTGAAACTGCGCAATCAGCCGCGTCATCGTATTGGGATGCACGCCCAATAGCTTGGCTGCACGACCTTTGTGATTATTCGTCGCGCGGAGCGCCTGCTCGACCGCGGTGCGGCGAAGTTTCGACAAATCCGTGAAGGGGAGGTCCGCTTCAACGTCGTTGCGCACGGCAGCCCCCGGCAGAACGGGTTCGCAATCAAGTACGTAGCTCTGCTCGATCACGAAGCCAAGTTGGCGGATATTGCCGGGCCAGCGATAGCTGCAAAAAGCTGCTAGCTGCTCAGGACTGGGCTGCCACACCGGGCGATCGTACCGCTTGGCAAATCGCCGCGAGAAGTGGTCGATGAACGCGGGGATATCGACCATCCGATCGCGCAGTGCGGGCATCCGCAGTTCGACGAGATTCAATCGGTAATACAGATCCTCGCGGAAACGGCCGGCCGCCACCTCTTCCTCAAGGTTGAGGTTCGTGGCAGCGATGATCTGCACGTCAACATGCACCGGGTGCGACGACCCGACGGGCGTGACCTCGCCCTCCTGCAACACGCGCAAGAGCTTCGGTTGCAATTCCAGGGGCATATCGCCTACTTCGTCGAGAAACACGATGCCGCCCTCGCCGGAGCGAAAAACGCCCAGGCTCGCGCCAGCGGCGCCGGTGAACGCACCGCGCTCGTGTCCGAAGAGTTGGCTCTCAGCCAGCGTAGGCGTCAAAGCCGCGCAGTTGACAGGCAAGAACGGCCGGCCGTTGCGAGGGCCGAGCCGATGAAGCATGCGCGCCCAGACTTCCTTGCCAGTTCCGGTTTCGCCGGTTAGCAGGACAGTACATTCCACCTGGGCGGCGCGCTCGGCGTGATGCGCAATACGAGAGACCGTCGGATCGTTGCCGACGACGAGCGATGCGGGATCGTCAGGGGGGAGGGATACGAAACGACCGAGCGAAGATTGTGTCGATACAATAGCTGCCATCTGTTTTTCTGCTCCGAGGCAAGCCGCCGAGATAAGAGGTGGCTTGCCGTGTTCCTGCTGCCGCCACATGCGCCCCTGGAGCGAGGTGGAGTACAGCATTGTCAAATCACTAGCGGCCCAACCATGTGCGGGTGCGGGTGCAAAAAGACTCGAGCGGTCGCAAGAACGGGCCCGTCGCCCCGGTCGTTCCGGGTCGCGAAGAAACCGTTTGCCTCAGGCGAACCGCCTGCTGCGATTCTAACCAGACTCTTCAATTGACTCAAACATTTACGCTCGCACCAATTGCGAAATCTCCGGCAAGATGGCCGGACTGGCGAATTGCAGTGAATAGGCTGGATCTATCGACGGCAAGTCCGGGCACCAGAAGACAACACAAGGTGTTTAATAGAAACAAGTTACGGCATTTCACCAGGCCGCAATACCCCGATTGACGAGGCGTGCCTATTCCGGCCGAGGCAGCCAGGGGCTTAGCACCACCGCCGGCAAGGGAGAGTCGTCACGAGCGTAAAGCAGCAGGTGTTGCCAGGGGAGTTCGTCGTGCTGCTCGACCAGTTTGAACCCGTTGGCTGTCAATTCCGCTTGAATTTGCGGCTTTTCCATCTTATGTAGCGGTTGGATCGGCACCTCGGGATCCTCGGCCCGAAATTCGACCAGAGCGACGCGGCCCCGGGGCGAAAGGCTGCTGCGCACTTGGGCAAGCACCCCCGCCGGATCGTCGAGTTCATGGTACACATCGACCATGAGGACCAGGTCCAGGGCGGCGGCCGGCAGCCGCCCGTCCCCCTCCGTGGCAAGCGCGGGCTCGATGTTGGTCAGGCCGCGCGGTTCGGTGCGTCGCCGCAGTAGGTCGAGCATTTCCGGCTGAATGTCGATCGCGAGCACCCGGCCTGTGGGCCCCACCAGACGGGCCAGTTTGACGGTGTGGTAGCCATTTCCGCAGCCAAAATCGCAAACTTGCTGCCCGCGTTGCACGGACAACAGCGCGAGCAGGCGGTCAGGAGCCTCTTCCCGGTCCCTCTCGGGCCGAGTCAGCCACCCCGCGTGACTGTAATGCATGGTCGGGGCGATGATCCGCCCCATGTACTTGTGCAACCTGGGAGCCGCGCGTTCGGCGTCGTTCGACTGGCTGGGAACGACCATCGGTTCGCCACCCAGCGCCGCAGAGACGGGCAAGACAACGCCCCCGGCGGTCAACGCAATCGTTGCCGCGCAACACAGACGGCTAAGCGGCAACACGGCGCCCATACGGCGACCCGACATAGAAACGCCCCCGAGATGACGGCGAATTGGCGCAATGCCGCGACGCCTCCGGGAACTCAATCGGTTCACCGGAGTTCGTGCGCAGCCCACGGTGCAGTCTAACAGACCGCGCCGATTAAGCGGCGCCGCGGGCCGCATCCTCTGCTGCCACGGCAACGACGCTGATTTTCAGCTGCGCGGCAACGCGACGAAATTCGACCTCGTCGACCAGAATGGTCTGATTTGCCTCGATGGCCAGGACCTGCCCTCCCGCCGAGGCGATTGACTGGAGGGTGCGCGCACCAACGGTCGGCACGTCGAACCGCATGTCCTGCCGCGGTTTGGCGACCTTCACCACCGTGAAGCCGCCGCCCCCGCACAGGTCGCCGGCGCGGCGAATGCACGCGTCGGTGCCTTCGATTGCTTCGACGGCGATCGGCGCTTGGTTCATCACACACACGGTTTGCCCGATATCGAGCCCGCCCATGCGTTTGGCAAGCTCCCAGCCGAACGCCACGTCCCGGCGTTGCCGCGCGGAGAGGGGCTTGCCGGCAATCTGCCCGGCGGGCACGAGCAGTTCAGGGGCGAAATCGGTAGCCGGCTCAAACACAACTCCCCCTTTGGCAAACGCGTCCACGATCAATCCTAGCAGTGTGTCGTCTCTGCGATCGGACGACCCGTAGAGGAGCTGTTTGGAAAACGTCTTCAGACAGTACCAATCGGGACGATGAGTCCACCACCAACCGGGCTGGAAATACTCTGCCTTATGCACTTTGCCGGCCATGGCGGCGCGCTCGACGCCCCAGCGGCGAAACTGCCGGACCGCGCGGCCGAGACTGCCTAGGCCAATCCAGGCAAACTCGTCGCACATCTCTGCCAATCGTGGGTCGGTGTGCTTGAGGATGCCGAGCGCCGCAACCCGATATCCCTGGCGGCGCATCGCCGCCGCGACCACTAACGGGTAGTCGCCCCAACCGGCCAGCAGGCCGATGGTCTCGGGCGATCGCTGCGAAATTGGTAGCGTGTCTGACATGTGAGATACGGAGTTTGGCGACAGCGCGCCCGGCTCGCTGAGCCGTGGCGCTGACGACGACTAGGCGGCTTTCTCGTTGGCGTGTGATTGGTCGAGTCGCGCTTGCAGCTCGGCCATCTCGGCTTGCAAACGACGGAACTCGCGACGCATTTCAGGCAGCTTGGCGATGGCGGCGAACTGCAGTTTTTGCTGGCGAATCGGCGTCGCGGGCGCTCCCAGCATCTCCACGCCGGCGGGAACGTCGTTGCTGATGCCGGATTTCGAACACAAAACGGCGCCGTCGCCGATATGCACGTGATCGCGGACGCCCACCTGACCTGCCATCACCACGTAGTCACCGGTGGTCGTGCTGCCGGCGATGCCCACCTGCGAGCAGATGAGATTGTGCCGGCCGAGCCGGCAGTTGTGCGCGATCATCACCTGGTTGTCGATCTTCGTGCCAGCGCCAATGACCGTCGGGCCGTAGGTGCCGCGATCGATGGTCGCGCCGGCGCCAATCTCCACGTCGTCGTCGACGCGGACGTAGCCGAGCTGGGCGGACAGTTCGTGCCGGCCGTCGCGTTGCTTGTAGCCGAATCCGTAAGCGCCCAGAACGGCGCCGGCGTGGATGATGACGCGGTTGCCAATACGGGTGTCTTCGTAGAGCACCACATTGGGGAAAATGGTCGTGTGTTCGCCAATCACGCAGCCGGGCAACAGACGCACGCCCGAGTGAATGGTGGAGCCGGCGCCAACGACGACATCGTGGCCGACGAACGCGCCGGAGTGAATATCGACGTCGTCGGCAATTTGGGCCGAGGGGCTGACGGAGGCCTGGGGGCTGATTCCAATTCGCGTTCGGGCGCGGCGAGGACGAAAGTGCTCCACGATTTGAGCAAACGCAGCATGCACGTCGTCGACCTCGATGGCTGGCTTGGCTCCCACTGCGACGCCGGCCGCCACGATGGCCGCAGCCGCCTGCGAGGCGTCCAGTTCCCGAGCCCGATCGACATGATCGGCGAGCGAGATCTCCCCGGCCTCAGCAGTCTCCAGCGTTGCCGCTCCGGAGATCAGCAGAGTTCCGTCGCCGCTGAGCTTTCCGCCCACGAGTTCAGCGAGATGGGCCAGGGTTGTCGCCATCGGAGGGTTCCTTACCAAGGGAGTTTCGCGTCGACGCCGAGCCGTGCGTCTGGGGGCGGAGATCGTAGTCGCGAGTCGGGAATCTGGGCAAGATCAGTGGCCAGCTGCTGCGCAAGCCGGGGCGCCCCGGGCCTCAGCGCTCCCCCGGAGCGACGTTTCCCGGCCTCAGTCCCCCTTTTCGGCCGGCGAAAACAGTGGTATCTTGCGGGACTCGACGCCCATTGCAGGCTTCGGCGACAGTTTGCCGCAGGCCTTGCCGATATCATTCACTCACCAGCGGATCCCGCAGCGAGCCCTGACATGCCCAAGCAAAAGACCCACAAAGGCACCAAGAAGCGCTTCCGCCTGTCGGCCACCGGCAAGGCAATGCACCGCTCGGCCGGCACGAGCCACTTGGCGGCCCGTATGAGCCAGAAGCGAAAGCGGAAGCTGCGCGGAACGACCGCCGCGGCGGAAGTCGCCTCGAAGAACATCGCCATTGCGTTGGCTGGCAACAGCTACTGAGCGTCGCGAAGGCGTCCCGCAGCGTTGCGTCACGCCGAATCAGCCCCGACCCAATCCGGGTCGCCGGCGGCTTAGCCGCCTCGGTTCGCTGTGAAACGCGAACCACAAGTCAACCACGCCGGGCGAACAACGCCTGCCATCGGGGCAGGGGCCTGGGCGCGAGAACAATGTAGACACGAGGGTTCGACTCCCATGCGAACCACCAAAGGCAGCGCCCGTAATCGGGCAAAAAACCGTCTTTTCAAGAAGACCAAGGGCTACACCGGCGGACGCGGCACGCTGCTGCGGACAGCCAAGGAAACGCTGGTGCGGGCCGAGGCTTACGCCTTCCGCGACCGTCGCGTCCGCAAGCGCGACTTCCGCAAGTTGTGGATCATCCGTATCAACGCAGCGGCGCGCGAGCGTGGTTTGCGCTATAGCGAGTTGATCGCCGGGCTGAAAAAAGCTCAGATCGAACTGGATCGCAAGATGCTGGCCGAGATGGCCGTGGCCGATTCGGCTGCGTTCGACGCCGTGGTGGAAAAGGCGCGCGAAGCGCTGGCGGCGTAAGGCGAACTCCATAAGCCGGTCCGTCTGAAACGCTTCCCCTTTGTGTGCCGTGGCCCTTGCCGACTTCATTGCCGACCTGAACGCGCTGAGCGCGGAGGCTGACGCGTCTTTCGCGTCGGCCGCGGATGCTGCCGCGCTCGAAGCAGCGCGGGTCGAATATCTGGGCGCCAAGGCCGGCCGGCTCAAGGCCGTGCAGCAGGGCCTGGGCAAGGTCGACAAGGCCGACAAGCCCGCCGCCGGCAAGCGGTTCAACGAGGTCAAGCAGGCGATCGAAGCGGCGTTCGCCGCGGCGCAAGAGCGCCAGTCGCGCGGAGCGGTCGTGGCCGAGCGCGAGGCGTTCGACGTGACCCTGCCCGGGCGACCCGTGCGATTGGGGCGGTTGCACCCCGTCACGCAAACCATTGCCGAGATGAAGGACATCATGGGCCGGCTCGGCTTCACGGCCGTCGAGGGGCCCGAGATCGAGGACGATTGGCACAACTTCGAAGCACTCAACATCCCGCGTTCGCACCCGGCCCGCGATCCGCTTGATAATTTCTATCTAGCCACGGCCCAATTGACCCCCGGTGAATCACCGGGGGCTAAGTCTTTGGGCGGCAAACCGCTGCTGTTGCGGTCCCAAACTTCTACGGTGCAAATCCGCGTGATGGAGAGCACCCCGCCCCCGGTGCGGATCATCTCGCTGGGCCGCGTCTACCGGCCCGACACGGCCGACGCGACGCATTACCCCATGTTCCACCAGATCGAGGGGCTGCTGATCGACCGCGGCGTGACGATGGCCGATCTGAAGAGCGTGCTGCGGCTGTTCTGCCAAAGCTACTTTGGCAGCGTCGAGGCCGGCGGGCAGGACGTGCACGTGCGGTTCCGGCCGTCGTTCTTCCCGTTCACCGAGCCGAGCGTGGAGGTCGACATGAGCTGGACCAACGCGGCAGGGGAACACGGCTGGCTGGAAATGGGGGGCGCCGGGATGGTCGACCCCAACGTGCTGCGAGCGGTCGGCTACGACCCCGAGGAAGTGACCGGCTTCGCCTTCGGTCTGGGGGTGGAACGCATTTGCATGCGACAGCACGGCATTACCGACATCCGGGCACTGTACGAAAACGACGTGCGGTTCTTAGAGCAATTCTGATTTTGAATGGTCAATGACCAAGCCCCAATGACCAAAATGCCGGGCTAAGATTTCTCTTCATTGGTCATTGAGACTTGGTCGTTTTCGACATGCCGGAGTGCGCTTCTCACATGAGTGGCCAAATATCATGATTGTTTCGCTTGATTGGCTTGCCGAATACGTCGCGCTCCCCAAGTCGCTCGACGAGTTGACTGAGCGGCTTACGCTCACGGGGCTCAACCTCGAGGGCGTTCAGCAGGCTGGCGACGACACGGGCGTCGACTTGGAGGTGACCAGCAATCGGCCGGATTGCCTGGGGCACGTCGGCGTGGCGCGCGAGATCGCCGTGCTGTGGCAAAAGGAACTGAAGGTTCCCGCCCCGCAGCCGAAGGCGCAAGGCAAGCCCGTCGATTCGCTCGCGTCGGTAACGATCGACGCCCCGGAACTCTGCCCGCGGTACACGGCCCGAGTCATCAAGGGCGTGAAGATTGGCCCCAGCCCCGCGTGGCTCGCAAACCGGCTGCGCACGCTCGGCATCGCGGTGATCAACAACGTCGTCGACGCGACCAACTACGTGATGATGGAGTGCGGCCAGCCGCTGCACGCGTTTGATTTCGCCAAACTCAAAGGCGGCAAGATCATCGTCCGCGAGTCGCGCCCCGGCGAGAAATTTACCGCGATCAACCACCAGGAATACGAGCTGTCTGCGGGCACGTGCGTGATCGCCGACGCCGAGCGAGCGGTCGCCCTGGCCGGCGTGATGGGGGGCGCCGACAGCGAGGTCTCCGCGGGCACTGTCGACCTGCTGATCGAGTCGGCTGATTTTGAATGCATGAGCGTTCGCGCCACGGCTCGCGCGCTCAACCTGCACAGCCCGTCGTCGTACCGCTTCGAGCGCGGCGTCGACCCCGAGGGCATCGATTGGGCCAGTCGGCGATGTTGTGAACTGATCCTGGAACTCGCCGGCGGCGAACTGGCCGAGGGCGTGCTCGACGAGGGATCCGAGCGACCGGCCCGGCCGGAGATCAAGCTGCGGTTCGAGCAATTGCCGCGCGTGCTGGGTATCGACGTGCCGCCGCAGGAAGTGCGCAAGATCCTCACGGACCTCGGCTGCGAGGAAACCCACGAGTGCGGCCATTGCGTCAAGGCGATTCCGCCAAGTTGGCGAGCTGATCTCACGCGCGAGATTGATCTCATTGAGGAGGTCGCGCGGATCTACGGGTATGAGCAAATTCCCGAAGACGCTGGCGTGAAGATGGCCGCATCGACGCGCACTCGCTCCGATCGCGTGCTCGAGCGGGTCCGCGGCGTCATGTTCGCCGCCGGATTTTATGAGGCCATGACTCTCAGCGCAGTCGAGTCCGCTTGGTGCGAGGCGTTCCGGCCGTGGACCTCCGCCGCGCCGTTGGCCGCGTCGACGCCCGTGCTGCGGCGCGCTGATCGACTGCGGCAATCACTTGTACCGAGTCTGCTTGCCGCGCGACGGCACAACGAGAAACTGTCGAATCCCAACATCGAGTTGTTTGAAGTCGCCAAAGTTTATCTGCCGGAAGCGGGCGAATTGCCGCGCGAGCGGCGGGTGTTGAGCGCGACCACCGGTCGCGGCTTTCTGGATGCCAAGGGCATTATCGAGTCGGTGGTGGCGGCCGTCGCGCCTGCGGCGCGGATTGCCATCGAAGCAGCGGAGTTTCCCCTGCTGGACCCCGCGCGGCAGGCGGTGGCGAAGCTTGGCGATCAGCTACTGGGCGTTGTCGGCGAGTTGGGCGACTCGGGACGCGACCGATTTGAACTACGAAGCCCAGCCGCCGTTCTGGAACTTGACCTGGAGTTGCTTATCGAGGCCGCCGAGTTGCGTACGACGGTCGCGCCGCTCTCGCCCTATCCGCCGGTGGCCCGCGACTTGAACATCGTGGTCGACGAGGCGGTCCGCTGGTCGGCGGTCGAAGAAACAGCCCGCGTCGCCGGCGGGGAACTGGTCGAAGCCATCTCGTACGAGGAAACCTACCGCGATGAGAAGCGGTTGGGCGCCGGCAAGAAAAGCCTGCTGTTCGGCGTGCAACTCCGCTCGGCCAACGGCACGCTGACCAACGAAGAAGCTGACGCGGTGCGCGACCGCATTGTCGCCGCACTGGCCAAGTCGGTCGGCGGCGCATTACGCGCGTAGCGCCACGCCGTCTTTGCCGCCACTGCACTTCGTGTTCGCCATGCCGCACCTGTGCGGAGTCGACACAGCCAGCGCCGCCACGCGCCGGCAGTTGACGATTTGCGTCACGTTTTCCGCGGCAAATTGCGCGCTGCATGCGGCGCACCGTTTGCACTTCTTCTCAGCGTTGCCGCCCAAAACTTGCTCGCACAATTGAGCATTGTGAAGGAGGGCTGCAGAGATGGCCCCGCGCACGCTGTTGTTTGCCACCGACTACACCGCGGCGAGCGATTTCGCCCTGGAGTACGCTGCCGCTCTGGCCCGTGATCTGGGCGCCCGGTTGATCATCGTCCACGTCTCCGAGCACGAATTGTTGCCGGTGGGCGAATCGGTCGACCAAGTTCCCGCCCCTTGCCGCGAAGAACTTTCCAGGCTGCAGGCGGTGAAGCCGCGAGGCTCAGACCTGCACTACGAGCACGAGTTGTTATTCGCCGAGCCGACGTGTCAAAACGTCGACCCGGCGCGGGAAATCATCCGGTTTGCTGATCGCACGGGCGTCGAAGCGATCGTCGTGGGCGCCCACGGTCGAACCGGGCTGTCGCGCGTCCTGTGCGGCAGCGTCGCTGAGGAATTGGTGCGGCACGCCCATTGCCCAGTAGTCACCGTGCGCTGCCCGCGCGGCGGCTCGCCGGACGAGACCGCATAAGACGGGGGGCGCCAATCATGAGTTACGAACAAGTCGGCACGGTGCTCAAGGAGGTTTGCCGTTTTCACCAGCATGAAAGCGAGCTGTTCGATCGGCTCGCCAAGCGCGTGACGCAGCCGCGGGCCCGGATGCTGCTGGAGTCGATGAGCGACCACGAACGGCAGCTGGCCGCAGCGCTCACCGAGTACCTGTCAGGCGCTCCCCAGAGCGTGCTCAACACCTGGCTCGGCCGCCGGCTTGACCTGCCCTCGGCGCTGGCGATCAGCGATCCCCAATTGGACGCCGACGCGTCGGTCGACGAACTGTTGCAGGTGGGGCTCGATCTCGATGAACGACTGCTGGAGGTTCTGCAAGAATGCGCCGAGTGCTGCGGCCCCGAAAGCGTGCAGCAACTGTTTCGCACCTTCGTCGACCAGCAGCAGCAGGAAGAACGCTTGCTGGCCAGGCAAGCGATGCGGAGTTTGGATCTCTAGCGACCCCGCGGCGTCTTGCCGATACCCGAACCTCGAGAACTCCGAGTCTCGCGCGGTTGAGAGCTTTGGTTGCGCAAACGTCGTCCGATTCACCGACGAGTTGCCGTCCTAAATCGTTGAAACCAACTGCCGCGAAGTTATCTGCCGCGTCGGATGCCGCTACAATCTGGCTCGGACCATTCACTCCCGCCAGGCCGGCCGCAATTGCACCGGTCACCCGCTGGCGCCATCTCCATTGACAGAAATACAGACGCAAAGGGCGCAATGACGACGAACCAAGCGGCCGTCAACGTGACAAGAATCACTCGTTGCGTAGCCAATCGCATCAGCGACTTGACGCTCGCAGTGGTCGTGATCTGCGCACATACGGCGCACGCCGCGGAGGCGCCGACCGCCGAGCGGATCAAACGGCTGCTGCCGCCGCACGTCGGGGCCGCGGTGCTCGCGATCGACGACGGCCAGGTCGTTTTCAAGCACGCCTGGGGCCGACGACGATACGATCGCGACGACCTCTGCTCGCCGACAACCAACTTCCGTCTGGCGTCGGTCACCAAGCACGTCACCGCCACGGCCATCCTACTGCTGGCCGACCGCGGCGCCCTGACGCTGGACGACACGCTCGACAAGTTCTTCCCCGAGTGCCCCGACTACTGGCGGCACATCACAGTGCGACACCTGCTGACGCACACCTCGGGCTTGCCGGACTACGAGAACTTGATCCCGGACGGAACGACGCTGCAACTCACGGACCTCAACGTCCTGGCGTTGCTGCGCGCGACCAACGCCCCGCTGTTTGCACCGGGCGCGAAGTTCGCGTATTCGAATTCCGGCTACACGTTGCTGGGACTGATCGTCGAGACGGCGGGGCGGCGGCCCTTTCACGACTTCGTCGCGACCGAATTGTTTCAGCCGGTCGGCATGAACCGCTCCGTGATGTATGTCGCAGGGATCAATGCCGTTGCCGAGCGGGCGTATGGGCACGAGCCTGCTGGCGACGACAAGTGGACGCTGGCGGATCAAAGCCTGACCAGCGCGGTCCGCGGCGATGGCGGCGTCTACAGTTCGCTCGACGATCTCCAGCGCTGGCTCGCGGCGCTTGACGAGCGGACGCTGCTTGCGGAGTCGACCTACGAGGCGATGGAATCGCCGCAGGTGAAGACCGACCGCGGCGACGCCGAGTACGGTTACGGCTGGTTTTTGGACGAGTATCGCGGCGAACGCCGGATCTATCACGCAGGCAGTACGCGCGGATTCTCGTTGCATTTGACGCGATTTCCCGACCGCCGCGCCGCGGTGGCCATTTTGCTGAACCGCTCGGGGATTGCGCCCGATGACGACTACGTGGATCGCGTCGTCGACAGCTTGCTGTTCGAAGAACACGCAGACTGACTCGGGCTGCCGCCAGACGGGGGGGCAGGAGTCCGGCACGTTGCCGTTGCCTACCGCTTGCCGCAGTAGTCGATCACCCGGGCGATTTCGCTTTTGAGTTCCTTGCGGCGGACGATGCGATCGACGTATCCGTGCTCTAGCAGGAATTCGCTCGTTTGGAACCCTTCGGGCAGCTCGATGCGGATCGTCGCCTTGATCGTGCGCGGCCCGGCAAACCCGATCAGCGCCTTGGGTTCGGCGAAGATCACGTCGCCCAGCGAGGCGAAGCTCGCCGCGACGCCGCCCATGGTGGGGTTGGTGAGCACCGAGATGAACAAGCCGCCCGCGGCGTCATAGCGAGCCAGTGCGGCGGAAACCTTCGCCATTTGCATCAGCGAGAAGATGCCTTCGTGCATCCGCGCGCCGCCGCCGGAGCCGCTGACCACGATCAGCGGCAGCTGGTCCTGCGTTGCTCGTTCGATGAGCCGCGCGAGTCGTTCGCCGACGACTGATCCCATGCTGCCCATGATGAACGCCGAGTCGGTCACGGCGAAGGCAACCCGCCGGGCGCGAATCATGCCCGTGCCGGTGAGGATCGCGTCGCGCAAGCCGGTTCGCTTCTGTTCAGCAACAAGCCGTTCGCTGTATTTCTTCTTGTCCGAAAACCCCAGCGGATCGACCGCGGTCATTTCCGCGTCGCATTCCTGAAAGGTTCCGGCGTCGAGCACGGAGGTCACCCGATCGCGGGCCCCCATGTACATATGGTGGTCGCACTCGGGGCAGCAGTTCTGGTTCTCCTGGCACGATTTGCGGAAAACCGTCGCGCCGCACCCGTCGCATCGCAACCATAGCCCGCTGGGCACGCCTCGCTTCTCGCGCGGCGGTTTGGGCGGCTCGCCGGCAACAGGGGCGTCGCTCATGACCGGGGCAGTCGGGGACATGGGAAAAACCGCCTATTTGCGGCGTTTGCGGGAAGCCAGCAGTATATCAACCAAGCCGGCGGGGAGCCATGCCGTGGCAGGCAACTCAGCGGGCCGATCCGGTTTCGATCTGGACCGCTCGCCAGAGCGAGTGACCGTTCGTACAGGGGCTCCACAGGTCGCAGATCTGTTCGTCGGCCAACATCCCCGCGGTCACCGCTGCCAGGGGATCGGGCAGCACCAACGCGACGGCGCCCACCTTGTGCTTTTTGGCAATCTTGGCGATGGCTTTGCCGATGCGCGCCTTGGCGTCCTGCAGCGTCTCGCCATCGGGCGGACAGACCGCGTCGGGCTCGTCCTGCCAGCGGCGAAATACGCGCGGCTGCTTGTCCTTCACTTCGCTCACCAACATTCCCTGCCACAGCCCCTGGTCGAGGTTCGCCAGTTTGCTGAGCGACTTGGGCTTGAGATTGAGGCGGTCGCCCAGGATCGCGGCCGTTTGTTGGGCGCACTTGCAGTCGCTCGCGTACAAAGCGGAGATAGAAGCCGCAGCGTCGCGCAGTTCCTCGGCCGTACGCTCGGCCTGCAGCCGGCCGTCCTCGCACAACGGCACGTCGAGCGTGCCCTGAATACGCCCCTGGCGCTCGTACTCGGTAAGGCCAGAACGAACCACTAGGAGGGTTAACATCGATCGCGGGCCTGTATTCGCCGCTGCAGCGGAAGAGGATTGCATGGGGTAGCCAAATTGGATCTGTATGATCTGACTGAATTCGGTGCGTCGGCGCAGTGACTCAACTGCGTGCCAATTCGTTAAGTTCGGCGAGGCTGTCTGCGTAAGTCGCCTCGGCCTTAAAGATCGCGGAGCCAACGACCAACATCCCGGCCCCGGCCGCGGTGCAGCGGGAAATTGTGCCGGCGTTCACGCCGCCGTCGATCTCCAGCAACAAGTCGTCGCCAAAGCGGTTTCGCAGTTCCGACAGCTTTTGCAGGGCCACGGGGTCAAACTCCTGAGCTCCAAATCCGGGGTGCACGCTCATCGCCAGCACCATGTCGCACAGCGGCAGCAACTCCTCGGCGTCGGCCAGCGGCGTCGACGGATTGATCGCCAGGCTCGCCGCGGCGCCACGCTGGCGGATCCGCTCCAACGCCGCGCGAGGATTCTTGGCCTCGACATGCACCGTCAACACGTCGGCCCCCGCGTCGATGAATGCGTCGACATAGTCGATCGGGTTGTCGATCATCAGATGCACGTCCAGCGGCAGGTCGCTCGCGCGATTGACCGCGGCGATGATCGGCATGCCATAGGTCATGTTGTCAACGAACACGCCGTCCATCACATCCAGGTGCAGAGCATGAGCGCCTGCCGCTTCGACCGCACGGACCTCCCGCTCCAAGTTCCCAAAGTCGCACAACAATAGCGACGGCAGGATCACCGGCGCGTGGCGGCGAAGGTCAAGAACTCGTTCGCGAGCGGACATCGGCGGCAGGCGGGACGTTTGGGGATTCTCGGCGGGATTGCTCGGCGTGTCGACGCCGGTCGCGGGGGACACGCAAGCGCAGGCCGCGATTCTACTCATCGCAGCGCCGTGGACCAGAGCGCCTTGGTTCTCCAGAGGCGGCAAATCGTTTGCGGGAAACCGTTTGCGGCGATTTCGGTCGCGCCGGACATCCGCCCCCAGGGGCCGTTTTTGCCCGGTCCTGCAGCGGGGCGGCCGCCAGACGCTCGGATCGCCCGTCAGGCATCGTCCAAGTCTTCGCTGCGCGGCAGGTCGGCCGGCGACGCGATTCCAAACACGCGATTGAATCGCTCGGTCGTACGATAGCGAGTCAGCCGTGGCCCCTCGGTCGGTGGATCGCGCACGGCCGCGACCAGTTCGCGTCGCACCAGCGCTGCCAGCACAGGATGGCTGCGCGTGCCGCGGGCTTTGTTGATTGCTTCGGCGGTAATCGGCTGCCGGTAGGCCACCAACGACAACACCTCAATTGCCGCGGGCGTGAGCTTGGCCGTGCGCGCTTCGCCGCGCAGCCGCTGTCGGACGCCCTGAAAACTCGCCCGCAGTTGCATGCGGAAACCGCCCTGCTGCGCGACAATCTCCCACGGCGCCCCGCTCGCTTCGTAGGTCGCGTTGAGCCGCCCGACAATCTCGTCGATCTCAGCTGGCTCGACGCCGCGAATCGGCTCGGCCATCTCGCGCGCCGTGAGCGGCCTGCCATTGGGCCGGCCCACGAACAGCATGCCTTCGACGATCATCTGTGGCGACGGCGGCGCGTCCGCTTCGTCAACAACGATGGCCTCTGCCGCGGGGTCTGCAGGAACGGCGGTCGCCGCTTGCCCCGCAGGAGCGCCCATCAGCCGCGCAAACGCCGATGACAATCGCTCGATGGAGAATCGAGCGGCGGTTGCTTCGGCAGGCGTTGGGTCGTGAGCTGGCATCGAGGCGCGATGATACGCCAAGAGGGCCGCGACCAACAACGTCACGCCATCGCTGGCGCCGCTAGCAGTTCGTCGGCCCGCTCGGCGATGGCGCCGCGCGCCGCCGGCAGGATGTCGACAAAATCTTCGCGCAACTCGGGCAGCCGGACGCGGCGCATGACCTGGTTCAGCCGGAACCGCAGCCCCTCGTCGTCGGCGTAGTCGAACAGAAACCGCAACTCGATGAACTTGGGAATGATCGTCTCCAGCTGCGACGCGTCTGCGGCCGCGAATTCGCTGACCGCGGCGGCAACGTGCTGCGGGGCAATGCGCTGTATGTCGGCGTAGTAGCGCGGCAGCAGGTCCGCATCGCGCTCGGCGAGCGTGGCATCCAGCAGCAATTCCACGAGGATGTGCCCCAGGAATTTCGGCCGCATGCCGTCTTCGTCGCGGGTGAGTTGCCGGATCGCCCGGGCAAACTGCAGTTCCAACTCGGCGAAGGCCCGCGAGTTGTGAAACCAGTCGTCGTCGGCATGGTGCCGCATGACGCCCCGGGCGAGCGCCGCGGTCGCGGGGTTCTCGTGCTCGACAAAGGGGGCCGCCGCCTTCGAGCGGCAGCGCACCCGTGGGCGAGTCAGCGGCAGCCAGTCAGGCACCGCGGCGCCGGCGATCTCGTAGGGATCGTCGCTGCAAAACAGGCTGTGGGCGAGGAAATTCATGGCAAAAGCGGTCTGCTGTCAGCTGTCAGTCAGGGGCAGGGCCCCGATCGGGCTCGACGCGGCGGGAATGGTTCGGTACCACACCGCGCCGCACGGACCAACCATCGTACGCCAACCGCTTGCTGAAGATGAAATCCATATTCCTGCCGCTCTTGGCCCAGGTCGGCGATGCCGGCCAGGCCCCTGCCAATTCGCCACTGACTCCCGACGAGTACCGCGCCAAGCTGCTGGAGTACATTTTTTCGCTCGACCTCAGCAAGCTCAGCAACAACGACTGGATCTATCTGGCCAAATACTACAGCATGAGCGTCGCGCTGGTGCTGGTGCTGCTCACGCTGGCCTGGACCCTCTCGGGCTGGGCGGCCGCGGCCGTACGACGTGCGATGACGCGCGTGCGGTTTGATGCGACCCTCACGCTGTTCTTCGCCAAGCTGGTTCGCTGGCTGATTCTGCTCGTCGCAGGGCTGACTTGCCTCAGTTGGTTCGGCGTCGAGACGACCAGCTTCGCCGCCGTCATCGGCGCCGCAGGCATTGCGATCGGCTTGGCGCTGCAGGGCACGCTCTCCAATTTCGCCGCCGGCGCGATGCTGCTGATCTTTCGGCCGTACAAAGTGGGCGACGTGGTCAACGTCGCCGGCTACACGGCCAAGGTGTTCGAGATCGAGCTGTTCACTACGGCGCTGGACACCTTCGACAATCGACGGATCATTGTCCCCAACAGCCAGATCTACGGCGCGGTGATCGAAAACATCACCTACCACAGAGCCCGACGGGCTGACATCGACGTGGGCGTTAGCTACGACGCCAGCATTGACGAGACCCGCCGCGTGCTGGAGAAGGCGCTCCGCAGCGTTCCACAGGTCGAATCGGAACCAGAGCCGGCCGTGGTGCTGGTCGGCCTGGGCGGCTCCAGCGTCGACTGGCAGGTGCGCGGCTGGATCAAGGGCGACGTGTTCCTGGACGGCAAGCAAGGACTCATTCGCGCCGTGAAAATGGAACTCGACGCAGCGGGCATCAGCATTCCTTTCCCGCAGCTCGACATCCATCTCGATCCTCCCGGCGAAGCGGCGGCTTAGAGCCGGGTCGGGGCGCAGACTTCCTCGCCTCCGATTTCACCAGGACGCCGAGCGACCGGGCCCTCGCTTCTCTGCTTTCCTCGGTGAACTCCGCGTGTTCGCCGTGGCGAGTCGACGGCGTATCCCCGAGTGTGCGGAATCGCCCGAAGAAATCGGAGGTCGCACGGATTGAGCGAAACGGCTCGCGCGTCGACAATGACGGCTTTGCCCGCCGCCGCTTGCCCACCGCCGCCGCCATGGACGTCATCAATCTGGCCGATGCCCCGCCGTTCACCACGAAGGACGGTTCGGAGATCCGCGAACTCTTGGCGCATCGCAATTCCGCGATTCGCAATCAAAGCCTGGCCGAAGCCCGACTCCCTCCGGGTGCGGCGACGGAGCCCCACTTTCACCCGCAGTGCGAAGAGATTTACTACCTGCTGGAAGGCCGCGGCCGGATGCAGGTGGAGGACGACGTGCGGGAAGTCGGCCCCGGCGACGCGATTGCCATTCCGCCCGGGGCGAAGCACCAAATCACTACGCTGGGCGACGTGCCGCTGCGATTTCTCTGTTGCTGCGCTCCGGCGTACGAGCACGACGATACGGTGATGGTCGACAACTGGCCGTAGCCGCGTTGGTCGCGCCGCGGCCGAGGACGCCGCGGCTCGCCGCCGCCTTCACATCAACAATCAAACATCCCACATCTCACATACCTTCGAGGCTGCCATGACCAAGTTCCGCACCGAACGCGACACCATGGGTGAAATGCAAGTGCCCGCCGATGCGCTGTACGGGGCGTCGACCGCCCGGGCCGTCGACAATTTCCCCATCGCCCACGAGCCGGTGCCGGCGTCCGTGATTCACGCCTTCGGACACCTCAAGGCGGCCTGCGCGATCGCCAACCAGGAACTCGGCAAGCTTGACGCCAAGCGCACCGAAGCGATCGTCGCCGCATCGCGCGACGTGGCGGCGGGCAAGTACGACGAACACTTCCCGGTCGACATCTATCAAACCGGCTCGGGCACCTCGACCAACATGAACGCCAACGAGGTGATCGCCAACCTAGCCAACCAGCGACTGGGACTGGGGCTGGGCGCCAAGGGCGCCGAGGGCGCCGTGCATCCCAACGACCACGTCAACATGGGGCAATCCAGCAACGACGTGATTCCCACCGCCATGCACCTGGCCGCTCTGGAAGCGGTCGAGCGCGACCTGCTGGTGGCCCTGCAGCACCTGCACGGGGTTCTGGAAGCAAAAGCCTACGAATTCGACAAGATCATCAAGATCGGGCGCACCCACCTCCAGGACGCCACCCCCATCCGTCTGGGGCAGGAATTCAGCGGCTACGCCAGCCAGATTGCCCACGGAATGAGCCGTTTGGAAAAATTGCGCGACCATCTCGGGGAACTGGCCATCGGCGGCACCGCGGTGGGCACCGGCCTCAACGCGCCGCCCGACTTCGGGGCCGAGGTGGTGCGGCGCCTGGCCAAGCGCACCGGCCTGCCGCTCACCGAGGCCACCGACCACATCGCGGCCCAAGCCAGCCGCGACGGGTTGGTGGAGGCGTCGGGCCAGCTCCGCACCACCGCGGTGGCCCTCACCAAGGTCGCCAACGACCTGCGCTGGATGGCGAGCGGGCCGCGCACCGGCCTCGCCGAGATCCGCCTGCCCGACCTCCAGCCGGGCTCGTCGATCATGCCCGGGAAGGTCAACCCCGTCCTCTGCGAGGCCGTCACCCAGGTCGCCGCCCAGGTCATGGGCAACGACGCCGCGGTCGCCTTCTCGGGCAGCCAGGGCAACTTCGAGCTGAACGTCTACCTGCCCGTGATGGCCCGCAACGTGCTCGAGTCGATCGACCTGCTGGCCAACGTGAGCCGCGTGTTCGCCGACCGCTGCGTCGCCGGCATCGAGGCCGACGTCGAGCGGTGCCGCACCAACGCCGAGTCGTCGCCGGCCATCGCCACGTCGCTCAACCCCTACCTCGGCTACGAGCGCACGGCCCAGCTCATCAAGGAGAGCCAGCGCACGGGCACGTCGATCCGCGAGCTGGTGGCGGCGACCGGCGAGCTGAGCGAGGAGGAGCTCGACCGGGCGCTCGACGCCCTGGCGCTCACCCGCGGCGGGGTGGCGGGGAGCTGATCAGCCCGTGGCGGGCGAGCCGGCGTAGGCGCCGGGATCCCCAGCGCCGGGCAGCTTCGGGAAGCTCCACGAGGTGACCTTGGCGACGAGCCGGCCGAGCGACTCCCATGCCTCGGGGTCCCAGCCCTCGGCCGTGCCCACGAGCGCCAGGTCCTGGCGGACGTAGACGAGCGCCGGGAGCGCCTCGAGGCCCAGGGCGGCCACGGCCTCGCGCTTGGGGTCGACGAAGGTGAGGAACTCGTCGGCCCAGGGGCCGAGGAACCGCTTGGCGTCCTGCTCGTCGGCGGTGACGATCCACGCGGTGCGGACGTCGGCGCCCCGGAACACCCGGAGGATGCGCCCGGCGGTCTCGAGCAGCCACGCGCTCTGCTCGGTGTAGGGATCGAGCACGACGGTGAGCAGCTGGAAGGTGGTGGTCCACTCGGCGATGGAGCGGGACTGGCCGCCGATGGCGGTGAGCTGCGTGTCTTCGGCGACCTGGGTGACCACGGCGGGCAGGGTAGTGGGCGCGCTCTTCGCGACGCAGATCCGTCGGCGCCGTGCCCCGTCGGCGCCAAGGGGTAGCTTCGGCGCACCCCGACCCAGGAGGAACCCATGCTCATCGGCGCGATCGGCGACACCGGCTACGACGTCCTGCTGCTGCTGCACATCCTGGCGATGATCGTGGCCTTCGCCCCGAGCTTCGTGTGGCCCTTCGTCTCGGTCCGCCTGAAGAAGGCCGGCAAGCCGGTGGGGCCCACCATCGCCGAGCTCGCCTCGGGCAACAGCGCCAAGGTGCACGGCCCGGCCCTGGCCCTCGGCGGCATCTTCGGGTTCGGGCTGGTGGGCATGAGCAACGAGGTCTGGGAGTTCAGCGAGCCGTGGCTGTCGGTGGCCATGCTCCTGTGGTTCGTCGCGCTGGGCGTGGTGTTCGGGATGATGGCGCCGGCCGAGAAGCGGGTCGTGGCGGGCGACGTCGGTGCCGAGAAGATCCTGTCGATGGCCGGCGGCATCCTCCACCTGGTGATCGTGCTGGAGCTCTACCTGATGATCTTCAAGCCGGGCGCCTGACCCGACCGGCGGTCGCTGCGGCGCCGGTAGCGTCGGACCGTGCACCCGATCGAGCGCCTGCGGTTCGTGGCCCGGGCCACCAGCGCGCCCGACGAGGACGTCGTGTCCGAGGCGGCAGCGTCGCTCGCCTCCTTCGCGAGCGACCCGACCTCCCTCGTCACGGCGTGCCGCCGGCTGATCGATCGCCATCCGGCCAACGGGCCCGTGTGGTGGGTGTGCGCCCGCACGCTGCTCGCCGCCGACCCGGCCGACGAGGCGTGGCGGTGCCACGCCGAGCTCGACGCCGATCCGACCCTCGACGAGCTCGCCCACGCCCTCCCCGACGGAGGGCGGGTCGCGGTGGTCGGCTGGCCCGAGCGGCTCGGCGCGCCGCTCTCGCGCCGGGGCGACCTCGAGGTCCGCGTCGTCGACGTGGACGGCGACG
>JAGQOU010000271.1 GCA_020427145.1 Planctomycetales bacterium | reverse complement strand
CGCAACGGCGGAAGCTGTTGAAAAGAAGTTGGGCGGGCGTGTTTCGCGATTACTTGCTGACGCAGTTGACGGTCAAGGAATTGGCGAGTGGATTTCGAGAAGAAGTGGGTCGGCCGAGCAAGGACTTGTACGCGGCGCTGGGGGCGTTGATTCTGCAACAGCTCCACGACCTGACCGACCAGCAGACGGCAGAAGCGGTTGCGCTGAACATCGGCTGGCATTACGCCCTGGACATTCAGTACGAGTCCGACGCTTACCTGTGCGAACGGACGCTGCGGAACTACCGGCGTCGGATCCTGGACTTGGGGCTCGACGAAGTCCTGTTTCGGACGCTCACCGACCAATTGATCGCTCGCGTCGGCATTGACACGAGCCGGCAGCGGCTCGATTCGACGACCGTGAAGTCGGCCATTCGCGGCCTGACGCGGCTGGGGATTCTGGTCGAGGCGACCAGCAAGTTCCTGCGGGAGCTGCGGCGCACGCATCCCGACCGCTACGCGGAGGTTGACGCCGAGATGCTGCGGAAATACGTCGAGCGACAAGGAGACGGCTGCTTTGCCAACACCCGACCGAGCGAATCGAAGCGCCGGCTGCCGGAGGCCGCCCTCGACGTGCATGCGCTGATCCAGCAATTCCGCCTCGGCGACGCCGCGGAGTTGGTCTCCTTCGTCCTGCTGGAACGGGTGTTTCGAGAGCAGTGCGAGGTGACGACCGACCCGGCGCAGCCAGTCGTGGTCCGCCCGCCTCGCACCTCGAACTGCGACGGCGTGATCAATCCGGCTCGCCGATCGCTAGCATCGAAAAACCTCTCGCGCCGAGGAATGTGACGCGAAAGAATTTTGCATGGAAATAACTGCCGCGTTACCCTAAGTTACCTAGATCGCGCGCTGGCCCAGGCTCTAACTTGAGTGGCGGCCGCATCTTGGTATTGGCGCCGTTCTTGTACAGGACGCCATTGTTGCGACACAAGCTAAACGCAATCGCGCCGTGCTACCGGGGCACGATCTTCACGACAACTCGCTTGTATCTCGACAGCGGAGGCGAACCTTTGTCGGTGACGCGAAGAATGAAATGGGCGGTTTCGGTTTCTTCCACTTTGGGCATCTTCAACCAAACGGAAGGTCTGTTCCTTGGCGGGCTAATTGGGTCTTCGAGCGATCCCGCCTCGGGATAATTGAACCACTGATAGCTGAGAGAGTCTCCATCCGGGTCGACGCTCCCGCTGCCGTCGAGGCTCAAGCCGCCGCCTGACTCGACGGTGAGGTCGTCGGAATGACTTAACAGGGGAACCGGGGGGTGGTTTGCCGCTTCATAAGTGGCGATGCACCAGTTCATCCGAGCGGCGAAGTCGTTCTGGAAGTCATTGCGCCAGCGCCAGAGCGTCACTTTGTTGCCGGAGAACGAGTCTTTGCCGGGCTGCATCGCTAGGCCGAATTCGGACGCGACGAACGGCGTGTAATTGTCCGAGGCGTCGGTCCATATCTCTCGCGTTTCCGGCTGATGAGGGACGCCCGAGCTGCCCTTGCGGGCGGCGTCGAACGCCGGCTTCTCGAGTTCGTAGCGGCCTCCCCAACCGCCCCAGTCGGGGCGTTCCGGCGCATTGAGGCCGTTGGGTATCAGGGACAAGAAGGCCGGAGTGTCTCCCTCCATGCCCCACGTCACGTCCGGGTACGCAGCCCCCAGGGGACCATGGCCCTGCTGGATACGCTGCGCCAACCAGGAGTTGCTGATTCGGTGGTTGTCGATGCCATCGACCACGGTGTTGATCGCGGACCAGGTCGCGCTGCCGTAATGATCTCCGGGACTCACGATGTAGAATAGCTCCGGGAAGTTGTTCCTGATCCAAATGCCGCTGTCATCCTGGTCGGAGATCGCGTAGACCCGTAGCTTGCTGATGAGACTCCTGGCCTCCGCTTTCGGTTTGCTGGTATTGATTTTGTGCAGCGCCTGCGCGAGGGTGTTTACGCCTCCCCAGACGGAAATCCACAGGGGGCGGAGGTCGTCCTTCTCCAATAGTTCGATGATGCGTTCTGAGCCGGGAGAGTCTTTGCCCTCCCCGACTCCTTTCATGCCGTAAACGGTCGGTCCTTCGGACACCACCGCCAGCAGCGAGTCAGCGTCCGGGTAGCCCGCTTCATGCAGGCAGAGGTTCGGCTGCACCTCGCCATAGGCTCCAATGACGCGCCGGATTGACTCAGGCGCTACGCGCGTCTTCTGCCACACCGACGTGGTGGCAATCAGGCCTTCGACGTCGATCGAGTTCGAGTACAGCAACAGCCGGACCAACGACTGCGTGTCATCGGGGTCCGCCTCGATGTCCGTCAACACAATGAGTCGCTGATTCGATTGCGACGTCTCGGCGCGAGCAGGATAGTCTGTGAGCAGGCAGAGGACGAAAGTCAGAATTGCGAGTTGTTTCATAAGTCTTGGCAATCGATTTGATCCGGCCGCCAGTGGCGATCTTGGGCTTCGTGGAACCGTTGGCGGCGACGAGCATTGCTCCGCGACTCCTTGGTACGACGTCCGGCAGGATCTTTGCCCACCGAGGCTAAGACCGACCGCCAGCGAGTTGAGCTTCTTGGTCTCTTCCTCCCGGGGCTTTTTGCCGGCGGACCTTCGAACCGTCCCATCCGCCGAACTTCTTCCGTCCAAAACTACTGGGGGTTCTTGATGTTCGGCGTCAGCAGGGGAAGCATGACGTCAGCGTACCGCTTGCCTAATTCTCGGTAACCGCGGGGCGTAAAGTGCAGGTGGTCGGGCAGACCGTCACAATCCTCCGAGGAAACGACGCGGGCCGTGGGGATCGTTCTCGGCAGCTGCCGAATCATTGCGTTCATGCTTGCGCAGGCGCCTCCCGCTTCGGCGGAGACCAACTCGCCCACGATCAGCGGAACCTCTGCAGCGTTGAGATCCAAATCGTTCAGGAGATTCTGGTAAACCCCTTTGACTTTGGCCGGCCATTGCTTGTCGTTCGTATTCGACTCCCCTTGATGCAACAGGATGCCCTTCACGACGCCTCGCTTCTGCGCAACACGGGCCATCTCGACGAGCCGTCCGTAGGGATTGCCGCCGTAGGCGTTGATGGTCGAGACCATCCAGGCAGGGGCCTGCGAGGCGTGGGATTCGTAACCAGTCTTGTCGAACAGTTCGATCTTACAGCCGCCCACCGATACGTTCACCACGCCGACGCGAATCTTTGGGGGAAGTCGCTCGACCAGCGTTCTGCCGAAATAATCGGCGGGGCACAGTCCTGCTTCTGGTCGGCACAACGGCGGAACCGCCTGGCTCCAGCCGCCTTGCTTTCGCCGCAATTCGGGAAAGTCGACCGCCGCGAGCAGTTGGAAGCGGTCGTCGACGGGACCTCGATCTTCGTCGACAATGCCCGGAAAGCCCTCCATATTGGACTGCCCGAAGCACAAGAAGACGTAGAAGTCGGGGTCTTGTGCGGCGACATCGCCTGAGGCGACGAGCACAGCTCCGAGTACGCAAACAACGAGGCGGCGATTCATCCGTTTCTTCAACTCCCCGTAAGACAGGCGCAGCGCCGACGAACTGCGACGTTTACGACTACCGCTCTTCGGCGACCCTGATCACCGCCTCAAACGCCGGCTTGGGCTGGTTCTCTCGGTCGAACAGCAGCGGCTTGCCGTTGGCGCGCCAGGAGACTCCGTCATTGGCGCCCCAGAAGGTGACGAGCTTGACCGAGTCCTTGTGGGACAGAAACGTCTTGAAGACATTGGCGTACTGCTGTGCCTGGCGCTCCAAGGCGCGGTCGACCAAGCCCCCGCCCGACACGTCCTCCGACAGGTCGGCGGTCGTGCGACGCTGTCCCTCTTGGGCCGTGTTGACGTCCAGTTCGGTCACGTGGATGGGCAGACCAAGGGACGCGAGCTCCGTCAACGCTTGGTCCATTTCTTCATAGGTCGGCGAGGAGGCGCTGATATGGGTCTGCGTGCCGATGGCCATCACCGGCACGTCCTGCTCCTGCAGGGATTTGATCAGCTTGATCAGCTTCGCGCGCTTGGCCGGATTCTCCAGACCGTAGTCGTTGTAGCGCAGCAGGGCGTCGGGGTCCGCCTCGTGCGCGAACTGAAACGCTTTGGCGATAAAATCGTCGCCGACGATCTGCTTCCACAGCGAATTGCGCAGCACTTCGTCGCCGCCGTCTGAAATTGCCTCGTTGACCACGTCCCAAGCTTGGACCTTTCCTTTGTAGCGGCCAACGACGGCGTGGATATGATCGTGCATCCGCTGGAGCAATTCGTCGCGCGACGCGCGGGGTCCCTGGTAGCCGAATCGGCGGCGGAACGAGTCGGCCGCGGCCACGGCCGGCTCCGGCGGCGGGATCGTCCCGGCAAAAACCCAGTCGGGCGTCTGACTGTGCCAAACCAGCGTGTGGCCGACAACGTACATATTGTGTCGATTCCCGAACTCGACGAAGGCGTCGGCAGGCGCCCAGTCGTAGCCGTCCGGCCCCGGGTGCGGATGAATCAGCGCCCATTTCAAGTCATTCTCGGGCGAAACGGAATTGAATTGCTTCAGCACAAGGACTGTGTCGCCGCGAACTTGATCTAGCGTTCGGTTGACGTTGTCCGCCCGAACAGCCGTATCGGTCGCGATGGTCCGGTTGATGGCGACCCCGATGAGAAAATCCCCCGCGTAGGCGTCCTTGAGCACGGAATCTGCTTCTTGAGACACGGAGGCGTCTTCGCGAACGAGTTCAATTGCATTAATCGCTGGATTCTCCACCTGACTCGCAAAGTCAATGCGGAACTGGCCATCGGTGACGTCCACCGGCGTTGTTTCGACGTAGGCCCGATTGGGGCCGCCCGCTTTGACCCAAATGTCAAAGTCCTTAAACACGCGCCCTTGCACGTTGAAGGAGAACACTCGCTCGCCCGGACCGTGGATCCCCTCGAAGGTTTCCGCAAAATGAAGGGTCGCCACATACCTGCCGTTTGGGATCTTCACGGAAAAGGAGTTCATCGCGTAGTGCTCGGATCGATATAGCTGTGGTTTTTCCGATCCCTCGATCTTCGTGGACGGATTGCGGTCGATTGTCGCACCACCGTCAAATCCCTCCTCCGCCAGCCAAACGACGCCGGCCGAGTCCGCGAACGGCTGGTAGGCGCCGGCGTTGATCCGTAGCGCTTCCGCAGCTTGATCAGATCCTGTTGGCTTTGGCTGCGGAGACGGAGCCGCGTTTTCAAGCGGCTCGTCCTGGAACAGCAGTTGCGCGAACTCCTTCAAGCTGCGCCGCCACGTCTGCCATTCGTGGGCCGTGTTTGGCGAGATGTAACAGACGCTGTTAAGACCGGCGGCTCTGAGCTGTTGATGATTGGCTCGCAAGGCTTCCGGGCGCTCCTTCGACCCGCAACTTTGAAAGATCAACTTCACCTTCGCGTTGAACTCCTCGGCGTCGGACATCACGCCGCCGTGGGCCGAGGCCGGATCGCCGACCGTCCCGCCGCTGAAGATGCCGATGTGCGAGAACACGTCCAGGTTCTCCATCGCAATGGCGTTGGTCTGCATGCCGCCCATGGAGAGCCCCGCCATCGCCCGATTAGGCTGGTCGGCGAGCGTTCGGTAGTTGGCGTCGATCATCGGGATGACGCCTTCAAGCAAGGTCTTTTTGAATCCGTCAGACCAACCAGCAGGCGGCCATGCCCCTCCCCGACGTGCGCCATTGGGCGCCTTCCATGTTCCGTTGTCCATCACGATGAGAAATGGGACGGCTTCCCCCTTGGCAATCAAGTTGTCCATGATCAAATTGACCAGGCCCTGATGAGGCCAGCTGTATTCATTTTCGCCGCCGCCGTGCTGCAAATAGAGCACCGGGTATCGTTTCGTCGCGTCCGCATCGTACCCGGGCGGGGCGTACACGAAGCAATGCCGCATGCTGTCGTCGGCCTGGGAGTAGTAATAGTGCTCGCGAATCACGCCGTGCGGGACGTCCTTCAATGCGTAGAAGTCCTGGTCCGCCGCGGGCACTTCGACGCCGCTGCCCCAGCGGCCGGCGCCGTAGAAATAGGTCGTACCGGGATCTGGAACCTGGGCGCCGTCGACTACCAATTGGTAGTAGTGAAACCCTTCGTCCTGCGGCTCTGAGTCTCCAGTCCAGGCGCCGCCTTCATCTCTCGTCATCGGATACTTTACGCCGCCAATGTCCAACAGCACCGCGTTCGCCTCCGGTGCGACGATACGGGCGCGGACTCGTCCTTCGGAGTTGACCTGCGGATATTCCCGGCCCGGTTGGTTGATCGCCGACGGCTGAAAGTCGTCGGCCGCGGCTGGCGAGTCGGCGCGTGCCGAAGCCGTCATCGCTGCGCCTGAGAAGGCGAGAATAAGAATCAACGGCAATCGTTGGGCGGCCATTCAACTAACTCCAATCAACGGGGTTCTTGTGTCGTGGATAACGACTTCTGGCGTCTCGACAACGCTGCGGTCTGCAATTCTGCGGTCTCGATTGAGTGCGCTGCAACGCCCCGCGACGTGCAGCCGGTGGATTGTCACACCCGTGTTGCGTAGCGGCTCAGGGATCAACCGTTCAATCATTGGGGCTGAAGCGTGCGCTCGGCGGCGGACCAAGATAACTTTCGGGCAGCGGCCCTCGCGCGACAACGAGCTTCTGAACGACCACGCCGGGATCGACCATCCAGACTTTCAACACGTGCCGTCCTGCGGCGCCGGGATCGAGGCGGACCGCCATCCGATTAGCATTGTTAGCGACTTGTTCGTTCCAATTTGACGCCGACGGGTCGGTTTGCAGGTTGACGCGGCGCGGTGGTTGGTCGTCGAATGAAACAGCGAATTCCAGCCCGTTGGTGAATGTGAAATCCTGCGTCGGCGAGGCGTATATGTGTACGTCGACCGGTCCGGACTCGGCTAGCAGCAAGCTGTACTGAAGGCAGGGCGCCCCGTCGCCAGGCAACTGTTGGGGAACATTTGCCGGGAGCGGGCTCACGGCCGACCCCGTACGACCCAGGTCCTCGATCACGGTCCACACCGCTTGAGCGCCGGGCTGAAACTCCGTCGCGTCCGCCGCGTTGATCGAAACAAACCCGTCGGCTTCGAGAAAGCCGACAAATCCTTCGGGCGGAGCAGGCGGGCGAAGGGCGGTGACGTTCACGGTCGCGATTGCGCCGTTCGCGCTGATCTGAATGCGGGCCGTTGCGTCGCCGGTCGGCGCTTGGGCCCAGTCGACGGCAACCTGCAATCGTTTGGTTCTGCCGGTCGTCCCGTTGTTTGGCGAGACTGACAGCCAGGGCTGCGACGTCGTTGCAGTGAAGGATACTTCGGCGGAACCGCGGGCGAACACGTCGATCCACCGCCGAGCGGCGCCGAACTGATTGAGCGGCGGCAGCGACGCCGGCGCGTCGTCCGGAGCGTGCCATTGGCGACTCCCTTCGACGGCAATCCCCCAGGCGGGACCGTCTGGCGGACCGTCCAGACGTTCCACCTGCGGCATGACGTTCCGTGGAGGTTCCTGCCACGACGTGTAACCGATGTGCGTTTGATCCATCATGTGCCGCCACTTGCCGGCGGCGATCTCTTCGTTGTATTGCCGAGAAATCTCGGCGTCGCGTGCAAACAGCTCTGCCGCGCGGTCGGCCAGTGCGTTGGTTTCGGTGCGCCCCTGAGCGGCGTAAAGCCGGTTCTTTGCCACGGTGACGTAGAGTTCGTTGAGATTCGCGCACGCCTCGATCGGGTGGAGCACGAGTTGGAAGTAAGCGTCGGCGAGATCAGCCGGCAGTTGCCCGGCGACTCGTCGAGCCCGTTCGGCGAGCGCGCGCCACTCGGCGACGACGCGATCAGCTTCTCCGAAATTGACCAGCGAGTACGTCTCGGGCGCAATTAACTCGGGCTTTCGGCGGGAGTTGTACTTGGCGTATTTGGTCAACAAGTCGGCAATTTCTTCCGCCTGCTCCGGTCCAAATTGTTGCGCCGCCCAGCTGCGCGCGTAGTCGCCAAGGTGCTCGTGCGACCAGGCGGCGGGGTTCCAGGCGTAGTCGAGAAAGAAGCTGATCGGAAACTCCATGGGCTTGATGTCGCCCACGTTAACGATCCACAGTCGGCGGGCGCCGTAGGCATCGGCCAGATGCATCTGCTCCCAGATTCGTGGCAGCGGATTGGTGTTGAGCCATTTGTAGTTGCGCGGCCCGCCCACGTAATCGAAGTGATAGTAGATGCCGTAGCCGCCGGGCCGCCGCGCGGAGTCCAGTGCCGGCAGCTTGCGAATATTCCCCCAGTTGTCGTCACAGAGCAACAACATCACGTCGTCGGGAACTCGCATGCCTCGATCGTAATACTCCTGGACTTCTTTATAGAGAGCCCAACACTGAGGGGTTTCCGGGGCCGGCTTGTTCGTAACCTCGGCGATCATCGCGCGCTGGTCGGCGACGATGCGCTCCAGCAGGGCGATGTTCGCCTGCTCGGCCATCGGTTCGTCGCCGTCGCCGCGCATGCCAATGGTGACCACCGACTCGCAGTCGCCCATGCGGCGAATTCCCTCCGCCCAGAAATTGCGCAGGACGGCTTGGTTCTTTTCATAGTTCCAAGGTCCCTCGCCGTACCGCTCCCACTCAACGTGCGCTCGCATCATCGGTTCATGGTGCGACGTGCCGATGACCACCCCGTATTCGTCGGCGAGTTGCTGGCTCGCCGGGTCGTCGTCGAACAGCGAGCGGCCCCACATCGCCGGCCACAGATAGTTGCCGCGCAGTCGCAGAATGAGCTGAAACACATGCTCGTAGAATTTGCTGTTACACCCGCCGAACTTCTCGTGCGCCCAACCCGCCAGCGCAGGGGCCTCGTCATTGATGAAGATGCCGCGAAACTCAACGGCCGGTTCGCCCAGCGTGTGCCGTCCGGGCAGCACAGAGAGATTCTCCTGTCGGGTCACGGGGACGTCAGCCCACCAATGCCAGGGCGAAACGCCGGCCTGGGCGGCCAATTCAAACAGGCCGAAGATCGTCCCGCGCTTGTCGCTGCCGGCGACGACTAGCGCGCGGTCGACGCCCGGCAGAGGATGGACGACCGACTCGATGATAAACTTTTCCTTCTTGTCGCGGAGCCCCGTGGGGTCGAAGGCGCCCGCGTCGACCAGGGCGTCGACGATGGCGCTTCGACCCAGCGTCCCGACCAGAACCACCGGCTGGCCGGGCGGGATCTCGTCGACGCCTTGAATTGGCAGCAGTTGCGGTTCGGCGCCAACGACTGCGGAAAGATCGGCCTGTAGCAGCGTCGCCACCCGTAGGACGCCTGGCCAGTCCGCGGAGTCGACGATCAGTGCAGCGGGTCGACCGGCGCGGGCCAGCGGAAAAGCATTTTCTGATACGCTTGTGGAGATCATCGGCGGCTGCGACGGCGGGCTGATTGCCTCCGCGGTCGACGCCGACCAAAGCAGTACCGTGACGAAGGCCCACGCCCAGTCGTTCCGCCGATGGACGGACAGAAGGCGCATTCTTGCCGACGCGGCCGTCAGATTGCGAGCGATATTGTTCATGGCGAGACGCGATGGCGACCTATGGGTTTACTTTCGTGTCAAATCGTCCGCAGTCCGCGGCGTCCGTTCGCTGTGGATCTCGATCCGCCCGTCCTCCAGCCCGTCTGATTGACCTGTGACGGTGATGGCCCCGGGCGCGCCCGGAATAGCGCGGATGATCGCCAGCGCGAGACCGCCGAACGCCTTGCGATCAGCGGCGGGGAAAGCGGCGGAGTAGGACATTGCTCCGTCGACATCGAGAAAGAAGAATCTGCCCGCATCCTCTGCCGGGACTTCAAGCCTTCGGCGATACCAGCCAATCCCTGGGTTTGGCAGCCGGCCCATCCCTCCGCCCGTGCCGTCCGAATTGATGGGACCGCTGATCGCCCAGTCGTGCGGCAGCGTGACCGGCGTCCAGCCACTGTCGTCAAAGTCCAGCTGCACGTATGGCAAATTTGACCCTGTATCGCCCGCGGGGCGAGCGTGACGTTGGGCGGCGTCGTGGATGAAGCGGTTGGCCGTCGGCAAGATCCACGGCTTGAGCACCCGATAGGTTACCGGGCCGACCTCGCGCGCCGCGGCGGTATCCTCCGCACGCCGCTGGGACTCGTCTTCGCGCTCATCGGTCGGACGCGCGTCGTAGAGCAACTCTTCCGAGTTTGTACCCGCCGGATCGCCCAGGCTGAACCGCCATCCTGCGTGAATCGAGATCCGCTCCCGGGCGCCCTGGGCAAACCCTTTGGATTCGCCGCCCACCAGCAACATCGCCAATACCAAGAAGCGGGCGGCCTGCAGCGTTGTCAAGAAGTATTGCCGAAAGAGCCGACGAATCGACCTTGCAAATGCCGGGCGGAGGACGGTCTTGGGTGTAGGGTTCATGAACACTTGGACGAGGCGAAGGCGCTACGGTGTCGTTGCTCATCACCCCGCTTGTTAGTTGATAGGACGCCGTTGGTGTTGATCGCTTCGACGGACGTTTGCGAGACGTACGCGTGGCCGTCGCAGAAAACGAGCTCCTTGCCGCGAAACGAGAGCAGCCAGTCATTATGACAAACAGTGGTCACGGCGTCGCGAATTGACTCTTCGTACGCTAAGTCTGAGACGCTGCGTGTTTCTTCTTGGGGATACCGGTTGGCGGCGGCGCAGTGTCTTGCTTGGCCGGCGGGCCCAGCAGTTCCTGCAGCAGGGGCTTTAAGGCTTTAGCCCACGCCTCGTAGCCGGCCACGGCCAGATGAAGGCCTTCGTCGGAGAATACGCCCGGTCGAGCCTTCTCGTCTGCGTCGACCAGGCTCTCATTGATGTTGATGAATCGGATCGCCTCGCCGTCGGCGAGAGCCGCCAGCCGCTTGTTGATCTCCCGGATCGCCGGCGCGAGGGCAGGATTCTGCGGGCGGGAGAACACGCCGGTCAAGATGATCGTTGCGTCGGGGACGCGACTGCGGAATTCAAAAATGATCGCTTTGACGCCCGTGACGACGTCTTCAACCGTCGTTTCCTTGGCTGGGCCGACCCAGGGCAGGTTGTTCGTTCCCGCTTGCAGGACAATCACCTTGGGATGCACGCCGTCGAGTTCGCCGTTGCGGAGCCGCCAGAGAATGTTGTGCGTGTTATCGCCGCCCCACGCGAAGTTGGCGGCGTTCCACCCGAGAAAGTTTTTCTTCCAATGCGCCAAGTAGTCCGGATAATCCGTGGCTCCCCAGCGTCTGGTAATCGAGTCGCCTTCAAAATAGACGTCGATCTGGCCTTGCTTCGTCTTGGCGACCAACTGCTCGTGGACGGTGACTGAGACCGGGTCGGTCCGCTGAATCGGTTTGTGCGTGCGGCGCGCCTCGGCAAATTCGGGCGCGATCGATGTGTTATTCGCTCGCTCTCCGGCAGCCGCGGTTTGGCGCCACGCCCCGTGACACGCGATCGCCAGCGCCGTCGTCGAAAGCAAGGCCAATCTAACGGCAGCTGTTCTTGCGGTCCAAACGCCCGTTCGACAAGCGGCTCGGGCGGACGAGGCGTCGGCGCCTAGCGGTAAATGATGCATGGATCTGCGCGGTAGGTTGCATAGAAAAGCGAGGCGAACCAGTTCAAAAAACAATTTTGCCGCCGCACGCGCGGCCAGCGAGGCCCACCGTGCAGCACAATGCAGCTAGGCTTCGGCCAAGTGGAATTCGGCAAGATCGATTGGCCCGCGGCAACGCGCCGAACATCTCTCGCCCTCGATCATCTCTTTGGCTTCTTCGGAGGTATGTCGTACTCCACGGAGATCTCGCCCTCGTCACCCTTGACCACAAGATCTTCCGGAGCCCAGTCGAGCGGCACAAGGCTCACCGAATCCAGGGGAACGCCCGCCGGAGGCGCCGAAAGGCAAATCACGCGCACCTGGTAGGTGCCCGGAAGCAACCCGTCCCCGTCTTTGAACGAGGTTGCCGTAAACTCGCCGTCGGTTCCGAAGGCGGCGGTTCCGGGGCGATAGGGAAGTCCTTCGGCCCCCGTGCCCTTGACCAAGCGGAACATCACGCTCCCGGACCTCGGCGGCGGACTTCCGTTGAAAGTGACTCGCCCTGCAACTTTGGTCAACGGCATGTCTGAGCCGCTGCATCCGACGGCCAGCAAACACGCAATCGTCGCGTAAGCGCAAGCAGCCGCTCGTTGTGCTCGAGTCATCGACCGGTTCCTCCTCCTCCGCTACCAGTCTGTTGCTTGGACCATTCGCCGTCCGCTCCGGCGGTGGTCCCAAAATGGTTCCACATCCTGTAGTCAATATCCTCTTGGACGAAGTTCACCGAACCGTCGGCAAGCACCATGTTGGCGCCGCCGGGGTGGTCGCTTTTGAACCCGTTGAATATGTAATACGCATCGGGATCAATCCTCCAACTGTATTGCGTGTTGAGAGGAATCTGCGTAGTCGCCAGCGGGCTGTTGGTACACACGATGCAGTTGCGATTGCTGTCGTCCGCCAACGTCTCGCCGGCCAAATAGGTGTTTGAAAGTCCATCCGTGACCGAGCGGAAAGGAACCCCATCCGGGCTTCGGCAAATCATGCCAACGCATTTCCCGCTTTGTGGGCAACTATCTCCATTGCTGTAGCATGGAGCAGCCCCAAAGCCAGTCGCTGGTTGCGTCCCCCAGGAAGTCCCCATGCAGACGTCAGCGGCGTCGTCGAACGGACAAATGTCCTGGGCCGTTGGACCAAGAGAACCCATGTAAGAATTCCCTTGAGCACTATCAGGATTCTCAATCCAGTATTTCTTGAGTTCTCCCGGCGGCTTGAGGCCGAGCGTTGAAAAGGGATCGCTGGGGCACAACATGCTGGGAATCCGCGCTTCCGCGCAGCGGGCGTTGTTGGTGCCGGGAGTCGTCGCGGCGCCGTCTCCCGGCCAAGTGCCGCTGCTTGCGCCGTATGTCATGCTGAACGAATCCTTCAGCGCCTGCTGCTCCATATACGGCATGAGTGCCGTGATCCAGTTCCATTCCACGCGGTCGCCGTTCTTCCAATAGTTTTGGCCAGTGAAATAATTCGGATAAGACGATCCGCCGGGCGCCTCGCCGAAAGCTCCCTCGTAGTTGTGGACCGCAACGCCGATCTGCTTGAGATTGTTGGTGCATTGCATGCGACGCGCTGCTTCTCTGGCCGCCTGGACGGCGGGAAGCAGCAAGGCCACCAGGACGCCAATAATGGCGATCACCACCAACAATTCGACCAGTGTGAAGCCGGAACGACGATGCTCCGTGGCGAGTCGAGGGAATTGCGAGTGCATGATAGAAAATCCTTTTCGGGTCTTACGAAAAGATTCGTAGTGAGTATTTCAAATTTCGACACCGACTCCGCGAAACAAATTCGCGGAGTCGATTCGAGCTTTCGGGAACAACGACGTCTGGGTGACGAGTCAGCCCTAGCAATGATCGGACGGTCGGAAAGGATCTAGCAGCGAACGACCTCAAGAATTCCAGTTGCCGCCCAGTCGACGAAAAACAAGCGAGGCGTTTGACGCTTACCGGCAAAACCAACTGACCAAATCGGCGCGGCCGCGGGCGCCCTTGACGTCCGCGACCGCCACCTTCACCCCGTTCTCTCAAGTTGGATTCCCGGGCCGTCAACGACCGCGGCGCAGCCCTGCCGCGGCGAGCGCTGCCAGACAGGCCGCCAGCGCCAAGCCAGTCGGCTCAGGAACCGCGCCACTCGTTGCGAACGACGCCGTTGTTCCGTAGTTGGACTGCCAATCCGCCAGATCCGCTGCGTCGTAAGTCGCGGGGTAGCCGCGCTGCCACGCCAGGAAGTCGGCTCCGTTGACCTTGGTGTCATTGTTGAAGTCGCCAGGCAGGCCGGCAAACTCCACAACGCTCAACTCGCCAGTGGTCAGAAGACTACTCGTGTCCCAGCCCAGGCCTGCGCCCAGCGCCGGCAGGACAAGCGAATTGAAAGCGCCGCTGGCGCTGGCGAAATCAAGAATGGTGAACACGTCGCCCAGCGAAGGAGCGGGCGCTGCCGCGTCGAGCGTAACGTCCAAGGCGCCCCCGGCCGCGAAGCTGCCGGTAATCGTTAGCAAATCCGATGCCGCCGGCGTGGCGATGTCCAGCGCCAGCGTTGAACCGGAGTTCAGCGTCAAATCACCGTCGATCGTAAAGGTTTGGCCAATAACGGTCTCAGCGGCGATGCTGACGCCGTCATACCAAGTGCGAGGGTTGGGCGTGGCGCTCATCTCGTCGATGAACACCTCAATTTCTCCGGATCCGTTTGCGGTGAGCGTGAGCGGCGCTCCCCACATGGTGCGATTACCTTCGGTCGTCAGAACCGCCGAGCCATAGGTTAACCCGGTCGTGACGATGCTGTTTCCGGGATCAAAGAGGGTCAGACTGCCCGCTGAATCTCCCGCAAGAATATGCCAGCCCGATCCATCGTTCCAATAATCAACCAGTACTTCATACTCCTGATTGGGGGTAAGCCCGCTGATGGTCGTCTTGAGCGTCGGGGCTTGGTCTGCATTCGCGTCAAGTCGACCCTGAAGAACGGAGCCGCCGTTTGCGAAGGGAGTTCGCGGAGACCAGAGTGCCGAAGGCTGCGTGTTATTGGCGGCTACCGTGGGCGTACTATCATCGCTTGCCACGACGGTATTCCCACCTGCAGTCCAGTTTGCGTCCGTGTAGGTGTAGATCGTGCCAGACGGCAGCCCCGTCTGCCCCACGCGGACTGTCGAGCCGCTTAGCGCATTCACATTACCAGTCACTGTGCCAAAGCTGCCCGAGAGCGTCTGACCGCTGCCGAGCGGGAGCGCGGCCTGGGCTGTGACGTCGAGCGAACCGCCATTGACTACGAGTTCCGGGGAAGTGACGACCGTGGCCGCCCCAAGGGCGAGCGTTCCGGACCCGAACTTCGTCAACGAGCCGTTGTTGGTGATGTTGCCGGTGACGGTCATGAGCGAATCGGGACCGACGTTCGCGGTGAGCGCACCGTCGGCGGCGCCGGTGATGTTATTGCTGATGCTCAGGCCGTCGTCGCCCAGACCGCCGTTAACCAGAATCGTTCCGCCGGCCGCATCCACAGTGATCAAACCGCTCAAGGCCAGCGCGGAATCCGCATTGCCTGCCACGTTGATCTGGCCGCCGGCGAAGGTGAAAGGCTCGGCGACGGCGAGATTTTGGAAGTTGTACCACAGGTTAGCGCCCGGTAAGAGCGTTGTTCCCGCGGCGGCGGCTCCAAGGGCCCCGCCATTCTGCGGGAACACCTGGGAACTGATTGTAATCGGGCCGGTAAGCGAATTGGCGCTGGCAAGCGTAGCCCCGCCGTTAATGACCAGCGAGCCGGCGCCGGCGATGTTGCCCGACACAACGGAGCCGCCGCCGAGTTCGAGCGTGGCGTCCGCCCCGATGTTGACGTTACCCTGCAAGTTGTTTGTGTTCTGCAGAGCCACGGTGACATCGCCGGTCAAGTTGATTGGCGTCGTGCCGCCGAAGCCGTTGGAGCCGGTGATTGTGTAAGTGTTCCCCGTGGCGCTGTCGAACGCGGCCAACGACGGATACACGTCGGCGCCGGAAATATCGACCGTCGTGTTCGCTCCGGCCGAGTCGTTGAACGTGACCTGGTCGACGTCGTAGAAGACATCCGCTCCAGAACCGTCGTTCCAGTTCGCGGTCGTGTTCTTATCCCAGGCCATACTGTTGGCGCCGGTCCAGGTGAGACTCTTCGAGGAGCCCGTTACGTCGAGATTCACTTGTCCCGCGGCAGAACTCACGCCAAGGGTTTGGCGAGCGGTGAGCGGATTGCCCAGTTCATCCAGGAATTGCGCGGTCAACCCGGTGACGTTCACGGCGCCGCCGGCGTGTGAAATCAAGCGGTATTTGCCGGCGGTAACTTGGCCTTCGGCCGCTGTGACGCTTACAGTCATGTTCGGCGCGCCGCTCGTGCTAAGCGAGCCGTTGATCTGAATCAAGTCGTTTTCCGTTCCCCCCACAGTGTTCGGATCGTTTCCCAGTTCGAAGCTCAGAACGCCGCCGCCGCCGCCAACGTCGCTGAGCGTTGCGTTGCCATTGATCGTCAGCGTGCCGACGCCGTCGCCAGGGCTGATCGAGTTGTCATCGAAGATTGCCACGGTCTTGCCCGTCGCCTGAATCGTTCCGCCGCCGGACAGGCTTTGGCCGACCTGCAGGGAGTAGGTTCCGAAGTGGTCGACGTCGAGGGTCGCGCCGCTGCGAACCTCGATAGGGCCCCAGAGTTCCCCGGCGTTGGCGCCATTGGAAATCACCTCGAGCGTACCGCCTTCGACGACAGTGCCGCCGCGCCAGAAGTCGTCCTCCTGAGCGGTGGCGGTGCGAATCGTCAGCGTGCCGGAGCCCTGCTTGTTGACGTAGACGTTGACTTGCGTGTCGAGGGACGCCACGTCTTTTACGCCGTTGTCATTCGTCTCGAAATCGATGATCTTGCCAGTTACGTTGAAGTTGCCAGCGCCCGAGAAAACAAAGTTGCGAACGCCGTCGTTTCCGTCTGGCGCCGACATCGTCCCGCTGAGGGTCAGCGTGCCGGACGTTGATTCAAAGTTGTAGTTGTCGCCATTGGCGTCGCCTTTGATGTTGCCGCCCCAGGTGTTGTTGCCGGCGCTGGTCAGGTGAACCAAGTCGGCGACTCCCTCGCCCCGTCGGGGCCCAAGAATCAACAACTCGTTCGCGACGTTGATGTTCCCGCTGAGAGCCAGCTTGCCCGTGCCCTGCCCGCCAAATTCATTGACGCGGGTTTGGGTCGCGGGGGTGCCGTCTCCTGCTCCCAATGCACTGGAGTTGCTGATGGCAAGCGTACCGCCGTTGACGTCAATCGTCCCGGCGAATGTTTTGGCGCCGCTGAAGGTAACAATTTCCGTGGTCCGTGACGCGTCCAGCAGGACGTTGCCGTCGCCGGAGATGTCGCCGGAGAAGGCGCCATTGTAGCCGGCGGTAAAGTTCAGTTGGCCGGCCGCCGCGACATTCACGGCGCCGTTGACGCTGCCCGGCGCGGGCAACTGCAGCGACCCGCCCTGCACATTGGTCGTCCCGGCGTAGGTGTTTGCGCCGGTGAGCGCCAGATTGCCGCCGCCGGACTTCGTGAGCCCCGCGCTACCGGCGATGACTGCGCTGATTTCGTGAGTTCCTTCGCCGACCAGGATCTCAGCGGCCCCCGTCAACGTAAGCGCGCTGGGTCCCGTGAGGTTGTAGCGGTTCGAGTTGCTGATGGTCATTGAACTGACGCTCACCGGCGAGTCCAAGGTGATATTGGCCGTCGTGTTGGTGGCGTGCGCTGCGCCAAAAAACGGGTTGCTGACGGGAACGTTGCCGCCCACCCAATTGGCGCCAACGTTGAAGCTGCCGCCGCCGTTGACGTTCCAGGGCGTCGGCCCGCCCGCCGCGGGAGCGAACGCGGCCGAGATCTCGCCGGTGCCGGAGCCGTTGAGCGTCCAGCCCAGCGTTTGGACGCCCGCAGCGCCTGCGAAACCGGTGCCGGAAGCGAGGGCGCCGCCGCCAATTGCACCGTTGAAGTTGGTAATGGTGGACGAAGAAATGATTGAACCGACGGCAGGCGTCGAGCCGGCGCCATCGGCGAAATTAATGCCCATGTAGTCAACGACGAATCGGTCTGCTGACGTCGTTGTAATTGAAGCGTCGGTCCCGAGATCCGCGGCGAGCGTCGTATCGACGTAGTTCAACTCGTAGAGAAAGTACCCGCCGTTCGCGTTGCCGGCGCTCGTGTCGAATGAAATGTTGACGGACGAATCCGGGTTGTAGTAGTAAGCCAGAAAGCTCCGGCCGTTCTGGATCGTCCCGCTCGGAGCGGCGCCGTCGAACAGGATGTTGGATGCCGTATAGTTATTGTCGACGTAGGTGCCGAATACGAGCGTATTGCCGCCCCCCTGAAGGTCGTAGGTGAAGCCGGCGCTGAGACCGGTGGTATCCAACGCGCCTGTACCTGTACCGCTCACGATGACGACAGCTGACGCCGGGCCAGCAATCAACAAAAGCCCAAGGATCGCCGCGAATGCAGTCTTCATCAGTTGTTATTCCTCATCGCAGAAGTGGATAGGTCCTGCTTGAAGTTCAGCGCGATTCAGGACGTGGTGAAGCGCCGAGCCGTTCGTTGCAGCGGGGAAAAGTCATGTCAGGAGGTTGAGTGCTTCCTCAGGCCGAGCTAGGCACGCCGTGATTGAGTCCAGCGGCTTCCTCGGCGTACTGATCTTTGCCGGCTTTGACAAAGGAGCCTCCTTGTGATCCAAGGATCAATTACTCCCAACACGCGACACAATCTACGACGTCCGGCGGCGACGAGATCCCTAGCACGGGAAACGACGCAGCATCAGACGAACGCGGTTGGTGAAGCAAACGATTGCCGCTTCAAAACCGATCCGAGTCGAAATCTAGTGACAAGCAGTAACAAGGAGGTCTGCACAACGACAAGCCCTGCCCGGCTAGTCGCATCAACCGTCGACTCAATAGCGACGGTCAGCGATGCTTGTCGTCGTCTCATGCCGCAGTCGGTGACAGCCGCGTCGCGCTGGCAACCCGCCGATTGGCGAGCCCTGGCTTCAAGCTGCTGTCGACTAACGAATCGCATTCTAGTCGATTCTTGCCGGAGTACTTGTGCGCGAATACGCAAAAAAGTTATTCCAATCCGTCACCCTCGCCGTCAAGTTTCGGCGTCTCTGGAGACAGCCTCGCGTCACCAGACAGGCCAGCGAGACCGCCAGGCAGACCGCAGCGCTTTGACGGCGACACGACGCGAAGTCAGGACCAGCGCCCGATTTCAAGCTGACTCCGCGCTTGGAGCCCGTCTGTCCGGCTAACGCTGACGGGTCGAAAGGCCCGCTTTGGCAACAGCCCAAACCGCGGCGACCGCCAACGCGATTCCGCTTGGCTCGGGCACGGAGGAACTGCGACCGCCGCCGGTGACGAAGCCAAAGTTGGTCTGCCAATCCGCCAGCTCGCCAAGCGCGGCATTGCGCTGCCACGCTAAGAAGTCGGCGCCGTCGACCTTGCCGTCAAAGGTGAAGTCGCCGGGGAGGTGCAACTGGCTGACCAACGAATGGACCGCGCTCTGCTTATTGTGGTCAAGCAGGAAGACTTCGTTGTTGATGACCACCTCGTACTCGCCGTAGTACCCCGCAAATTCCACGTCGCCATCTTGGCCGACCGTGAGGAATTGCGTCGGCGTCGTCCATTGGTCCATCAGTGCGACGAACGCCTGTCCGGCCGGGGTGAGGTTCCAGTTGGCGTCGACAATCGTGGTGACGTCCGTGGCAAGGTCGGGCCACGGCTCCCAGATCAGCATCGAAGTCGCGAGCGGCGAGCCGTACATCATGCGGAGCGTCTCGTCGTAGATCTCGGCGGCGCGCTCTGCGGTTGTGGTCTCGCCGAATGCCTCGGACGGGACTGAGAACTCGGTAAGCGTGACGGGCAGGCCGGTGACGGCCATATTCTGCAGCACCTGATTGATGCGGGCGGTGTTATGGTTCTGCCCGCCGGTGGGCGAACTGTCAGCCACCGGGTTGACGATATATTGAATTCCGATGCCGGTGACAACCGTGCCGTATCCGGCGTTGTTGAGGGTCTCGACGTGCTGCCGATACCAATTGGCGTAGTTGTCGGAAGCGCCGGTGAACGGGTCGCCCGCCCAGTTGAAGACGTTGTACTCATTGGTCATCAGGCGAGTCTCTGCGCCAGCGGACTCGACGGCGTCCTTCGTCAACTTGTAGATCTCGGCGATCCCAGCGTCTCCGAAGATCCGGTAGTAGGTTTTCTCACGAAGGATCTCGTTGATGACGTCAAGCTCCACGTAGCTCCGAGCCCGGTCGCCGTCGTTTTGATCTTCGTCGCCGTCGCCAACGTAATACTCGATCCGGTCGATGACGGCCTGACGGAGGGCGGTTTTGGCCAGGGCGTTTCCAGACAGCGCGTCGTCGATGAGATCGTTGACCCACGCCGGCTGTTGATGTCCCCACGCCAAATTGTGCTGCCGGAAGGACATGTTATGCGATTCCGCAAACTCGCGGATCGTGTCAACCTGACCCATCGTCGGCACGCCCTGCGTGTTCTCAGTGGGCTGCCACTTACCCATATTTGAGGGCACGAGCATGTTGAAGTGCCGCGTTACGAAATCCTGGTAGCGGGCGCGGTTCGACGTGCTGCCCGGACTCACGGACGCCAGCCACGTATCGGCGTTAAAGCCCGTGACGTAGGCGCCGAAGTTGAATTCGTTGCGACGCATCCGCACCTCGACCGGAGTGCCGGGGCTGAAGCCGGAAAAGTCCAGAGTGGCCGAGCCTTGGCGGAAATGCTCGATGTACGAATCCGCCGCGGCGAGGGCGTTCGCCTCGTTCACCGAACGCGTGCCGACATTGCTGATCGACGAGGCGCCGTCAATCTCCAGGGAGTTTAGGGTCAGGCTGCGACCGGCCCCCGGACCGGCGTTGTCCAGTTGGGTTCGGACGAAATAGGTTCCTGCCGGCAAGTCGTAGGCGTGCGAGTAATCGCCGCTGCCGCCCGGGGTGACGTTGAAATTGACCAGGGTATCGGCAATCGCAATCCCCATGCGCGGCGCCATTGCATCGGCTGTCGTCCCCGAAGCGTTGGCCCTGACCGTCACCGGACCTGCCTGGTCCAACGTGAAATAGGTCCCCAGGTAGCCGTTCTCGTTGAGCGTGACCGATTGCCCGTCGGGCGTCCCTGCCGACCTGTGCGACAGACTGCTGGCCGAGAGAGTCAGGCAAAAAGCGTCGCGCTGGGCGATGATGAAGAACGCCAGCGCGCCGCAGGCAAATGCACGACGAACTGCGGCGCGTCGAGGGATCGTCATGACGGCTATCCTTCAGGGGGCGCTCGATCACGTCGAGGGAATGAAATGAGTCGTTGGCGTCCTCAGGTCGACCGTACAGCGTCGCGAGAACCAGGTCGGTCCTGGAAACTTCGAGTCACGTCGCGTCGATCGCCGCGCGCAGGTACCCCATCGCGTGAGCCATTCCGGCATGCCAGGGGGCGTCGCACGTCATTCGTGGAGCGTGATCGGGAATGATGACGCCCTCGAATCCGTTCTCGTGGAGAATCTGCAGGACTCGCGGGACGTCAACGTCGCCATCGTCGATAAAGGTCTCGCGATAATGCGGTACGCGGCCGCGAACGTTTCGCAAGTGGACGTACCCGATTCGACCCTGGTCGGCAAACCGTCGGGTCGCCTCGTAGACGTCGGCGTCCTGCATTTCGGCAATCGTTCCGATGCAGAATTCAAGCTGGTTCGATGGGCTGGCGGCCAGGTCGATCACCCGCTGGTACAGCTCGGGGCGGTAGACCAACCTTGGTTGGCCGCGCATGGACTCCATCGGCGGATCGTCCGGGTGGAGTGCAATGCGTACGCCGGACTTCTCCGCTACCGGGAGCACCGCGTCGAGAAACCGGGCGAGCCGATCCCAGAGCTGTTCGTGCGTCGCCGGCGGGACGTCGCCGGCTTGTGCGTGCGGATTGACAACCATATTCCATGCCATGCCGAGCGGCATGGGTGCGTCATAGGGTCCGTCCATGCCGATTGCCACGGCGCCTCCGCGGGCGAAGGGACCTGCGATGCGGCCGCACACGCCTGCAATGCTGAAGTTGTACCCAAGAATCGGCACTTCAGCCTCGCCAAGTCGAAGTAGTGTCGTCTTGACGTTCTCGATGTGCTCGTCACGGCGAGGGCCGTCGAGCAAGACGTCGTGCCAATGAGCTGGATCGAGGTTCTCGATGGCCTCGAGCTGGAGTCCTTCGGCCCGCGCCGCATCTCGAACGGCAACGATCTCGTCGACGGTCCACAGCCGGCGCGAGTCGCCCGCCAAGCCCCAGCCGTGGTCGCCGCCCGTGGGCTGGTCGCCCGGCGGATTATCGGGAGCGCCGCGAAAATAGTCCACGAGATGCGCGACCAAATGCGTGGCGCCACACTGCCGCGCGAATCGAAAGTTTGCCGGCGTCAGCAAGTGACGGTAAAGTCCAAGGCCGAGTTTCATCAGCAAGAGAGCCCTTCAGCGCGCAAAGATGCGTCGCGGTGAATTCGCCGTCGACTCCGTGCGTACTCACATTGTTCTTCGCCGTCGAAGCTCAGACAACCGGTGGTTATGTTCCGTCCGCAATTGCGGCATATTTCTACGCAATCGCGCAGTCGGCATTGAATTCCGAGTCCGTAGACTTCAGGATTGGTGTTCTGGCGCCGGCTGTTTCGTTCCGCTCGTCCTGTCTTGTTCGGTGGTGCTTCCGCTTATGTCTTCTGTTGATCTTCATGTCGCGGAATCGTCGCGCCACGGTCTTCCGTATCGCGATCCGCAACTGCCTGTCGCCCAGCGAGTCGCCGACTTGCTCGGGCGGATGACGGTGGCGGAAAAAATCGCTCAAATGACCTGCTTGTGGAATAGCAAGAACGAGAGACTACTCGACGCGTCAGGCAACTTCGACCCAAAGATCGCTAGGCGGCACTTCGGTCATGGCAATGGCGTCGGGCAAATCGGCCGGCCCAGCGACGCCGAAGGCGGAGCCAAACCTGGCAAGGACCCGCGCGCTTCGGCCGAACTTGTTAACGCGATGCAACGCTGGTTTATCGAGAATAGCCGCCTCGGCATTCCCGTGCTGTTTCACGACGAATGCCTGCACGGGCACGTGGCGGTTGGCGCCACCAGCTTCCCGCAGCCCATTGGCTTGGGCTCCACATTCAATCCCCAACTCGTCAAGCGGCTGTATGAGATGACCGCGGCTGAGGCTCGCTCGCGCGGCATCCACCAGGCTTTGGGACCGGTGGTCGACGTGGCGCGCGATCCGCGTTGGGGACGGGTGGAAGAAACCTTTGGCGAGGACCCCCATTTGGCCGCTGTCTTGGGCACGGCCGCGGTCCTCGGCACGCAGGACGGCATTCCCGACGGACTCGGTATGATCGCGACGCTAAAGCATTTTGCCGCGCATGGGCAACCCGAGTCGGGGACGAATTGCGCTCCTGTCAGCGTCAGTGAACGGCACCTGCGCGAGACGTTTCTCGACCCGTTTTGGCGGGCCATTCGCGACGGCGGGGCGCGGAGCGTCATGGCCTCGTACAACGAAATCGACGGCGTGCCGTCCCATGCGAGCACTTGGTTGCTGCGCGATGTCCTGCGCGACGAGTGGGGCTTCGACGGGTACGTCGTCTCGGACTACTACGGAGTCCGAGAACTCGCTGAACGCCCCGAATTGTACGGCCATCACGTGGCCGAAGACGGCAAGGACGCGGCCATCCTTGCCGTCCGGGCGGGCGTGAACATCGAGCTGCCGGATCCCGATTGCTATACCGAGTTGCCGGCCGCGATTGCCGACGGCTCGCTGGCCGAGTCTGAAGTGGACGCGCTGGTGGCGCCCATGCTGGCGACGAAATTCGAGCTGGGCTTGTTCGAGCACCCGTACGTCGACCCCGGCGAGGCCGAGTCGTTGGTCGCGTGCGAGTCGCACTGCGAACTCGCTTTGGAAGCGGCCCGGCAGACGGTGACGCTGTTGGAAAACAACGGCGTGTTGCCGCTTGCGATCGACCGGCTATCGACGATCGCCGTGATCGGCCCGAACGCCGATCGCCCGCTTCTGGGCGGCTACAGCGGGAGGCCCGTGCAGGCGTCGACGGTGTTGTCCGGCCTCCGCGAGCGCCTCGGCAACGCCGTCGAGGTGCTGTACCACAAGGGCTGCGAAATCACCGAGGGCGGCAGCTGGTGGGAGGACGAGGTCGTTCCCAGCGATCCGGAAGAGGACCGCCGCATGATTGCCGAGGCGGTTCAGATCGCCGACAAGGCCGACGTGGTCGTGCTCGTCGTGGGGGGCAACGAGCAGACCTCGCGGGAAGCCTGGATGGGCAACCATCTCGGAGATCGCGTCAATCTGCAGATGGTCGGCCGCCAGGACGAACTGGCCGCGGCGCTGGCCGCGACCGGAAAACCGCTGGTGTCCGTCCTGTCGAACGGGCGTCCGCTGGCGGTTTCTGACCTGGCCGAGGAATCTTCGGCCCTGCTCGAATGCTGGTATCTGGGGCAAGAGGGCGGCCGGGCCGTCGCCGAAGCCTTGGTGGGCGACTACTCCCCGGGCGGCAAGCTGCCGATCACCATTCCTCGCTCGGCGGGCCATGTTCCGGCCTACTACAACTATCGCCCCTCGGCCCGTCGCGGATACCTGTTCGACGACGTGACGCCGCTCTACCCTTTCGGTTACGGGCGCAGCTACACGACGTTCAAGATCGGCGCGCCGATCTTGGCCGATCGGGTCATCTCGGTCGACGGGTCGACGAGCGTCTCGGTCACGGTGACCAATACCGGAAAGGTCACAGGCGACGAGGTCGTCCAGCTCTACATCCGCGATCTTGTGAGTTCGGTGACTCGCCCGGTCAAAGAGCTCAAGGGTTTCCAGCGAATTACGCTTCAGCCCGACGAGACGCAGACGGTGAGCCTGCCCATCACCTCCGATAGTCTGGCGTTCTGGAATCTCAGAAAAGAATACGTCGTCGAACCCGGCGACTTTTCCGTGATGGTCGGTCCCAGCTCGATCGACCTGCAAACGGTTCGTCTGACCGTCGCATGATGACGCCTATTTCCATGCGCCTCGCGCGAGCTGATACCAAAGCGATTTGGCGTCGGCGCCCCCGGGCCGAATCGAGCGCGCTGTGAGCGCAAGCATGCGCAAAAGCAGCAATTTGCGGCTGCGAAATTATTCGTTCTCGTAAGCTAGCCTGCGGGCTTGAAGTTCCTCGCCCATCTGGACCTCATCGCGGCGGCCGATGCTATAGAATCGCAGCGTCAGAACCGCGAGCCCGAAGGCCGCGGCCGGTCCGATGCTCATCATCATGCGAATCGCGGACGTCGCATCGGCGGACTGGGTCTCAGCCTTCGGCGCGTAGCCGTTCAGGTCAAGCAACCAACCGGTGAGGGCGCCTCCCACTGACAGGCCGAGCTTCAGCGCAAACACGGTTGCCGCAAAGGTCATCGCCGTTGCCCGCCGGCCGGTTTTCCACTCCGTGAAATCCGCGACATCGGCCATCATCGCCCACAACAGCGGGATGCTGATTCCGTACACAAACTGCAGCAACATCTGCAGGGCGATCATCGCCGACAACGCGTCGGGCGGAAGCATCCAGAACGCCGCCGTGAGCAGTCCAGTCAATCCGATCGCTGCGCTGAATGTATTGCGTTTGCCAAAGCGGATCGACAGCGCTTTGGAAAAGAGGATGCCGAACATGGTGGCCAGCAGACCGAGGCCGTTGAACCACCCCATCGGCTGCAGCCGCAGCGGACCGAAGCCAATCGGCTCTTGCTGCGCCACGAAATAGTTGAAGTAGTACGGGGTGACGCTCCCGCGCATTGACAGGTAGACGAAAACAAGCACCGTCGCCATGCCAAGAGAGAGCCAGGTGCGGTTCTTTAGCAAGTCCGTCACGTCCTGTAGCAAAGACGATTTCTGCGCAGGATCGGGTTGGACGCGTTCTCGCGTGGTCATGAAAGTGATCACGAAAAAGACGACGGCAATCGTCGCCCACATGCCCATCGTCCATTGGTAGCCCCGCGCTTGGTCGATTTGGCCGCCATCGCCGCCGCCGCCGAACCAGTCGACCAAATCGGGAGTGAAAGTCTGCACGAGAAATGCGGCCGTCATCGCCAGCAAGAAACGCCAGGAAACGAGCGAAGTGCGCTCGTCAGGATCGCCCGTAATCACTCCCGTCAGCGCCGCATACGGGATGTTGTTCGCCGTGTAGGCGATCATCAGCAGGTTGTAGGTGACGAACGCCCAGATCACCTTCCCGTTTGCGCCCAAGGCAGGCGTCGTGTAAGTCAGAACAAAGAAGATCGCGAAAGGCAGGGCGGTCAACAGCACCCAAGGACGGTACTTGCCCCACCGCGTGCTGGTGCGATCTGCAAGGGCGCCCATGAGGGGATCATTGATTGCATCGAAGAGTCGCGAGACCAAGAAGATCGTCCCGACCGTCGACGCCGCGATGCCGAACACATCGGTGTAAAAGCTCATCAAAAATATGAGCTGCGTCTGAAACACGAAGTTTGCCGCGCAATCGCCGAGGCTGTAGCCGAGTTTCTCGGTCACAGACAGCTTGCCGCCCGGGGTGACTGCACTGGGTTCGCGACTATTCAAGGTCCGCCTGCCTTATCCTTGGTTTGTCTATCGCGATGCGGGCGGAGCGGTCGTCCCGCGCGCGATCAACGTTTCGCTCAAGACCACGTTCACGGCCTCGACGGACGATTTGGCTTCGATCGCTTCGGCCAGCATCTGTGCGCCGATTCGCCCCATTTCGGCCGCATCGTAGCTGATGACCGTCAAAGGCGGAGTCATGTACCGCGTCATCGCCATGTCATTGAACGTGACCAAACTCAAATCGGTCGGAATGGAGAGGCCGTGCGACCACGCCCCGTGGGTAATTCCCAAGGCCTCGACATGACAATATCCGATCATGGCGGTCGGCCTGTCGCGCGACAGGAGCTTGCCCATCGCCTCGGCGATGCCGCAGTTCCAGACCATCAGCTGGCCTTTCAATCCGGCCTCGCGCATCGCCCGCTCATACCCAGTGCGTCGCTCTTCGATGCTGTAGTGCGGGCGGATCGTGTCGCTGACGAAGTAGACGATTCGTTCGTGGCCGAGGCCCAGTAAGTGACGCGTGGCAAGATATCCTCCGGCTTCGTCGTCAGGAACGATTGAGGGGACCTCGTCGGACTTATCGCCGACCAGGACGACAGGCACAATTTGGCTTGCGAGCACCTCCCGCGTCGCTTCCGGGACGCTGGTGAGAAATACCACGGCGTCCACGGCACCGCCGTAGACGAGTTCTTTCCACTGCTGATCCTTGGTGACGGGGATGAGGCGCAGGTCGTACCTGAGCGTTTGTAACGACTCGGTGAGCGCGACTGCGATGTCGTTCATCGGATCTTCGAAGATCCACATTGGGTCGGAGTAGAGGAGGCCGATAGAATGCGTTTTGCCTTTCGAAAGCGCTCGCGCACGCCAGCTGGGGCGATAGCCCAACTCTTCTGAAATGCGGCGGATCTCCAGCGCCCTTTCCACGCTGCGCCGTTGCGCCCCTTTCAGGTCGCCGCGCAAGGCGCGAGCGACGGTGGAGGTCGAGACTCCGGCGCGCTTCGCAATCTCCTCGATGGTTGGCTGCACGACGGGCTCCTCGTCAGGTTCACTCGGTACATTTTGCCAGCGCTGTCACTCTGGTTTCTTAAATCTGCTTGCAGGCTGAGTGAGGCGCGGAAGTCCCCGCCCGACGCAATCCGCACGAAACCCAGAGATTCGCTTCAAGAAAGTGGGGATATGGCCCGGGTGGTTCGATGAACTCTGCCAAAATCTCGGGGTTGTCGCACCACTATATCGAGGAAAACATCGACCTGTCCAGGATTCGCGAGGCAAATTTGACAGCGCTGGCGAAATGTGCAGAATGCTCGCCGTACCGGCGGATGACAAGCGCTCGCCTTGGCATCTCCCCGGCGCAGTATGGCGCCGCGAAACGGCGGGCGACTTTGGTCGGCGTCGAGCGGGTTGATTGAAGTGACCCGGCTGCTGTCATCGCGACACGCCTTATGACGAGTCGGGCCGCGGGCATGGCGGAGCCCGTGGTTCTCGGGGGTCGCCTTCGACGAAGACGATGGTTGTGACGAATCAGTAGGAGCAACTCTCCCTTTTCTCATCTCGTCGCTCTGTGTGAACTCGCCAATGTCCCAGCAGCCAAGAGCTCGCGTTGCCCTGCTTGTCGAAACGTCCCGCGTGTTCGGTCGGGATTTTCTTCGCGGGATCGCCCGGTACGCACATGAGTACGGACCCTGGAGCTTTCATATAAGTCCGGGCGACTACGAGCAGGTCGTCCCGAAAATGAAACAGTGGGGAGGCACCGGCATCATCGCACGGATCCCCAACGAGCGGGTCGCACGACGCATCCTGGAAGCGGGCCTTCCCACGATCGCAATCGGCTTGACCGACGAACAGCTGGCCGCGGACAGCCCCTTGCAATACCTGTCTGAGGTCAGTTCTGACGCGGCCGAGGTGTCGCGTCTCGCTGCGGATCACCTGCTCGAACGGCGGTTTCGCCGCTTGGCGTATGTTGGCAGCAACGATCGCGGATGGTCCTCCCGGCGGGAGTCGGCGTTCCGAGACTACCTCAGCGCTCGCAATGTCAACCTGCACGTCTATCCGGCGCCAACCAGGAAGACCGAACAGGCTTGGGAGCGCGAGCAAGCTGTTCTCGCCGAATGGATCCGCAATCTGCCCAAACCGATTGGGCTGTTCGCTTGCGACGACGACCGCGGTCGCGAGGTCTTAGAAGCGTGTACGCTCGCCGGATGCAGGGTGCCGGAAGACGTTGCGGTCGTTGGCGTCGACAATGACGAAGTCTTCTGCGATCTCGCCGATCCGCCGTTGTCCAGCGTTTCGCTAAATATCGAAACGGCGGGCTACCGCGCCGCACAGCTTCTGGACGGTCTTATGTCGGGGCGCATTCGAGAGCCGCGGTCGTTGCCTGTCGAGGCTCTTTGCGTTGTGGCCCGTCGGTCGAGCGAGATCTTTGCGGTCGACGACGACGATATCTCTGCAGCGCTGCAGCTGATTCATCGCAATCAAGGCAAGGACGTATCGGTCGAGAGAATTGTCGATGAATTGGCGGTCTCGCGCCGCAGCTTGGAAAAGCGATTTCGAGCAATCCTGGGCCGCAGCATACTCGAAGAGGTGCAGCTCGCCAAACTTGAGCATTCCAAGCGATTGTTGCTCGAAACGCCCCATTCGGTGTCACGCGTCGCGAAGCTTGCTGGATTTGGCACCGTGGGATATTTCATCCAATTCTTTCAGCAACGCGTGGGCAAAACGCCTGGCAAGTTCCGGTCGGAACTCTCTCATTGACTGCGGCCGTGCAGCAACAAACGCGACGTGAGCAATCGCATTCGCGTAATTTGTTTGCGCAATTCTTTGCGTGCCGGGTTTCCCATTAAGAACTAAAATCGGGACTTGAGGATGTCGTCGGCGACGGGCGCCTGTTGCCCGGGCGTCGCGGCAGCGTCGTTCCTCGCGGCCGCGATTGTACGATCGCTTGCGCCGATCTGAAACCTGCTCCGCCAATCCGCTCATGCCCAAATCCGTTGCCCTTCCCGCCGACGCCGCGTCTGCCGCGCGGGTCCATGCGTCACTCAACGTACCGGGCGATTTGTTCGATCTCACCGGGGAGGTCGCGGCGGTGATTGGCGGAACCGGCGTCCTCGGAGGACTGATGGCCGAGGCGCTGGCTCGGTTTGGCGCAACCGTGGTGGTGCTGGGCCGGAACAAACAGCGGGGGCAAGCGCGCGCCGAAAAGATCAACCGCGCCGGCGGCATCTCAGTTTTTCTGGGGATCGACGCGATGTGCGCCGACTCCGTGCTGGAAGCCATGCGAACCATTCAGCAGGAATTGGGAGAAACGACAGTGCTCGTAAACGCCGCCGGCGGCAATCACCCGGATGCGACGCTGAAACCGGGGGGCGACGTGTGCAAGATCCCGCTTGATGCGTGGCGCGACGTGTTCGATCTGAATCTTCTGGGCGGCGCCTTGGCGCCTTCAATCGTCTTCGGCGAGGCGATGGTCGCGGCCGGTCGCGGCTGCATCGTCAATATCGCCTCGATGGCAGGCATGACCCCCGTATCGCGGGTCGGCGCCTACTCGGCCGCCAAGGCCGCCGTGATTAACCTCACAAAGTATTTGGCGCTGGAGTGGGCCGCGCGGGGCGTTCGCGTGAATGCCATCAGCCCGGGCTTCTTTCCTGCGGAGCAAAACAGCAAGTTGCTGTTTAACGAGGATGGTTCGCCCACAGAGCGCAGCGCCCAGATCATCGGGCATACGCCGATGAAACGCTTCGGGGCGGCGGAGGAACTGGCCGGCGCGATTGTCTGGCTGGCCTCCTCGAAGGCCTCCTCCTTCGTTACCGGACAGAATATTGTTGTCGACGGGGGCTTCTCCAGCATGACAATCTGAGACGCATGCCGTCGCTAACTGAGGATGCGGAGCATCCAGAGTTCCGCCGGAGCGCTACGGCCTCGCGGCGGGCTCGTGAATGCGTCCCATAGACCGACGCGAGGCCCAGGAACCGTCTCCGCGATCGCAGTCGGGAATCGACATTTCAATAGTCCCGCCAGATTGACGTTCCGCGAAAAACTCCCAGTGCAGTTGGCAGCTATGTCTCGCTTCTCATCATCGCTTGTGCTTGCCTTAGCCGGGCTCGTGCTCGCTCCGGCGACGGCGAACTGCCAAGTCAATCTCCCGATCGTCAACGGCGGCTTCGAAACGGGTGCAGCAACGACCGTTCCCAGTGGATGGACGGTTGCTGGCGGCAGTAACCCGTATTGGATCGGCGACTCGCCGATTGGTTCGGCCAATCCGTCCTTGGCATACGAGGGCTCGCAATTCATCTCCGCGAGTTGGGAAATCGCCGGTTTGCCGAATGCGAACTCCTTAATCGGAGGTTCAGCTAACAGCGCGCTGATTTATCAGGACGTCGACCTGTCCCCCTACAGCTCGCAGATTGGCCTAGGCGATCGTTACCTCGGCTTGTCTTACGCTTACTACGTCAATGACGGGAACGATTTCGGGTCGATCGGCTACGAATTCTACGATTCGGGCAATTCCTACCTCGGCGGCAATAGCGCTGAAGCACAAGCGCCCAGCGGCGGTTGGCGATTTGTCGACGATTCGGCGTCGATCTTGGTCCCTGCCAACGCGTCGAGGCTCCGCATCTCGATCGGTTCCGAGTTGAATCCCGGCGGCGCAGGGAGCGCCCGCAACGTCGCATTCGACGCGATCAGCGCCAGTCTCCAGCCGGCGCCGCCGCCGGAGACGCCGACCGGAATTGTCCACGGAAATCTGATTCAATTTGACAGTGATGGCAATTGGACATGGTATACCGACGAGCGCGCGATTGTCGATCCGAACAATGGTCACGTGCTGGTGAATTCAGTGGGATTTGACGAGACCGTCCAGGGCGGGGGATATCCAGGCAACGTCGACGTGGTCAACTTCAACCCAACGACCGGTCGCCGCGTGCGGTCCCGGCTCTCCAATCAAACTGGCAACCCCCAGATCCAGAACGACGACCACAATGTCGGGGCGTTGTTGGTGTTGCCGGACGGACGGTATCTAGCCATGTACGCCAACCACGGAAACAACGGCGGCCTGGGCGACGAATGGAGCCGTTGGCGTCGATCCATCAAACCGGGCGACAGCACCTCGTGGACGGAGGAGCAACTTTTCAATTGGCACGAGGAAGTGCCCGGCGCCAACGAGACGGGCAGCACGGAAACGGGCAACGTGAGCTATCACAACCTCTTCTATCTCTCGGCGGAGGACCAAGTCTACAATATTTCGCGATCACACGGCCAGCTGTCCACCAATGGCGCGTCGCAGAATATGCCGAACATCATGCGATACGATATGGCCACAAACACGGTCGAGTGGGGCGGTCAGTTGCTGGAAAGCCAGGCACAGGGATATTCCGCCTATCCGAAGTACGTATCCAACGGCGTCAATCGCATTTATTTCACTACGACGGAAACCCATCCCCGCAATTTCAACAACAGCATCTACGCGGGTTACATCGAAAACGGACAAACCTTCGACATGCTGGGCAACGTGATCGACTCGGATATCTTCGACAACGGGACCGTCGCCGGCGGATCGGGATTTGTCTCTGACGTCATCGATTTCACGCAGGTGCAGGCAGCCGATCCGCTGGGGCAGGGCTACAATCGGCTGTGGACGACCGACATGGCGCTCGACTCACACGGCTTGCCGATGGCGCTGTACACCTCGCGGTGGAATATTGACGGTTCAACCAACGACGGCAGTACGAACAATCCTATCGATCACCGCCTCCACATGGCGCGCTGGAATCCGACGACCCAATCCTTTGATTGCCAGGAAATCGCCAAGATGGGCGGGCGACTGTACGAGCCGGAAGAAGATTACACGGGGCTCGGGGCGCTGGTTCCAGGCGACGAAGACACGCTCTACATTTCGACGGCGTTCGATCCGCGTGATTTGACCGGTGTGACCGAAACCGCGAACCGCGAAATCTACAAGGGCGAGTTCGACGGTTCGCAGTGGAACTGGACCGCGATCACCGAGAGTTCCGGCGTCGACAACCTGCGTCCGATTGTGCCCGACAACCACGGCAACGGACCGCGAACGGTCCTCTGGTTCCGCGGCAACTACAACACGGCGCACGACATCAACGCCGCGGTCGTCGGCATTGTCGAGGGCAACGGCAGCATCGGCGCCAGTCGCTACGTAGACGCCAACGCGAACAATACGACGTTTGCCAATGACGCACAATTGTCGACCACAGCGCCGTCAGGGTTTGCGGGCGCTGACGACGACCAATGGCACTTGCGAACGGGGGTTGGAAACGGCGGAAGCGTGCTTTCCTCGAACGAATCAGGGACAGAAGACGCGCCGATGCTGAAGACGACGCTCGCCAACTTGGACGACGGACTGTACGACGTGTTCGCCTATTTCTGGAGCGACAACGACGAGGACTGGCGACTGCTCGCCGGTCTCGAGTCGGACAATCTTGTCGACTTCCGCCGCTACGGCTCGCAACACGCTGAGGCGGACCAGTTTGACGCGATCGAGCTCGTCACGGACAACAGCAACGACCTGCTATTGTATCGGGCGTACCTGGGCCGCACCGAGGTGATCGGAGGGGATGACATCGACGTGTTCATTGACGATTGGCAAACGACCAACGGCAGCGCATCCCGCACTTGGTATGACGGCGTCGGCTACGCACTGGTCAGCAGCGGGCTGCCGGGCGACTTCGATGCCGACGGCGACGTGGATGGGAACGACTTCTTGATTTGGCAGCGAGATCCCGACGTCGGCGACCTCGCCGACTGGCAGGCGTATTTCGGATCCGCAAATTCGTCAGCGACCAGTGCCGTCGTCCCCGAACCCCCGGCGGCCCTGTTGCTGTCGGTCGGCATTGGCACCGCGGTCTTCACGGCATCGCTGCGCTTTGGCGCCGCATAACCGGCTGCCAGTTTTCTCACGGCCCGGCCCAGTCGCTGGCTACTTCACGGTCCAGTGGTCGACTTTGAAGAGAGGACCCTCGGTTCCTTTGAAGACGAGGCAAAGGTCCTTGACGTCGACTGCAGAATTCAGCTCGCATGAGACAGTCTGCCACTGTTGCCCGCCGCCAGTACTCTCAACGAGGCAGGTCCCGATGAGCGGGCCGTCGGGGTTCGCCAGTCGCAGTTCGATCTTCCCGCAGCCCTCCGTCGCGACGCTCGCCTCGAACGTCGTGGCGCCGGCGGCGCCCAGATCCACGCCGACGACCTTCACCCAGTCGCCGTCTTCCAAGCTGGACAAGCACAGGCCCCCGGCGTCGCAAGGCTCGGTCTCGACGCCGCTTTGCGCCTGGAAGGTCTCGGCTTCAACGCGGGCGTAAGGATCGACGCGACCGACCTGCTCGACGCCGTCTTCCGTGTACTTGATCTTCGCGATCGTTCCGTCCGGATTGTAGCGGAGCCGCTCGATGCCGAGATTCCTGCGAAAGCCAGTGGGAATCCCCGCTGCCTTTGCCACGACGCGGTTGTGATACAGGTGGTACCAGCGATCTTTGAATTTGAATATTGCGGCATGATTATTGTCGCCGTAGTTCGCCGGCGGCTGGTCGGCAACCACGCCGCGGTATTTGAAACCCTCGATCGGGTCGTCGCCGGTCATGTAGTCGATCCGCAACCCCGCGCGGGGCTGCGTCGAATAAGAAAAGTAGTACACGCCATTGCGTTTGTGGACCCACGCGGCTTCGAAGAACGCCGGGGCCGACATTCTCATCACGTCGCCATCGAGCGAAATCATATCGCGGTTCAGCTTGGCGACGCGGACGTTGTCGTCTCCGTTGCCGCCAAAATAGATATAGGCCTGACCGTCGTCGTCAATAAACACGCCGGGATCAAACAGCCACATGTGCTCGGCGGGTTGAACCCCGGTTGTGCCGTGGTCGATGAGCGCCTTGCCGAGCGGATCACGAAACGGACCGGTCGGGCTATCGCTGACGACGACGCCAATATCAGCGCCGCCGTTTCCAAAGTAGAGGAAGAACTTGCCGTCCCGTTCGACCGCGGCTGGCGCCCAACTCTTTTTCGCCCATTTCGTATCATCGCTGGCGCGAAAGACCGAACCATGGTCGGTCCAGTTCTTCATGTCTTCGGTCGAGATGCAGACGACATTGGGTATGTTGTAGCTTCCTTCGACGGGACTCTCGTCGTCGTTGGAGCAGTAAACGTACACCCGCTCCTCAGTGACCAGCGACGCCGGATCGGCCAGGTAGCGATGTGACATGACCGGATAATCGCCCTTGGCGCCTGTGATCGTCACGAAAACCAAGAGAGAGACCGTCCAGAATAATTTGGCATTCATGCTCATCGAGCCACGCGACGCGCGGCAGTTGGGGTAAGGAGATTGAGAAGGCACAGGCGACTATCGTTCAGGGCGGAAACTGCCAACGCTTCGGCTTGTGCTGGAGAAGCAAGTGTAAGCGACGTGCGGTCCACAGCGAGTTTGCTGCGACTCCGAGGTTTTCTGGAGCATCGCCGGTGCGGACCGCGCCTTGGATAGTCTCCATTCGTACGCGCAGGACGATGTCGCTGCCTAGTTCTGACATTGCGCAGAAACATGCTGCAAATCCGGCGTTTGTTGTCACAATTGCACAGCCGTATTAGGGTGAAACGAAGGCTATCTAATGCTGTCGATGGCGGGTTCCCGCGATTTCACCTGTTCCCTTTTCCCCGATTCTTGACTGTCTACGCTGCTACAGTCAGCAGCGGCCACTCAGTTCTGAGTGGAACCAAGTGGAACTATCAAGTAGTGCTCATTGGAGGAATGCGACTAATGAGAATGCACATGAGAATTGCAACGCTCTTTGCCGTATTGTTGTTGGCGGGCCCTGCCTCGGCGGCAACATTGACTCTCACTGACGGAGGCGATGGTCTTCCGTATGGCGACACAAGTGGATTCGTGGTCGACTTTGACGCCACCTACGCATGGTCTCCAAGCTTGGTGGCCGGCCAAACGTATTCCATCGAGTCGATCTCAATCTGGGAAGCGAGTGATTCGGCAGCGACTCCCAACAACACGCCGGTTTATCTCTCCGTGTTTGATTCAACGTTTGCAGGCTTCACTGGGGACACGTCTGGCTCGCATCTCGGTTTCTCCGACAACGCCATAGACCACACGGCGACCCCTGACACCAGCAAGATCACTTACACATTCACCGGCATCACCGTAACGGCCGATAACGATGGCGCTCTGGGCGGCTCGGGTTTGGTCTATTTCACTTGGGACGATAACACCACCCGAAACAACTTTGGGACTTCGGGCGGGGTCCATCCGTACCAAAGAATCGACTCAAATCCGCCAGCCGCAGACTACGGGGCCGCCGTGTTTGCTTTTGGCGCCATCCAGACCAGCCGGGTGCCAGAGATTGAAATTACAGTGAGGCCCGTTCCGGAGCCCTCGACGCTTGCCCTGTTTGGCTTGTCGAGTTTAGGCGTGCTGGCGACTCGACGGCGCAAGCCACAAGGCTAACGTGAAAGAAGGCTTTGCGCTGAGCACGCGCTTTCCGCCGCGCGATGCGGCGATCGCGGGCCGGCGCGCGTGTGAATGTCGAGCACTTTATGAATCAGTCGAACGGGGGCCTCCAGAATAGAGCGAGGCCACCGTCTTTATTCGTCTATTCGCACTTGCTATCGTGAGTCAGTCGCTCAACCAAGAGTCACAGCGTGATTGACTTCCCGATGATCGATGCCAATACATCGACCCGACTGGGGACCCATAGGGATGGCACAGTTGAGCACGCGCTAGAGGTCATTTGGGAGAGTTAGCGCACGCTCGGCCACGCATTTTGAAACATAGCCTTGTCGCGTCGCGACGATGAAGGCTCCGCAATTGCCAGTTGGACTTTTGGGGCGTTTCGCAACGGCTCAGACCGAACAATGGATCGAATGTCCAAATCGCATTCAATTGCGTAGTCGGCAAAGTAACGGGCGCGTTCACGTGTCCCAGGCGAGACGCACGGAGCAGATTTGATGGCATCCCCTTCGCCGAATCGCCGCCATATGCGATTCCTCGCCTTGGCCCCGTCAGGCTCGAAGCATCCGTCTCGAATCGACAGGCGGCGGCAGCGCGGACTTTGCTTCGAGTCTCTCGAACAGCGGATTGTGCTTTCCGCGACATGGCCGACGAGCAACGTCGTGAATGCCGACTGGGGAAACGTCAGTCAGCTTCCCGGCGACTACAGCGGCGACGGTACGGCAGATGGCGGAGATTTCCTGCTTTGGCAGCGAGGTTTCACCGCTGCCGTGCCTCCGCAAAGCGGTGCCGACGGCGACGGCAGCGGCGTGGTGGACGGAGGCGACCTACAAGTGTGGTCACACAGCTTCGGCTACACGACCGGTTCGCCGTGGATTCATTTGAGTTGGGATGCTCTGGCCGACGCCGACAGCTACAACGTGAAACGAGCGACCGACGCCGGCGGTCCGTACACGACGATCGCCACGGGCCTCGCGGGAACGTCATTCAACGACACAGGGCTGACCGATAGCGAAGACTACTTCTACGTCGTCAGTGCCGTCGGCGCCTGGGGCGAAAGCGAAGTCAGCAATGCAGCGACTCCGCCCGCCATCCTCCAGGCGGAGGACGCGATCCTCTCAGGCGTCGTCGCGGCGACCTCTGGTTCGGGTTACAACGGCGGCGGGTACGTCGAATTTGTGATGTCCACGAATGGCTATATCGAGTGGAACGTCACCGCCGCGCAGACGACGAACCACAAGTTGACGTTTCGCTACGCCCTCGACGGCGTAGCGCCGCGTCCGCTGAACCTCGCCGTCAACGGCATTGTCATTGAGTCGGCGCTCGACTTCGCGCC
>JAGQOU010000270.1 GCA_020427145.1 Planctomycetales bacterium | reverse complement strand
CCATAGTTAACGGAGTAATACTAGCCCGATATTCATCAACTACACCCTCATCGGCGACACGACCGGTACGACGATCGACGCCAGCACGGGAACCGGCAACATCCTCAATCAAGCCGCATTACTCGGCCCGCTGGCCGACAACGGCGGGCCGACTCAGACGCACGCATTGACTCTCAGCAGCCCCGCCGTAAACGCGGGAGATCCCACCATCGCTCTTGCGGCCGGGGAATTCGATCAACGCGGCGCGCCGTTTGTCCGGGTGTTCAACGCACCGGCAGGCGACGGCGCGGGCATCGACATGGGGGCCTACGAATTGCAGTCCGTCACGATCCCGCAGGTGGTCGACACGACCGTCGACGAGAACGACGGCGACTACTCGGCCGGCGACCTGTCGCTCCGCGAAGCGATCGGCCTGGCCAACGGCAGCCTGGACCTGTTTAACCCCGACGTCATCACCTTCGATCCGGCAGTATTCAGCACTCCTCAGACGATCGTCTTAGACGGCCAGCTCCCCGCACTCAGCGGCGGTGCTACGATCATTGGCTCTGGCGCGGATTTGCTCACGGTTGACGCCAACTATCAGGGGCGGATTTTCGAAGTCCTGGTGAATTCGACCGTCGACATTTCGGGGGTCCGTCTCACCCGCGGCGATGCGGGCGCGGGACCCGGCGGGGCCATTCTCAACAGCGGCGTGCTCTCGCTCAACCAAGTGGAAATTGCCGACAGCCGAACCACCGGCTCCGGCGGAGCCATCGACAGCAGCGGCCCCTACGGCAGCACCATTCAACGATTGACGATCACCAAGAGCACGATCTCCGGTAATGAGGCGGCCCAAGGGGGAGGGGTGTTTATTCGCTACGGCTCGGGCACGATCGAAAACACCACGATCTCGGGCAACTCGGCCGGTCGTTCGGGCGCCGTGTCAAAGTTCGGCGGGTTTGGTTCGCTCACGATCACCAATTCCACGATCACCGGCAACACGGCCGACACCACCGGCGGCGGCATCGAGAAACGCAGCTTTTCCGGGGCCCTCGTGCTGAATAACGCCATTGTCGCAGGCAACTCGTTGAGCGATGGCGCCCCGAGCAATCTCACTGGCAGCGGCAATCTCTCGGGGAGCTACAACCTGCTGGGGAGCGGCGCGACGGCCTTCGGGGCAACCAACCTGACGGGCATCGACGATCCACTGCTCGGCCCCCTGGCCAACAATGGCGGGCCAACTCGCACGCATGCACTGCTGCCCGGCAGCCCCGCACTCGAGGCGGGCGATCCGTCAATTGCATCCAGTGGGAGCGAATTCGACCAACGCGGCTTGGGATTCTTCCGCGTCAGCGATAGCGACATCTCGATGCCTGGCTCGCGAATCGACATCGGCGCGTACGAAGCCCAAGGCGCGCCCTCGGCCGATTTCAACTCTGACGGCAGCGTCGACGGCCGCGATTTTCTCGCCTGGCAGCGCGGCCTCGGCAAAGCCAACGCCCAGCGAAGCGATGGCAACAGCGACGACGACGACGACGCCGATGCCAGCGACCTCGCGGCGTGGCAGGCTCAATTCGGGCAATCAACCGGCATGGAAGGCATCGTGGCCGAAAGTCGTCAGGCGGCAGAGGAAACGATCAATTCATCGCTCATCGACGCGGCGTTGGCCGTGTCGTGGCTCGACGATGAAATGGACGAAACGCTCGCCGTGCTCATTGAACCTGTGTTGGCAGAAGAAATCGCAAGGGAGCCGCAGCCCGCGAGATTCGTCCCCGTCGCGAGTGCGCCGGAAAGTTCGGAAGACGCTGACCGCGTGAAGGACGTGGCGACCGCCGAGGAGACGCCTTGGCGGATCGACGAGTCGCTGAAAAATGCGTTTAGCTAAGCGACGTTGCGACCTCAGATTGTCGTCGTTGCCGTTTACGGTGCTGGAGACGGGCTGCCTGCAAAGCATGAGTCCGGTATGCGCCCCTGAGAGCGGCTATGTGAATTGCCGCAGCAGTCGACTTCGCTGAACTCGATCCTGATGTCTCCCGATGTCCAATTTCGATCCTCCCGCCGCCTCGCCCGCTGATCCCTCGACGGGGCCGCTGCGCAGCGTTCACACGACGAGCTTTCCTGAGATTCTCGCCAAGTTGGGGGCGTCCGTACTGGTCACGACCTACCAAGCCGGCAAGTTGGTCATTCTGCGAAATGACGCGGGCGTGCTGAACACCCACTTCCGCAACTTCAGCAAGCCGATGGGATTGGCCGTCCACGGAGAACGCCTCGCCGTGGGCTGCAGCGTCGACGTGTGGGAGTTCCACAACGTACCCGCGGTCTGCCCGAAACTCGATGCCTCCGATGACTATCCTGCCGTCGAGGCTCGACATGACGCCTGCTTTCTTCCCCGCCGCTGCCACACGACCGGAGACGTCCAGATCCACGAGATGGAATTTGTCGACGGCGAATTGGTCTTTGTGAACACGGCCTTCAGTTGCCTTGCCAGACGGAGCGAGGCCAACAGTTTTGAGCTGATCTGGCGGCCGAGTTTCATCAAGCAACTCTCGCCTGGCGACCACTGCCATCTCAACGGAATGGCGAGCCGCGACGGGAGTGTGCGCTATGTCACGGCGTTGGGCGTCACGGATGAACCGGGCGGCTGGCGCGCGACCAAGCGGGACGGCGGCGTGTTGATCGACGTGGAATCACAAGAAATTATTGCGCATGGCCTGTCGATGCCGCACTCGCCCCGGTGGCGCAACGGCCGGCTCTGGTTGCTGGAGAGCGGCGACGGGTCCATCGGAACAGTCGACCTGCAGACTGGCAAATACGAGTCTGTCGCCCGGTTTCGGGGATTCACCCGAGGTTTGAGCTTCCTGGGTCCGCTGGCATTCGTGGGTCTCTCGCAGGTCCGTGAATCTGCCGTCTTCAGCGGCATCCCGCTCGTTGAACGTCTGGAGAACGCCGAAGATCGCACCAGCGGCGTGTGGGTGCTGAACGTCGAAACGGGCGAGACGATCGCCTTCTGCCGGTTCGAACAGGGGGTGCAAGAGATTTTCGCGGTCGAGGTCCTGCCGGGGGTCCGTTTTCCGGACCTCGTGAACCACGACGCCGAGATCGTCGGGCACAGCTACGTGCTCGGCGACGACGCGCTGGCTGACGTGCCGGACGAGCTGCGGAGCTGATACGGCGCGTCAGACGCATGCCGGAGCTGGTCGACGCGCATCGCCCGCAATCATCGCGGGCCGGGGCCGGCAGCGTAAACTCGCGTCGGCTGCTTCATCCGACCGCTCGAAGCAATTTTCCCAGGGCGCAGCGGTCTCTTTTCTCGGGAGAGACCTCCGTAGATAGCCTTGAGCCCCTCCAGCGGTCGGATGGTCCAACTTCACGCATTTGGACAAGTCTCAAACCGACAGCTGTCTGGTTCCAACTCCGGCAGCAAAGTGGTGAGTGTTGACGCAAACTCAAGCCGCGAATACATTTCGCTATATGGCGAAATGACTTACTGGAGCGACTGAAATGCGAGACCTGCTGGCGATCACGAAGGCTCTAGCAGACGAGAACCGCCTGAGGGCCCTCGGTCTGCTTCGCGGGCGGGAGCTTTGTCTGTGCCAGATTATCGAGGTACTTGGGCTGGCGCCCTCGACCGTCTCAAAGCACATGTCGATTCTGCATCAGGCGAGGCTGGTTGAGTCTCGCAAGGAAGGACGCTGGGCGTACTTCCGGCTCGCTGGCGACGATGCCCCTTCTGAGGCACTGCAGGCCCTTGAACTGGTGCTTGCGAGCCTGAAACAAGATAAGCAGGGCAAGGCTGATCAACAGCAACTCAAGGCCGTGCTCAAGATGGAACCCGAAGAACTTTGTCGAAAGCAGGCGAAATGCAAATGCTGACAGTTTTATTTCTCTGCACCGGTAACTCCTGCCGCAGCCAGATGGCGGAGGGATGGGCGCAACACCTCAAGGGGGATGCCATCGAAGCCTACTCGGCGGGCGTGGCGACCCACGGCATTAACCCGAATGCGGTCGCCGCGATGGGCGAAGCGGGCGTCGACATCACGCCTCAATACTCGAAGCATGTCGATGAGCTGGCCGATGTGGAGTTCGACTACGTGGTGACGGTGTGCGACAACGCCGCCGAGTCCTGCCCGGTCTTTCGCGGTAACGCAAAGGTGGTTCATCAGCCTTTTGACGACCCGCCACGTCTGGCTCGTGAAGCGGCCAGCGAGGAAGAGGCGATGGAGCACTATCGGCGCGTAAGGGACGAGATTCGCGACTATGTCAACACGCTGCCAGAGGGATTGAAGGGAGTCAGTCATGACAAGTGAAGCTAGCACAACCGAACCGTGCCCAACGGCAGTTTGCGCAAACGGCCGACTCGGTTTCTTGGACCGTTTCTTGACGCTCTGGATATTCCTGGCCATGGCCGCAGGCGTGGCCCTCGGCTACTTCATGCCAGGGGTCGAAGCGTTCATCAATCGCTTTCAGGTCGGGACGACCAATGTGCCGATAGCGATTGGTTTGATTCTCATGATGTACCCGCCGCTGGCGAAGGTGCGGTATGAGGAACTCGGCGATGTGTTTCGCAACTGGAAGGTACTTGGGCTGTCGCTGGTGCAGAACTGGGTTATCGGCCCGGTGCTCATGTTCGCTCTTGCCATCATGTTCCTCCGTGGCTACCCCGAGTACATGACGGGCCTGATTCTCATCGGCCTCGCCCGCTGCATCGCGATGGTCATC
>JAGQOU010000269.1 GCA_020427145.1 Planctomycetales bacterium | reverse complement strand
GGCGGAAATGCGCCCGCACCGCCTGCTGAAATCCCCGTGTCCAAGTCCCTCAAACTCACGCTGCAGACTCTGACGGAAAGTCGCAACGAAGCGGCGACCGCGGCGCTGCTGCGCGGGCTTGACGCCGTGGAGCGGACCGTCTTCGAAGGCTGTTTGTCAGCGCTCGTGGCTCGGCGAAGCAAGACAGGACATCTCGCCGTGCTGCGACGCTGGCACACGTTGTCGTCGTCTCAGCTCGACCTGCTGCGGACCGGTCGCGGCCGGATGGGCGCTGCGCTGCGCGAAGCGCTGCTGAGCACCGACGGGCAGCTCGCCAACAACGCATACGAATTTGCCCTGGCCTTCAGCGAATTCGACGTGCTGCCGACGCTTGTGAATATTGCCGAACAGCGCGACAGTCGTCGCGCCGAGCCGGCGCTGATGCTCATTACCCAACTGGTCAAACGGCTCAGCCATCTGCTGTGCGGCGGGCGCGACGCGTACGAGCGTCGCGATCCGAAAATCGTCGCACGCACCGCGCTGGAAGCGTTGGAGCGGTCGGTGGAACGGTACCGCAACCATCGCCGCGACGAGTTGGTCGAAGCCTTCGTGACCCTGGCCGGTCCCACCAGTCCACTGCTGCTGCACATGATCGACGCGCCGCATCATCCGTGCTACGCGGCGGTGATGTGCGCCCTGGACAACAGCGAGAACGTCGGCATCGTCAAGCTGTTGGCCAAGTTGCTGGAAACCGGCGAGGCGCCGGCGAGCATCATCGGCGTCGTGAGCCACCGCACCGATGCAGCGTTCGTCAGCGCGCTGCTGCAGCTCAACGCGGACGGCGCCAACCCGATGCTGCGCAAGAATCTGGCCAAGATCCAGTCGCTGGCGTTCCTCGACCCGCCGCACAACATCGAGGAATTGTCGGCCGAGCAGCAAGCCGCTGCGATCCGGCTGTTCATGTACTCCGGCGCCGAGATGGACCAAAAACTTGCGGTTGCCGAACGCCTGCTGAGTCGCGGCGCTGTCGAAGGCCGACTGGCCGCCTGCAAATTGCTCACAGACGCTGCGGGCGATCATGCCAATCAGTTGATCCTCATGGCCGTGGCCGACGAAGATCCGCAAGTGCAAGCAGCAGCCGCCGCCCAGTTGCGCGATCGGCACATTCCAGGGGCGATGTCGAAATTGCTCGCCCTGGCCGAGAGCCCGCATCCCGAGGTCGCCGCCGCGGCGCGCGAGGGGCTCGCCGACTTCAACTTTGCCAGCTATGTGCTGCGCTACGACGCGCTCGACGAAGCGAGCCGCCTCTCGGCCGGTCAATTGGCTGTGCGCATCGATCCGGAGGTCGTTCCCCAGTTGCGAAAGGAATTGGAATCGCCGTCGCGCCGGGCGCGCCTGCGAGCGCTGGAGATCATCGAGACGCTGGAACTTGCACCGCAGGTCGCCGACGCATTGGTCGAGCGGCTCAGCGACACCGAGCACCTGGTCCGCACCGCCGCTGCCGAAGCGCTGCAACACTGCGACGGCGCTGACGTGCGCGACGCCTTGCTCGCCTCGCTCGACGACCGCAGCATGAGCGTGCAGCGCGCCGCGCAATCCTCTTTGGAACGCCTGGGCGTGAAAGCCGAGATCGCCGGCCCGCAAGCAGTGATTGAGGAGGAGCAGCCATGAGCGGATTCACGGCGACGGCGTTGCTCGCGCAGATGTCGCGATGGTCGCGTTTGGGGGACGGTCTGCGCCCCGGCGGACGGAGCGTTGAAACGAGCACGTTTCTCACCTGGGCGATCGTCGCGGCGCTGGCGGGGCTGGCG
>JAGQOU010000268.1 GCA_020427145.1 Planctomycetales bacterium | reverse complement strand
CGGCGCCGGCAAGACCACCGCGCTGCGAATTCTCAGCACCGTGCTCGAACCCACCGCGGGCACCGCGATCGTCGACGGGTTTGACGTGCGCACGCAACCCGAACAGGTGCGGCGTCACATTGGGTTCATTTCGACCAACACGGCGGTCTACGATCGCATGACCGCGTGGGAGATGGTCGAGTACTTTGGCCGCTTGTACGGGATGGCGCCAGAGCAGTTGCGCGAACGAATGGAGCTGTTGTTCGACCGACTGCAAATGCAAGAGATTCGCGACTTGCTGGGCGCGAAGATGTCGACCGGTATGAAGCAGAAGGTTTCCATCGCGCGGGCGATCGTGCATGACCCGCCCGTGCTAATCTTCGACGAAGCGACCAGCGGACTCGACGTGCTGGTGGCCCGGGCGCTGTTGGACGCGGTGGCCGAGCTGCGCGAAGAGGGCAAGTGCATCGTCTTCTCCACGCACATCATGCGCGAGGCCGAGCGGCTGTGCGATCGCGTGGCGATTATGCACCGCGGACGTCTGTTGGCCGAGGGCGGGCTCGACGAGCTTCGCGAGCAGCACGGTCAGGCTGATTTGGAAGAGCTGTTTTTCGAACTGATTCGCGCGCACGAAGCCGCCGCCGCCGTTTAACGAAGGTCGACAATCGCCATGCAGTGGTCGAACATCAAGCTGATCTACCAGCGTGAGATGCGCGACCAGTTTCGCGATCGGCGGACGTTGTTTCTCATTGCGGTGCTGCCCCTGCTGCTGTACCCGCTGCTGGGGATGAGCTTCTTCCAGCTCGCGCAGTTCATGCGGTTCGAGACTCCCCAAATCCTGCTGCTGGGCGAAGACGAACTGGCCGGTCACGAATGGTTGCCGCCGCTGCTGGGCGTTGATGGCGACAAATTTGCCGCGGCGGTCGAGCCAAAGGTCGGCGAGCGGGGCGAGATGGAGATCAAACGCCCCGCCGATTTTCCCGAACTGGCCGCTCTGTTGCAGGTCGACGCTAAGAGCGCCGAGGGCGAGAACTCGCCAAGCAAGTCGGAACGCTTGCAGCGTTTTGCCCGTCGCTTGCTGGATGAGGGCCGCGTGCAAGCTGTGATCTGGTTCCCGAAAGACTTCGGCGAAAGCCTGGAGTTGTCGCGTCAGGCGGTGCTCGATCGCAACGCCGACGTCGTGCCCGATCTCCCCCAGCCGCTGCTGTCGCACAACTCGGCCAACGAAAAGTCGCAGATGGCCTACCTGCGCCTTCAGCGCGTCATGGACAACTGGCGCACGCTCGTGTCGCAGGCGAACCTGTCGGCGGGCGACGTGCCGTCGATCGCGACGCATCCGTTTGAGTTCGAGTCGTTCGACGTGGCGCCGCCGGCCCAGAAGAAGGCGGCCGTGTGGGGCAAGCTGCTGCCGTTCATCGTCTTCATCTGGGCGCTGACCGGCGCTTTCTACCCCGCGGTGGACCTGTGCGCCGGCGAGAAGGAACGCGGCACGCTGGAGACGCTGCTGACCAGTCCCGCGTTGCGGCGAGAGATTGTGTGGGGCAAGCTGCTGACCGTGATGAGCTTCAGCATTGCCACCGCCGTGCTCAATTTGGCTAGCCTGGGCGTGACTGCGCGCTTCGTACTGAATCAATTTGCCGCCATCGGCGGCTTTGGCGGCGACGCGCCGATGGAGCTGCCCTCGATCGCCGTGACCGGGTGGTTGTTGCTGGCGCTCGTGCCGATTTCGGCGCTGTTCAGCGCGTTGTGCCTGGCCTGCGCGGCACTGGCCCGCAGCACCAAAGAGGGGCAATACTACCTGATGCCGCTGATGCTGGTGACCATGCCGCTGATGATGCTGCCCATGTCGCCGGGGGTGGAACTCAATCTGGGCAACAGCCTGATTCCGTTGACGGGAGTGGTGCTGCTGCTCAAATCGGTGATCGAGGGGCAGTACATCGAGGCGCTGCGGTTCGCGGTGCCCGTGGCGGGCGTCACGCTGATGGCTGCGCTGCTGGCGATCCGCTGGGCCGAGGAACAGTTCAATCGCGAGTCGGTGCTATTCCGCGAGAGCGAACGGCTGGAACTGGGGCGGTGGCTGGTGCACCTGATTCGCGACCGGCGCCCAACCCCCAGCGTGCCGCAGGCCATGCTCTGCATTGCGGTGATTCTGGTCGTGCAGTTCTTCATCACGGTGGCCGCCAGGCAACCGGCCGAGGGGCTCACGTTTCGCTTCGTCGCCCAAATGACGTTCATCTCGCAAGCCGTTTGCATCCTGATGCCGGCGGCGCTGATGACGCTGTTGTTCACCAGTCACCGCAAGCGAACATTGTTGTTGGAGTCCGGCCCGCGGCCGCTGCACATCGCCGGCGCCATGCTGTTGGCCGTGGCGGTGCATCCGCTGGTCATCCAGCTGGGCGATTTGATCCAGCGCATCTATCCGATGAGCGAGGAGATCCAGGCGCAGGCGACGCAGTTGCAGCAGGCGTTCAACGGCGGCGAAGCGTGGTGGTGGCCGTATCTGCTCATTGCGATTCTGCCCGCCTTCTGCGAAGAGGTCGCCTTCCGTGGGTTCATCCTGTCGGGACTGCGACACGTGGGGCACAAGTGGTGGGCGATTTGCCTGTCAGCCGTGGCGTTCGGGGCCGTGCATATGTTCATGCAGCAAAAGCTCAACGCCGCTGTGATCGGCGTCTTGATCGGCTTCCTCGCCGTGCAAAGCGGCAGCCTGTGGACCTGCATGGCGTATCACGCCACGCACAACGGCCTGCAGTTGTTGGTGTCGCACCTTCACGGTTTGGCGACCAGCGGCAAGTACCCCGTGTTGGAGAGCTGGCTGGGCGGCGACAATCCGTGGATCGCCCGCCCGGCGACGCTGATCGCTTGCAGCGGCGTGGCGGTTGCGGTGCTCTGGGGCTTTCATCGCATTTCGTACCGACGGACCGAGGAAGAGCGTCTGCGGGAAGCACGCGACAGCGGCGGCGGACGCTTGGTGGGGGTTTCGTAGGGCTTGCGGCGAGCGGTACAATTCCGACCTCGTTGCCCGCCGCGTCTCACTTGCGATCTTCTCGATGACGACGTTCACGCTCCGCGCCCGGTGGGTCGTTCCCGTCGTCGCACCGCCGATTGAAGGCGGGTGCGTCGCGGTGTCGGACGGTCGCATTGTGGCCGTCGGCGGACCGGACGCCGCCCGCGGACCGGTAGAAGATCTCGGCGACGTAGCGCTGCTGCCGGGGTTGGTCAACGCCCACTGCCACCTGGAGTTCAGCAGCCTATCGCAGCCGCTGGGCGAGGCTGGTTGGCCGCTGCCGGCGTGGATCGAACGGGTTATCGCCGATCGCAAACGCGCCGATCGCAACGCCACCACGGCCGTTGCCGCCGGATTGGCTGAGAGCCTCCGCGCCGGCGTGACCACCGTGGGCGACATCGCCACGGCACAACCGGCTGCGTATGCGACTGCCGGACCGCGGCCCCGGCTCGTACTGCTGCATGAAGCGATTGGTTTCTCCGACGCCCGGCGGCACTCGGCGTTTGCTGACGTTGTCCGGCGGGCCGAGTCGGCGCCAAGCGACGGTTGCGCGACGCTCGCCAGCGGCGCCAGCCCCCACGCACCGTACACCGTGCACCCGGAACTGGTCTCGCAACTCACCGATTGGGCGGCGCAAGCGTCTGCGCCCCTGGCCATGCACTTGGCCGAGTCGCCGGAGGAGATTGAACTGCTCGCCGCCGGCAGCGGGGCGTTTCGCGAGTTGCTCGAAGCGCGAAGCATGTTCGATCCCGCGGCAATCCCCGCCGGGACCCGCCCGCTGGACTACCTGCGGCGGTTGACCGCAGCGCCACGTGCGTTGGTCATCCACGGCAACTACCTCGACGCGACCGAACGAAATTACCTGGCCGAACATGCCGACCGGCTGAGCCTGGTTCACTGTCCGCGCACGCATGCGTACTTCGACCATCCCCCACTTCCCCTGGCGGAATGGCGGGCAAGCGGCGTACGCATCGCACTGGGAACCGACAGCCGTGCGTCGAATCCTGATCTCGACTTGTGGCGCGAAATGCAAACGGTCCTGGCGAAGCACCCGGCGGTGCGACCCGCCGACGCCGTCGCTATGGTCACCGCCACGGCCGCCGAGGCGCTCGGCGTGAGCGATCAGACGGGCAGCTTGGCGCCAGGTCGGTGGGCCGACATCCTGGCTGTGCCGTGTGCGAGCCCCTCGGATCCGCTGGACGCGGTGGTGGCGGCGCGCGGACCCAGCGAAGTCTGGTTAGGCGGCCGTCGCGTCAGTCGTTGAGCGACGCCGACCACGACCAATGCCGCACCGTCGCGGCGCGGGAGCCGCTACTTCATCTCGTTGACCTTCTGCACGTACTCGGCCAACCCCGCCAACGTCTCGCTGGGCCAGACGCATTCGGCAGCCAGTTGCCCGTTGGTCACGCGCAGCGAGACGCCGACCGGGGCCGTCGCGGCGAACTCCGGGAAGTCGGGCGGCGTCATAAAGGCGCCGACGTTCTCCAGAAACTTGGCAACCACCCGCTCGGCCCACGTGACGCATCCTTGCGGGCTGACCAGTGCTCGCCAGGGGGATTGGGGATCGAGCAGCTTCTCGGTCGTTTGCACCGGCTCCGACGTCGCCAGGCCCAACTCGCCTTGGTTCACCGCGGCAATGAGGTCGGCGACGCGTCCCTCGGAAGCGACGGCCGAAATGACGACATGGTCGTTCGCAGCCACGATGTGATTGGTGAACACGCCGTCGTCGCCGAAGAGGGCTTTGACGAACGTCTCCATCTGCGGCACGTTTTCGTCCTTCATCAACTGGGCCATATCGACGGTCACGTCCAACGCCGGTTTGCCCGCGATGGTGCGGCGTTCGAGCCCGTACTCGAAATCCAGCTCTGTATCAAATCTGGCCATCAAGCTGTTCGTGGCTTCGATCGACTTTTGCCAATTGTCGAGCAGCTGCGCCGAGTCGTCCGTCAGGACGACGCCATAGAGCTGCGTGACAATCGGATCGTCTTTGTCGCCGGGCAGCATGAGCATCGAGTACCCTTGCATCCCCTTGTAGAACAGTTCCTGAGTTTTCGCGAACTCCTGCCATTCGGCCTCATCCATTTCGCCCAGACCAAAATCTTCGGGCGAGGCGGCGATCATCCGTTGGTACAGGCCGGTCGCATACGCGGCCAACTCGGCGGGCAGCATCCCCTCGACAACGCCGACGAACGGTTCGTCGGCGTATCCCAGCAGGCCGTTTTCGCGGCGCTCGATGCGGGCCAGACTGGCGATGTGACTTTGCTCAGTCAGCAGCATCCGGCTCGACAGCCGCAGGTTCATTGCGTCGTCCAGGGAGACGCCGACCGCAAAGGCGCGCAGCTCGTTGCGCACGCCGCCGAGCATCATCTCCATCATTTCGAGGCCCTGGCGAGCTTCGGCCAACACTTCGGCGAATTCCTCGTCGGCCAGATTCGCTTCCGTTTCGGCGCGTTGTGCGGCCAGACCTTGCTCGCCCATGGCCAGCAGCAATTCGGCGCCGGTCGGCATGATCACGGCCGAAACCTGGTTGCCGACGAGCCACTCCTCAAGCGGTTCCAAGGTCGCGACAGCCTCCGGCTCGGCGCCGATGAGAAGTTCCATCGTCTCGCGGTGCTCGACGTTCATCAGCATCGCAAAGTCGCCGTCGCGGGCGACCAGCACGTCCTCGCCGCCGATCGTGATTCGGCAGATCTCGCCCGTTTCGTCGCCGCCGACCGGCGCGACAAATTCGGCGTAATCGTCCACCGGCGCGAGCACTAGCGGGATGAGCGCCGGTTGATTGCGTGCCGCGGGCAGGAAGGCGACGAGCAGGTCGCCGGAGGCGTCGAGCCCCTCGCCCAAGCCTGTGGCGAATTTCAGCAACGCCAGCGGCGCCGGGGCCTTCATGTCGAACATGTCCAGCAGTTGCTGTGTTTTCGCGTCGGCGTCCGTCAAGTCACGCAGCAGCACGAATCCCAGGGCGTCGTCCGGCAGATGGGCTAACACGGCAGGCGCCGCGGATTTGGCGACGGGCTGGGCTGTTGCCGCGCGGGGCGTGGCGCCAACCGCAGCGGCAAGAGACAGCAACAGGACGATGCGTGACGAGTGGCGTCGAAACATAATTCGGTTTGCGTTGGAGGATGGCGCCGGGAATGGACTGGCCGTGACCGGCATTATCCGGGCTGGAACGCGCGGCAGCAAGTCGTCAGCGCCGGCAGACGAGAGCTCTGCGATGGCGGTTTCGTCTCGCGAACTACGTTGGCGAATTCGTCGCCGACGAACCGCCTGTTTCCATCTGTTCCGATCTGGCGCGAACCTGGGCCGATTTGGGGACCGGCAGACCGCGGCCCCCGTCCGCTACGGCGAAGACAAAGGACCAGTGAAACGCCAACCCGATAAGCACGGCGATGTGGAACACCTCGTGCCATTGAATCACCCCGGGAATGATCACCGGCCAATGCAGCGCCTCCATAATGGCGCCAATCGAATAGGCGATGCCGCCCCAGAGGAGGGGCTCCACAAAGCGGAACCCGTATCTTCGCATCAGGGCGATCCCCGATCCCAGGCCGATCCAACCCATGCCCAGATAGAGCGACAATCCCACCGCCTGCGGCATCGTGTCGAAGTAGACCATCTTCATCGTGATGGCCGTGACGGCAAATCCCCATACCAGAGCCAGCACGCCCCACCGTCCCCAGCCGCGAAACAGGATGATGTGAATCGGCGTGAACGAGCAGGCGATCAGCACGAAGATTGCCGCGTGGTCGAGCATCCGCATCACCCGGCGGGCGGTTCCGCCGTCGTCGAGCAGATGATACGTGCCGCTCATCGAGAGCAGAAACACGGTGCCGAACGCGAAGATTGCCAAGCCCGAGGTGCGCAGATTGCAGCCCAGGCCGCGCCGAAACAGGAACGGCGAGAGCACGAGAAACACGCCCGCGCCCAACAGGTGCGACAAGCTGCTAAACGGTTCGGCAAAGCCGGGGATGGGATAAATCGATTGCATATTGCCTGCCGGGCCTCGTCGCCGTCGCGTGCTACGCCCCCAGCGAGTGTTTAGCGGCTGCCACGACGGCGTCGACGGTGATGCCCATCTTCTCGAACACGGTCCCAGCGGGCGCCGAGGCGCCAAACCCAGACATGCCCACAAACTCGCCCTGGTCGCCGATGTAGCGGTCCCAACCTTGTCGCACGCCAGCCTCGACCACGACGCGCGCTTTCACGGCGGGCGGAATGACCGACTCGCGGTAGGCGGCGTCCTGGTCGGCAAACAGTTCCTGCGACGGCATGCTCACCACGCGGGCGGAGACGCCCTCGGCAGCCAGCGCGTCTTGGGCCGCCACGGCGAGCGACAATTCGCTCCCGGTGGCGATCAGCAACACCTGCGGCTTGCCCTCCGCGGGATCGCTGAGCACGTAGCCGCCCCGCAGCACGCCTTCAGCCGACGCATATTTTTCGCGATCCAGCGTGGGCAGGTTCTGCCGGGTGAGCACCAGCAGCGTGGGCCGCTTGGTTTCCAGCAGCGCCGCCCGCCAGGCTTGCGAGGTTTCGTTCGCGTCGCCGGGACGCAGCACCACGACCCCGGGAATCGACCGGGCCGCCGCGAGCTGCTCGACCGGTTGATGCGTCGGCCCGTCCTCGCCCACGCCGATCGAATCGTGCGTGAAAACCAGGATCGCCGGCAGGTTCATAATCGAACTGAGCCGGATCGAGGGGCGGCAATAGTCGCTGAACACGAAGAACGTGGCCCCATACGCACGCAAACCGCTGAGGCACATTCCGTTCACCGCGGCGGCCATGGCGTGTTCGCGAATGCCGAAGTGAAAATTCCGCCCGCCGTAGTTGCCCGGCTCAAAGTCCCCCGCCTCGGGCCACTCCAGCAGCGTCTTGGTCGAGGGCGCCAGGTCCGCCGAACCGCCAATCAGCCAGGGGATGTTCTTCGCCACCGCGTTGAGCGCCTTGCCGCCTGAGGCGCGCGAGGCGACCCCTTTCGCGTCGGCGGGAAACACGGGCAGATCGGCGTCCCAGCCCGCGGGCAGTTCGCGCGATTGCATCTGCGTGATCTGCTGGGCCAACTCGGGGTGGGCGGCTTTGTACTTTTCAAACAGCGCTTCCCAGGCTTCGCGAACTGCGCGGCCGCGCTCGCCCAGCGTGTCGGCAAAGTGCTGCGAGGCTTCCGGCGGGTCCAGGAACTGGGCGTCCTCCGGCCAGCCGTACGCGGCTTTGGTCAGCTTGACTTCGTCGGGCCCCAGCGGCTCGCCGTGGGCCGAGTGCTTGCCACCCTTGTTGGGCGACCCGAAGCCGATGACGCTGCGCACGATGATCAGCGTGGGAGCATCCTCGCACTTGGCGAAACCGTCGAGCGCCTTGCTCAGAGCGCCCAGGTCGTTGGCGTCGTCGACCCGCAGGACGTTCCACCCCAGGCCCTCAAAGCGGGTGGCCACGTCCTCGGAGAATGCGAGGTCCGTGTCGCCTTCGATGGTGATCTTGTTGTCGTCGTACATCCAGCACAGATTCGACAGCTTCAGATGTCCGGCGAGCGACGCCGCTTCGCACGAAATGCCCTCCATCAGGTCGCCGTCGCTGCAGAGCGTGTAGACGTTGTAGTCGAACAACTCGTAACCGGGCTGGTTGTAGTTGGCCGCCAACCATTTGGAAGCGATTGCCATGCCGACGCTATTGCCGCAGCCCTGGCCCAGCGGACCGGTGGTCGTTTCGACGCCGGAGGTGTGGCCAAACTCAGGATGCCCCGGGGTGAGGCTGCCCCACTGGCGGAATCGTTTGAGTTCCTCCAGCGGCACGGCAAGTTCGTCGGTCGCCTTGCCGTGGGCGTCGACCTTGCTGACCCCTGCCAGGTGCAGCACCGAGTAGATCAGCATCGAGGCGTGCCCGCAGGAGAGCACGAACCGATCGCGATTGGGCCACAACGGGGCCTGCGGGTCGTATCGCAGGGCTTCGGTCCACAGCTGGTAGGCCACAGGGGCCAGTGCCATGGGCGTGCCGGGATGCCCCGACTTGGCCGCTTGGACGCCATCCATCGACAGCGTGCGGATGGTGTTGATGGTCAGCTGCGAGAGGTCTTGGGAAACAGTCGACATGGCCAAGTGTTACGGAGAGTTGCGGGGGCGGCGGCTGCCATCGTCGGCGAGCAACTGACCCAATATACGGGATCGCCGGCGAACCGGGGAGACGCTAGACCGCCCCGCAAACCGGCGAAGTTAGCCGAATCCTCGCAAAACAGTGCGCCGAATGCGCAGCTGTCGCCTGCCGGCGAGTTTCCTACAGAAACGCCCGCTGGCCGGTGACGGCGCTCTGGCGGGCTTTGTTGGCGATGGCAATCGCCCGGTGCGCGTCTTCCAGGCTCGCCGTCTTCAGGACCAGGCTCTCCACCGCCCGGTGAAAGTGCAGCAGCATCTGCTCGCCGACAGGGCGTTCGTGGTCGAGGCGTTCCAGGTGCTGTCCCGCTTCGTTAAACCAGATGAGCGTCGAGGGGAGATCGAGAAAGGCGATGCCCCGCTCGCAGACGACCTTCATATCGGCCGGTCGGCGGTAGGCAAGCGATTCCTCGTACATCGGCGCGACGTATTCGCCGCACGCGATCACCGCCAGCGGTCCAACGCCGACTTCACCCACTTGTGAAAAATCGAGGCTGACCGAGAAATAATCGGAGTTCCCCCCGCCGCCGCGGTGCATTGACGCGACCAGCGAGGTCGGTTCGTCGTCGACCATGTACCGGCACCAGTCGATCAGTTCGATCAGGTCAAGGCTACAGGGTTCCTGAACGCCATTGGTGGAGCCTGACAGTTGCCGGCGGTTGCAGAACAGCAGTTTCGGCTTGCCGAGTTTGGTGGCGATCAACTCCTTCAGCCGCAACGTGGCAGGCGAAAGTCGGCAGGGGAACTCGGCCATGAAGGCCACGCCAGCGTCGCGGACGCGATCGCGCAGGACGGCCGCTTCTTCGTCGCGCAGTTCCAACGCGGCGGCGCAATAGATGCCTTTGCCAGCCTCGCAGGCGGCAAAAATGGGCAACGCGCCGAACCAATCGTTGTTGTACATCATCACCGCTTCGACGTCGGAGCGGTTGATCAGCGCGTGAAATCCGTCATGGGCGTCGGCGCCCAGCGTGCGAGCAGCATGCTCGGCGCGGTGTCCGACCGAGTCGCACACGGCCCGCACTTCAAACCGATCGGGCACGGCGCGCAGCGCCGGCAAACGTCGCGTTTCCCAATCGGCTCCCACGCCGATGACGCCGACTTGAATTCTCATATGCCCGTCCGAGCGGCGAACCTGAAACAGAAAAGAGGTGAAACGGCGAGGTCTGGCAAGATTGGCGTGGCGGCGGGGATCTCAAGGCAATCCAACACCGGAAGTATACCGTCTGAGACGCCAAGAACCCAGTTCGGTTGCGACCTGGCGGAACCCCGGCGAGCGGGGCAACCGGTTAGCCGGCGGACAGCATCTCGGCCAGCAGCTCCATGGGCAGGCCAATGACGTTGGATTCGCTGCCCGTTTCAAGCCGCAACCAACCATGTCGATCCTGGTAGCCGAAGGCGCCGGCTTTGCCCTGCCACAGCCCGCTGGCGAGATACTCGTCGAGCAGTTCGTCGGCAATCGGTTCCAAAAAGAGTTCCGAGACGGCCAATTTTGTCTGGGGAGCTGCGACGGCCGACCCGGTCGGCGACCATGGCCACAGACACAGGCCGCTGTAGACGCGGTGCCGATTGCCTCGCAAGCGGGCGAGCATGCTTGCCGCGTGGGCCTCGTCGGCCGGTTTGCCCAGCACCTCGCCGCCGCACTCGGCCACGGTGTCGCAGGCGACGATCACCCGCGAGTCGGTTGCCCCCGGGAGGCCGTCTGGGGGCCGTTCGCCGTGGGCGAGTCGCGCCGCGACGTTGGCGGCCTTCTCGGTGGCCAGTTCGACGACCAGGGCGGCGGGGCCGCCCTGCGAGCAGATGCCGCACTCGACATGGTCGTCCGGCGGCATGACGGCAAACGAGTAGCCCGCTTCGGCCAACAAGCGGCGACGCTGGGGCGATCCACTGGCGAGGATGAGTGGGGGGCGTTCGGGCACGGTGGCGAGGATTTCCGTCGAGGGGTCGGGCGGGAGCGCCGCAATTTCAACTCCACAAGGCG
>JAGQOU010000267.1 GCA_020427145.1 Planctomycetales bacterium | reverse complement strand
GAATGGCATTACTGCCTGTCGCGAAATCGAAGTAGACGCCAGCCGTGCCGGCCGTTGCATCGTGGAAGGCTGCTTTGTACCACTCGTCTTCCGAAGGAAGCCAAAATCGCGCGCCAGGGTTTCGAGTGACGCCAAATCGGTTCGAGGGAACCGGAGTTCCTCCTAGTAGCGTGTAGGCGCCAGTGTCCGTGTCGCCGTTGCCTTGGCCGTTGTGGAGCCAATTGACGAAACGAATCGCGTCGTACCACGACACAAAAGCCACCGGGTGATGCTCTCGGCCCGCCCGAGCGACATAATGGAACCCATCGTCGAGACCATCATTCGTGATCCCGCCGAATTTGCTGGTCATATTCACGCTGAATAGTTCAAGCGAGTTGGCGCCTGTCGGATCAACCGCGTTGAGGAATTCGACGTACTGAGCGTTAGTGACCTCGGTCTTGCTAATTGCGTAATCGTACGCCACCGCGCCGACACTGAGGTCAGTTTGAAGGTCGGGGGCGTTGCCGGCGTTGCCGACGTGAGCCCAATCGAACGTGACCGGAGCAGCCAACGCGGAGCCGGCAGAGAGAACCGCAGTTACAACGGGAACAATAAGGAAGCGGAGCATTTGTCGTAGCCTCGGATCTGTTAGCAGCCATGCACAATATAATTCCGCACGGCGTTTAGTCGAAACTTACCCCGTCATTATTCTACATTCTACCCGAGATTGCGCTGCTCGTGGGTAACACCAGCAGTCGATACCTGTGCCACACGCTGCAAGGCACGGCATCAGGTCGAGCAATGACGATAGGCAGTTCTTGTTTCAAGGTGGGGATTGAGCAGAACGAATTGGGAAGCGTTGAAAGAGGTGGATCGAGGGTTGGCGCCGAACTTGGGGTATGAACCGGGGCGTAATCCAACGATCCGGGGAGGGCGAGGCTCTGCCGAGCCTGGGCGCTGGATTGAATCAGACGGCGGGGCGAAGCACAGCCTCGCCTTCACGGTGCGCGCAGCCAGTTCGCTGCGGAACCCGTAAGTCTTGGCTTGCGAGCGACGTCTCGAATCAAGATAAAACAGTCACGGAATGACAGGCTCGGCAGAGCCTCGCCCTCCCGCCAGTGTGCCCTTTGGAATGAGCCAAAAGCCATGCCTTTCCCCTTCACCTGCCCCCACTGCGGCGCTGGTTACCGCATTAAGGACGAGCTTGCCGGCAAGCGGGCGACGTGCAAGAAGTGCGAGCAGACGATGACGCTCGCGCCGCCGGCGCCGGAGGTGACCGAGGGGGGGAGCGTGGTGCATCGCCTGCAGGAGCGTGCCGGCGAATTGGAGATCGCCACCGGCGACGCCGAGTTGATCGAAGCCGTCGGGGGGCACATTGCCCGGTACATTGGCGAGCCCGACTCGGTGTTTCACGAGATCATTAGCGACCTGGTTCACATCGACGTCCACGTGGTGAAGCCGACGCCGCAGCGGCCGTGGCTGACGTTGGTCACCTCGGGGATGAGCGAGCGGCCGATGACCACGCCTGAGGAACTCGAGGGCATGGACTACGCGGAGTTGATGATGTGCCTGCCGCCGGATTGGCCGATCGGCGAGGAGTTCGCCAATTTCAGCGATGAAGAGAACTACTGGCCGATCCGCGGGCTGAAGTTCTTGGCCCGGCTGCCGCATGAGTACGAAACGTGGTTGGGCCCGGGGCACACGGTGCCCAATGGCGACCCGCCCGCGCCGTTTCACGACGGTACGAAGCTGTGCTGCCTGCTGGTCGTTCCGCCGGTGGGCGCCAAAGAGGGCGTCGAGGTGCTGACGCTGCCCGACGGGCGACGGGTGAATTTCTACTCGGTGTTGCCGCTGTACAAAGAGGAGATGAAGCTCAAGCTGCGCCGCGGGGCCGATGCGCTGGGGGCGAAGCTGGCCGAGTTGCCGCTGGAGCAGCTGTTTGACCCGGGGCGTAAGAACGTGGCGGCGAAACGCTTCGGCCTCTTTTAACGGCGGCGGACGAGCGACGATTCGCCTCGTGCTGCGCTCGCCCGCCTCAATTTGCGAACGTGACGCCCGTTCCCCTGCAGCGGACGCGCTCGATCAATGACCGTCGCGCGGCGGGAGCTTACAATGAAGGAGTTGCGGGCAGCCCGCGCGGGTGGCTGCTGCGCTTGGTCAGCCGAGCCGATTGTCTCGTTTGCTTCTCTTTTCTCGGATGCTCGATGAAGTCTTGTTGCGACTGGCGTTGCGCCATCACGACGGTCGTCGCCTTGACGCTGGCCGGGGGCTTGTCGTCGGGCGACGGCGCGCGAGCGGCCGAGTATTACGTGGCCGTGGGCGGCAACGACGGCGGCTCGGGCACGGCGGGCAATCCCTTCGGTTCGCTCGCCCGGGCGCAGCAGGCCGTGTCAGCAGGCGACACGGTGTGGATTCACGGCGGGACGTATGAGTTCAGCGGCACGACCGACGATATCGGCGTGCTGTTCAACAAGAGCGGGTCGCCCGGGGCGCGAATCAACTACTGGGCGTATCCCGGCGAGACGCCCGTGTTCGATTTCTTTCAGCTGACCCCGCAGGCGCGCGTGCGGGGGTTTAGCGTGCGGGCCGATTGGTTGCACTTTCGCGGGCTGGAGCTGCGCGGCGTGCAGCAGATTCTCACGAACGTGAACGAGTCGTGGGGCATCCGCGTGGAGAACGGCGCCGACAACAACGTCTTCGAGCGGCTCGACCTGCATCATAACGAAGGGCCGGGGCTGTTCATCGCCGACGGCGGGAACAACCTGGTGCTCAACTCCGACTCGCACCACAACTACGACCCCGACCGCGGCGGCGAGAACGCCGACGGGTTCGGCAGCCACAGCAACGACCCGGGCAACACGTTCATCGGCAATCGGGCGTGGGAGAATAGCGACGACGGCTACGACCTGATCAATTCGCGCGGGCAGGTCGTCATTCGCGATTCGTGGTCGTGGCGCAACGGCTACGTCCCCGAAACGAACACCGCGGCGGGCAACGGCGCCGGGTTCAAGGCGGGCGGGTTCGGGCTGAATTCCGGCACGTTCCCGGCGCCGGAGGACGTGCCTGTGAATGAAATCGACGGCAATCTGTCGTTCTTCAATCGCGCGCAGGGCTTTTACGCCAATCACCACCCAGGCGGGCTGATCTTCACCAACAACACGTCGTACAGCAATCCGCGCGGCTTCGATCTGCTCAACGACGTCGAGCCGGCCACGTGGCCTGCCGACCACTTCTTGCGCAACAACGTCAGCATCGGCAACGGCGCCGAGTTGTACAACGCCAACCAGGCGCTCATCGACGACGAGTTCAACACATGGAACGAGGGGTGGGACGCGACCCCGGTGGATTTCGTGACGCTGTCGAGCGCCGGGGTCGACGGACCGCGACAACTCGACGGCTCGCTGCCGCGGCTGGATTTTCTGCGGCTCGCCGCCGGCAGCGATCTGATTGACAGGGGCGAGGCGACCGGCCGTGCGTACTGGGGGACCGCGCTCGATTTGGGGGCGTTTGAATTTCGCCCTGCCGACGCTGATCTCAACCGGGACGGCGCCGTCGATGGCGGCGACTTTCTGATCTGGCAGCGCGGGCTGGGGCTTGAGCAGCAGACCGATTACAGCGGAGGGGACGCCGACGGCAACGGCGTGGTCGGCGCCACGGATCTGGCGGTGTGGCAACAGCAATACGGCCAGCTGACCGGCCCGGCGGCCCGCCCCGTGTCCGAACCGGCGGCCGGCGCGCTGCTGGTCGTGATTGCGCTGCCCTGGGTCGCGTGGCGCCATGCCGATCGGTTGGCGGCGCTTCGACCGCTCGGTCGCACGGTTACGAGCGGAGTTGACTGCCACGGCGGTCGCCTTGCAGAATACGCCGGCCGTGAAACGACTCATTAGCCAATCGCCGAACGCCGCCGCGCCGCTGGCCGTGTGGGATCAGTCCGCGTGGCTATTGATTGCGGTCAATCTGGTTCCCTTGTTGGGCGTGTTGTTTCTGGGCTGGGGCGCCGGGGTGGTGCTGGGGCTGTATTGGGCCGAGAACGTCGTGGTGGGCATGGTGACGCTGCTGAAAATGCTCACCTGCACTGGCGACGCGGGGCCGTGGTGGAAGCGGCTGGGCCACGCGGCGTTTTTCGCGGTGCATTACGGCGCGTTTGCCGTGGGGCACGGCTTGGCGCTGCTGTTTCTGATCGGCCTGACGCGCGACAGCGCCGATCCGGTCGAGAGCGGCGTGCGCGCGGTCGAGTCGGCACCCGTCAATCCGTGGTGGTTGGGGCTCACCCTGGCCGGGATGGCGGTGAGCCAGCTCTACGACTACTTCGATCAGTTCCTGGTGCGCGGCATCGGTCGCGACAAGGACGCCGCATCGATCATGTTTCAGCCTTATCCGCGGTTGGTGGTCCTGCATGTCTCGATCGTGCTGGGCGCGTTTTTATGTCTGCGGGCCGGCAGCCCGACGCCCGCGGTGGCGCTGTTGGTGCTGCTGAAGACGGGGCTCGATTTGACGCTACACTATGGACGCCGGGCGTGGGGCCGCGCCGCAGCGCCCATGCAGGCAGAGTGAGCATACGGCCGTCGGCGCCCCGGACGCTTGTCGCGTTGCCAATTCCCAGGGTGGCTGGACTGGCTGGAACTGGAATCGGAGCGCAGCGGGGCCCCCAGAGTGCCGTGCTTGAACGATCGATTCCGGCGAGCTCGCGCTGGCGGTCCCCAACCACGCGTTGACGAATTCCGAGTTCAACTTTGAAGCCCATCGTGCTGATTATCTGTTGCGCGTGTCTCGATGCGCGGGCGTTGGCTGCGGAAGCGACCGTTGCGGAGTACGCTCCCGACGACTCGCTTTTCGCCAACCCCGAGCGGGGTTTTTACCTGCACCATAATCTCGACCGCCTGCCGCGCTCGTTCCAGCGGCAGCGTGCCGCGGGTCACACGCTGGTTTGGGGGCAGATTCGCCTAGGGCCGTACAAGCAGACGCCCGAGTTGCCGGCGGAGTTTCTGGCAGCGCTCGACGCGGGATTCGAGACGGTCCGCCGCGAGGGGATGAAGGCGATTGTCCGCGGTTCGTACGGCAGCCGCGGTCCGGGGGGCGACTATCGCTCGTTCGTCGACGCCGAGCCGGAGATCATCCTGGGGCACATCCGCCAACTCGCGCCGCTGTTTGAAAAACACAGCGACGTGATTGCGCTGTTCGAGGCGGGCTTTGTCGGCCCTTGGGGCGAATGGCATTCCACACAGTTGGCCGACGACGTGGAGGCCGGCCGGGCGGTGCTCGATGCGCTGCTGGCCGCCGCGCCGCGCGAGCGGATGATCGTTCTGCGGTACCCGTGCCTGAAGCAGGGGTTGTTTCCGCGCGCCGGCGGCGGCTATGAGACGGTCGGCGCGGCCAATGCCTATTCCGGCCAGCCGGTCGCCCGCGTCGGGCACCACAACGACTGCTTTCTTTCATCGCGCGACGACGTCGGCACCTACAACCGTTGCGGCGCCAGCCGAGCGGAGGAGACGGCCTACCTGGCGGCCGAGACGCAGTACGTACCCTACGGCGGCGAATCGTGCGCCTCGCATGCACTGAGCGATTGCCCCCGCGCCGTGCGCGAGTTGGAGACGTTGCACGCGGTGTATCTCAACAGCGACTACGACCGCCGCGTGCTGACGAAGTGGCGCGAACAAGGCTGCTACGACGAAATCGCCCGCCGCCTGGGCGCCCGGTTGCAGTTGGTGCGCACCGAGCTCCCGCGCACGGCGACCCCCGGCGGCCCGTGGCAGCCGACGATCGAACTGAAGAACGTCGGCTTCGCGTCGCTGTACAATCCGCGGCCGGTGGAGATCGTGCTGACGCCCACCGACGGCGGCGCCGCGGTGCGGTTGCCTGTGGCCGTCGACCCGCGCACCTGGAAAGCCGGCGAGACCTGCCGCCTGCGGCCGGCACTGAAACTGCCGGCGGACCTGCCGCCCGGCGAGTACGCCGTAGCGCTCGCCCTGCCCGACCCCAGCGCGCGGCTGCGCGACGATCCTCGCTATGCATACCGCTGCGCGAACACGGGCGTGTGGGACGACGACTGGGGAGGGAATCGTCTCGCAGGCATTGTCACGGTCGGCGACCAAACGAGTGCGCCATGAGCGATGCTGTCGGGTGTGACGAAACGAGACCGGCCGTGCCAAGTCTTTCGCATCGGCAGTGGCTGATTCTCGCCATGGCCTTGCTGGAAGGGTGCGGTGCCGCGGATCCTCAACCAGTCTTTCCACAATTCAGCGAAGTCGCGAAAGTCACGGCGACGGTCGTCGATGATCCCATGGGGGAACCCGCGATGAGCGAGCCGTTCTCGGTTCCGCCGGACTACGTGGCGGCACTGTTGGAGGCGCTTAGTCCGCCGGTGTACGACCAGTTGCCTCCAGAGAAGTGGCTAAATGATGTTGCGCGACTGAAGATCGAACTCGTCGACGGTCGCATCGTCGACGTACGCGTCGTCTTCTATGGCAAGGAAGCGGTTCGGTACGTCGTGGACGGCGTCCCCTGTCTGCGAGGCGGGGCGTATCGTCCCATTGAAGTGTCAATAGACCAAAATTACGACTTCTACTCCGCAGAGAGTTTTGGGGTTGCCGGCTTCCTGAACGCCCTGCGCAAAGGCAATGTCGCCGAGGCCGAGGAGGTTCTGCAAGTGCTGAAACGCTCGGCGGGCAAGCTGCCGCCCGAAGACCTGGACGAATCGTCCGCCGAGAAGTAGGAGCGCAAGGGAGCGAACGGCGTCGTGCAGCGCATTGGCTTCGCTCTTCTCACGCGAGTGTCGTCACGTTGCCGGTGCGTTCATGACGCCGGTGAAGATTTGGCAACTCGCTCAATTCGATGAGCCTGACGGACTCGTAGCGGACGCCGCCGAGTCGGAGGCGCTTTTTCTTAGCAGCGATTCGAGCTGAGCACTGATTTCAGGCGAAGGCAAATTGCGCTGGCCGGTCACAAGCAGTGCAAAATTATCGGCCAAGATTTCCTCGGGGTGGATGACATATCCCGTGTTTTTCCCTACCTGCTCGAAGAATCCCCTCGTTTCACGGATGTCGACTAGCTTGCTTTTCCCGCCGACGGTGACCGGCGTGAACGTCGACGACGCCTCGTCGAACTCGCCGACCTGAAGGCGGAGCTGCAGGTAGTGGAAGAACTCGCCGCCGCGCTGGACGTCGTACCTGTCCGCCTTCGCAAACAGGATCGGTATGCACCAGCGTTTTTTGCCGTCGACAGCGAGTTGTATGCAATGGTCATTGACGGGCGCATCGGGATTCGTGATTTTTCGCAACGCGAGCTCTTCGGGAAACGTTGCTTCGTTGCACTTGGCAAATCCGATTGCTGCGTAGAGTTTCTCTCGCAGTTTCGGATTGGCGCGCGACATCACATGGAACAGCTCATGGCTAATCAAACTTTCGATCTTCGCCGCGGCCTCGTTGAGATTGCCGGTCGGAAGGACGATTGCCGCGGAGCGCGTATAGGCGGCGCCTCCTTCCTCGTTTCCGGTCGTCTTGATGAAGAGAATTCTGTCGGGTAGCGTCAAATGCAACCCCGCTAGCACCGGCAGAACTCGTTGCAGCGCCGTGACGACCTTCTCGCGTTCGTCCGGCGACCAGGGCAGCACGTTGGCTCCGACAAAATCCAAATACGCCTTCTCCGTGACGTTTTGGTCTGTCTTCATGCGCGCCGCACGGTCGAACGGGCTCATCCGCGAGACAAACTCGTCCCGTCTGGCGAGGATCTCCCGACCTTGCTCGACCGATGCAAATTCAAACGTGGCGTTGCCTAGCGTGATTTGGGCGGTTGAGCGCATCGTTGGCAGTGTGGCAACGGCAAATAAAAGAACCTTGCCAAGGGGTCGCATTCTATTTGTCCTCTCCTCGCCGGGAGATCGATTCGCGACATAGGCGTGGCATTGCAAGCGACGCGCTCTGTGGTGACTATTTCTGCCCGCCTTCAATCTCCTCGCCGGTCTTCGCGTCCTTGAATTTCATTGACGCCGAGTTCATGCAGTAGCGCACCCCCGTCGGCTCGGGGCCGTCGTCGAAGATGTGGCCCAGGTGGGCGTCGCAGTTGGCGCAGCGGATTTCGGTGCGGACCATGCCGTGGCTGCGGTCCTCGATTTGGCGGATCCGCTTGTCGTCGAGCGCCTGGTAGAAGCTGGGCCAGCCGCAGCCGCTGTCGTATTTGCCTTCGCTGCTGAACAGCTCGACGCCGCAGCAGACGCACGTGTACGTGCCGTCGGCGTGGTTGTTGAAAAACTCGTTGCGAAACGGCGCCTCGGTCCCCGCCGTGCGGGTCACGCGGTACTGCTCGGGCGTGAGCCGCTTCTTCCAGTCGACGTTCTTCCAGTCAACCTTGGCGCCGGCGCCGGCAGCCGACGCCGCTTTGGTCTTCGCCTCGGCCGACGGGGCGTCGGTTGGCTTGGCGTCCGCAGCGCCCTTGAGCTTGTCGGCGAACGCCTGCTTCAGCTTGTCGAGTTTCGGCTGCGTGTTGATCCGGCAATACGCGTTGCCCGGGTTCTTGGCGAAGTAGTCCTGGTGATAGTCCTCGGCCGGGTAGAACGCCTCGAACTTGGCGATCTCGGTGACGATGGGGTCGGGGTAGGCGCCCGCGGCGTCGAGCTTGGCCTTGTACTTCTCGGCGAGTTGCCGCTGTTGGTCGTCGTGATAGAACACGACCGAACGGTACTGCGTGCCGGTGTCGGGGCCCTGGCGGTTGAGCGTGGTGGGGTCGTGGACCTTCCAGAACACTTCCAAGAGCTCGGGGTAGGTGATGACGGCCGGGTCGTAGGTGATTTGAATCACCTCGGCGTGCCCGGTGGCGCCGGTGCAGATCGCCTCGTAGGTGGGATTGGCGCTGCGACCGCCGCTGTAGCCCGACTCGACCGACTTCACGCCCTTGAGTTGCTCGAACACCGCCTCGATGCACCAGAAGCAGCCCGCGCCGAAGGTGGCCTTTTCGAGCTTGGCGTCCGCAGGAGCCGTTGGTTGATCGGCGGATGCGGTCGTCGCCGACCCGGCGGCGGTTTGTGCGGTCTCGTCGGCGGACGGAGCGGCCATCAAGTAACCTCCCAAAAGTATGAGCGGCAGCGTCACAAAGGCGACGGTGCGAATTGAACTGGCGGACATGGTGGAACTCTCCCGGCAGGAAACAGAAACGCGGCGACGACCGCCGGTCCGGGTCGCGCCATGCGACCCATTCTATACGGAGCGGCGTCGGTGACGAGCCGACGTCAACGGCTCGCTGGGAGTGATTAAACGCAACCCGTTGTGAAACGTCTCACGCTGCAGCGACCGCAACGGGCGGCCGGTTGTTCACTCCTCTGACGCAAGTGAGTCGCTCGCGGCGGGCGTTTCGCTACGGAAAATTTTGACGACGGGTGATGCGGAGGGCGGATTCCCTCCGGATTCCGCCAGCGGTGCAATCCGCGAGATCCGTGGTCGTTCTTTTCTCCCGAGCGCGAGCCCGGCAAGATTTTTCTTGCGGAATATGTGTACGCGTGTATACTAGACGGCCGATGCTAGGAACGTGCTAGCAGCGTCCCTCTGTTTTCGGCCGAGTGTTGACCTGATGACCGCAAAAACCGTGAAATCTCGCCCCGCTGCGACGGAAGTCCGGCGGCTGACCCGGTTGCTCCAGCGCTGGTCGGCGCCCCCCGGCGACGTGGATGTGGAGACGGTCCCCAGCGGGGCCCCGCCGCTCGACGCGGCCTTGGCCGACGGCGGATTTCGCCGCGGCTGGTTGGTGGAATGGCTCGCCGCCGGCCGGGGCGCCGGGGCCGGGGCGCTCGCGCTGTTGGCCGCCCGGGAAGCTTGCCGCACCGGCGGGGCGTTGGTGATTGTCGATCGGGCCGGCACGTTCTACCCCCCTGCCCTGGCGGCGTGGGGCGTCGACCTGTCGCGCACCATCGTGGCGCTCCCCGCCACCGATCGCGACGAAGCGTGGGCTATCGACCAGGCGCTGCGCTGCCCCCATGCGGCCGCCGTGTTGGCCGCGCCGCGGCGGATCGACGATCGCAATTTCCGCCGCTGGCAATTGGCCGCCGAGACCAGCGGCGCCATGGGGCTGCTGCTCCGCCCGGCCGCCGCCCGCAGCGAACCGACCTGGTCCGCCGTGCGGATGCAGGTGACGCCGCAAGGCACGGCAACTGGTTGGGAGCAAGCGCAGAGTGGCTGGGGACGAGCGGAGCGACCCCCCAGGGGCGCGATGCGCGATGCGGAATTCTCTGGGGGCTCCCGTTGGTCGTCCCCAGCCGCCCCGACCAATGATTGGCCGCTGCGCCTCGAACTGTTGCGCAGCCGCGGCCCCCTGCGTGCGCGCACGTTACACGTTCAACTCGATCCTCGCACAGGTGATTGCCATGAAACGGACCCTCGCCGCGTGGTTGCCCAACTGGCCGTTGGGCCGGCTCGCGATCAAACAGCCTGAACTGGCCGGCGCGCCGGTGGCGCTGTACAGCCCCAGTCGTCGCGGGCAGGTGATCACCGCTTGCTGCGCGGGCGCCCGCGCAGCGGGAGTGCGGTTGGACATGCCGCTGGCCGAAGCGACCGTGCTGTTGGAAGCCGCCGCGCGCAGTGCGGGCCGTAGCGTGGGCGATTCTCTCCGAGAATCGCCGCCGTTCTCGGAGAGAACGGCCCACGGGGTGGCTGGGGACGCAGCGCAGCGGAGTTCCCAGGGAAATCAGAGTCAAACGCGCCGCTCTGGGGGCTCCCGTTGGTCGTCC
>JAGQOU010000266.1 GCA_020427145.1 Planctomycetales bacterium | reverse complement strand
GCCAGCATCAGATGTGGGCGGCGCAATTCTACAAGTTCGACGAACCCCGTCGCTGGCTCTGCAGCAGCGGCCTGGGGACGATGGGCTTCGGCTTGCCCGCGGCCATGGGCGCCCAAGCGGCCAACCCGGGGCGGCTCTGCATCGACATCGACGGCGACGGCTCCTTCCTCATGAACATTCAGGAACTGGCCACCTGCGTCTGCGAGAAGCTGCCCGTGAAGGTGCTGCTGTTGAACAACCAGCACCTGGGCATGGTCGTGCAGTGGGAAGATCGGTTCATGAAGGGCAACCGCGCCCACACGTACCTGGGGCCAATCGACAATCCCGAGTGGAGCGGCGACGGCGACGGCATCGGCTCGACCAACCCGGCGGAGCGCTACCCCGACTTCGTCGGCATCGCCAAAGGCTTCGGCTGCGGGGCCGCATACGTCGACAAGAAAACCGACCTCCCGGCAGCCATCGAAGAGATGCTCGCCTACGACGGCCCCTACGTGCTGGACGTGGCCGCCCCGTACCAGGAGCACGTGCTGCCGATGATCCCGGGCGGGATGACGGTGAAGGACATGATTAAGGAGTGAGCGAATGCTCCCCTCCCTCCCAGGGAGGGGCCGGGGGAGGGATTCGCCGTCTGCATTTCGCCTGCCCATCGCCTAGCCCCGGGTTGGCGCAAGCCGACCCGGGCCGCGCGGCAAGAGGCGAGTCAAGCACGTAAGCAAGTCGAGAAACGCGGCTGCCAACCCGATGCCCAGTGACAACTCCGCCGCCGCACCGCGATACGACGTAATCCTCTACTCAAGCGAGCCCGACCGGGCGTACATCGCCGAGGTCCCCGAACTTGCCGACTGTGCCGCCGACGGGGCGACCTATCAGGAAGCGCTCGCTGCCATCGAGATTGTGATCACACAACGGATCGAGACCGCCAATGAATTGGGGCGACCGATCCCGGTGCCGCGGGGACGGTTGCTGTTCGCGTAGTCGACGCGCCCGCTGCTCACGATCTCTCTCAGAACTGCTTCAGAGTGCAACGAAGTCTTGCCTCGCGCCATTGCTGTTTGCAGGAGACTCGCTTTGAAAGACAAGCACTCTACCCGCGCTCCCAAGCAATTTGGCGATTTTGGCGAGGGTCTTACGACCTACGCCCTGATACGGAAAGGCTTTGAAGTGGCCTACGTCGATCACGTTGGCGCAGACCTCATTGCGGAAAAGAACAAATACAGAATTGCGGTTTCCGTCAAGTCGCGGATGTTCCGCGCGCAAAGCCGGGAATCGCGCATGACCGTGTTCACGCGCGATCATCTGGATAAGCTGGAGCACTTCGCAAAGCGATTTCAACTCGATCCGGTGATTGCCCAAGTTGTCTGTATCGTCGACCGTTCGATCATGCACCTGTTCATGCTTCGTGCAAAGGATGTACGCAAAAAGCTGAAATCGGGGAAGCATGGTTTCAGCCTGCACTTCGGCCCGAAAAGCCTCGAACACACGAAGTCCTTAGATTTCGTGGACTATTCGTGCTGGGCCCAAGAGTGCGTTTCAACGGACCTTTTCCGTGGCCATGGGCAGCGCATAGAGCGAACTGCCAGCTAGGCGCATTTCGGATTTTTTTCTGATGAAGCGCGCAAGACAGGCGCTTTGAAGGGCTCTGAATGGGTAGAGGCGCGTTCGCGCAGAGAGTCTCTCTTGCACTCCGGGCGAACACGGCACTCCGTCAGTTCGTCGTGCGCCCCAGGCGCCACGCCCGCGAGGTATGCCATGAATGCTCGCTCTCTTTGGTCGCAAATCCTGATCGTCGTGGGCGGAATCGCAATGCTGATCGGCGCCATCGACCCGCTGGAGGGATCGCTGCTGATTTTGCCTGGCAGCGGGCTGGTCGCACTTGGGGCGTGGCTTGGCGACGGCGAACGCCGGCTCGTGGCGTTTCGCGGGGCCGTGTTTGCGCTAATCGCCATTGGAGTGGCGGCGTTGTTTGGGCTGAGCACAGCCGGCGGCGTGGGCGGCGAGGAGGGCGTGTCGCCCTGGTGGGCGCTCGCCATTTTGCCCTACCCGGTCGGCTGGTCGGTGGGAATCTGGGGCCCCGGCTCGCCGCGGTGGATGCTGTGGCTGGGCATCGTCGTGGGGACGTGGTATTTGGGTCTGCTGGCCATGGCGTTGCGGGCGGGCAGGTTCGTGGAGGCCAACATTGCGATCGCTGTGGTCGGCGTCTTCACCATCGGCGGCTGCATCTACTCGTTGTGGCGGGCGGGGCGGTCGACGGCGGTCGCGTCGTAGCAGCGTCACAGAAAAATGTTCGCGCGGAACCCGCGCATCTCGGCGGCAGGATTGGGTACAATGGACGCAACGCTGCCGCGAGGCGGTACGGCGTTTCCCGAATCCGCGAAGCGAGGATGCGTTCCATGCTGTACACAATTGCGGTCGTCTTGATCATCTTATGGCTCTTGGGGATGGTGTCGTCGTTCACCATCAACGGGTTCATTCACATTCTGTTGGTCATCGCCGTGATCGTGATCTTGCTGCGGATCATCAACGGGCGCAAGCCGCTGTGATCCCACCCTGCGGCGTCTTGCGACGGCAAGTACTCGACGCCGAGTCCCCGTGGCTATTGGCGAGTGGAACGCCCTCCAAAGGGGCGTCCGCCCGTAACGATTCTTCGGATTGCACGGGCCGCGCCGCCGTGGCGATTGCCAACCGACTCTCAACGGCTGACGACCGCGGCGATTGTACGTCGATCAGCGGGACAATGCGGCAAGTGGGAATGCCGCAGCTTTGCCGAATCGTCGAAGCGGGCCAATGCTGTGCGTCTGGGCAAGCTAATCTTCGATAAAGCGCCCCGAATCCACGGCCACCGGCCTCGCCTGGCGGACGTGGGATTGCATTGCCCCGATTGACTAACAGCCCGTTGAAAAACTCGCC
>JAGQOU010000265.1 GCA_020427145.1 Planctomycetales bacterium | reverse complement strand
GTGGAAAGGAACCCCTCCGGCTCCGCGCCGACGCAAAAAAACTGCCGCTTAGCGAAACCTTGGCGCCGGCGCGACGCCGTGGGCCCGGGAAAGGGTATGTTTGTCGGTTCCAAACGCCGCTGCGGCGATCGGCTTGCGATGTTGGCGACTCCTGCGATAATCGAAGTCCTCGCCGGCGCCAGTCGCCCAAGTCTCCCGCCTCGTATCATCAGCGCCGTCCCACCTCGCCGTGCCGCTTTGCGGCTCCCCCCCGCGCCGATACGATACATTCAGACAACGCATAACAATCGGTCGTGCGCCGCAATTCGCTAGGCCCCCCAGGCATCGGTTGTGTATCAATTACGACCCTTCCGCAATTCCGACCCGCCGCATCTTGCCGAGATTTGGCGCAGCCAACCTCCGCAGCGGGGGATTTTGCAGCAGGTGTCGGCCCCGATTCTTGAGTTCGGCGTCTTCTCCAAGCAGCACTTCGATCGCAACGGCCTGATTGTCGCCACCCGCGATGGTCGCCCGCGCGGGTTCGTTCACGCCGGGTTCGGGCCCAACGAAGGCGGCACGGCCATCGATACGACGCTCGGCACCACGCATATGCTGATGTTGCACAGCAGTGCGCAGGACGACGCGTTGGCCGACGATCTGTTGGCCGCCAGCGAAAACTACCTGCAAGGTCGCGGCTCCCAGGTGCTGTACGCCGGCGGTATCCAGCCGCTCAACTCGTTTTACCTGGGTTTGTACGGCGGCAGCGAAATTCCCGGCGTGCTGCGCAGCGACGCCCTGCTGCAGCGCGCGGCGCGGGCGAGCAACTATCGCGAAATGGGCCGCGTGCAAATCTTGCAGTGCGATCTGGTGCGGTTCCGCCCGCCGGTCAACCGCGAGTTGCGGGCCCTCAAGCGGACGACCGAACTGGTGGAAACGCTTGACCCCCGCGCCCGCAACTGGTGGGAAGCGTGCGTCTGGGGATGTTTGCAGCGCAATCGGTTCCAGCTCCTCGATCGCTACCAGCACACGCCCATTGCCACCGCTACGTTCTGGGACGTGCAACCGATGTCGGCCGGGTGGGGCATGTGTACCGCGGGACTGTACGAGTTGTACGTCGAACCCGCCCACCGCCGCCGCGGCGTTGCCAGCTACCTGCTCGGCGAAACGCTGCGCGTGCTCCGTCGCCGCGGCGTATCGATCGTCGAAGCCCAGACGATGAGCACCAACGAAGCCGCCTTGGCGTTCTACGACAAACTGGGCTTCAGCTGCGTTGACGAAGGCCTGGTGTTCCGCAAGGAATCGACGCCGGTCAACGGCGTCGGGCACTGAGTCGCTCGCCCAAGTTCATCGCGGCTCTTGCTTGACCGGGCGAGTGATCGACCGGCCGCGTGAATTCGACCCATGGGTCGGACAATCCACCCCGGCGCCGGCTCGGCGGGAGTCTCGCTCGTCCGGGGCCGCCGGCGACGCGAGTTCATCCCCAAGATTGCGTCCGTGTCCGGTTCGATTATGATGCCTGGGACAGGACGCGGTCCCGACAAATCGCTTGGCGCGTGGCTGTTTTCTCTGTTTGCCGCATTCGAGACTCTCCATGCTCGCCTCGCATTGTTCCGCACTTGGTTCTCGTCCTGCGCAAATCGTGGCGGCCGTGTTCGCTCTCGCGGTGCTGCTGCCCGGCGCGGCACAGGCCGAACTGTCGCTGGTCGACGCGGGGACGCACAGCATCACCGACTCAATCGTCACAAGTTTTTCGCCGGGTCACAGCGTCGCCAATTACTTGGGTGCGTTTGACATCGTCATCAACCCCAACGCCACGCTTGCCGGCAATGCGCCGGCGCTCGCCGCCTTCAACCGTGCCGCGGCGCAATGGGAAGCGATCATCGCCGATCCGATCACGGTGAACATCGACGCCCGCCTCGCTTCGCTGGGGCCGGGCATCCTGGGATCGACCGCCGCGGTGACGCTGTCGGCTGATTACTACTCGATCGGCAGCGCTATGTACGTCGATTCACTCAACGAGCCAGACGACGCCATCGTCGGCGCCCTGCCGTTGAATCCGACCTTCAAACTCCCCGCTGGGTTTTCCACCGGACCGCAGCTGAACCTGTCGCTCACCAAAGCCAACGCCAAGGCGCTCGGATTCACGGGCCTGGACGGTGCTTTCGGCGCGTCCGACGGCTCGATCGAGTTCAGTAACAATTTCAACTTTGACTTCGACAACAGCAACGGCGTGACGCCGGGGGCTTTCGATTTCGAGACCGTCGCGGCCCACGAAATTGGACATCTCCTCGGATTCATCTCCGACGTGGATTACGTCGACTTTGTGCTCAGTTTGAACCTCACGGCCGACGACGTGATGCCCACGACGCTCGACATGTTTCGCTTTGAGAACGGCGGCGCCGACGACCCCGGCACTGTCGGCGAATTCACGACCACGCCGCGATCGCTCGAACCGGGCGTCGACGCCGTATTAGATCAAATCAACGACTCAGGCGAGAGCGACGCCGAGGTCCGGCTGTCGACCGGTCTGACGCAGGGCGACGGCCGGCAGGCCAGTCATTGGAAAGACTCCCTCGGCCTGGGCATCATGGACCCGACGCTCTTCCCCGGCGAGATTGTCGGCATCGGCCCCAACGACGCCCGCGCGTTGGATCTGATTGGCTACGAGATCTACTCAGTCCCCGAAGCACGGGCCTATTTGTTGCTTTCGACCGTCGCCTGCCTCGTCGGCTGGCGTGCCGCGGCAAAGCGCCGCCACCGCGGTGCGTAACGACAACGCCGGACAGCCGCGCCGATCCGGCGTCATGGACCACGCTAGCCCCGCGACGCTGTCGGAGCGAGGTCGCACGCTGTGCGACTCTTTGGAAGTCGCCATGACGGCTTGGGTGAGGCGGTCGCGGCACTGGTCGAAATCGCAAAACGTTCGACAACAATCGCCAAGTCCTTCAGCTTCGCCCCGCGGCGTCATTCTGATACAATTCTGTTCTGTGACTTGCGCTTCGTCGCATCACGGCCGCCTGCCCCAGGGGGTTCGCGGCCGCCAAACTTTTCGCACAGTTCGTCTACTCCCCTTAGCCGGCAGGAGGAACCGCCATGGCGACCGTCGCCGATTCCAAGCAATCCGCTCTTGTGCCTCGTCCCCAAGTTCGTCAGACCCAGTGCTTCATTGGCGGTAAGTGGATCCCCGCCGCCAGTGGCAAGACGTTTGACACGCTTCACCCCGCCACCGAAGAGGTGATTGCCCAGGTGGCCGAGGGCGACAAGGAAGACATCGACGCCGCGGTCGACGCTGCACGGGCCCAGTTCGACGGCGGCGAATGGTCGCAGATGAACGCCCGCGATCGCGGCCGCCTGATGTACAAGTTGGCCGACCTAATCGAAGAGGAAGCCGACGAGTTGGCCGCGCTTGAGACGCTCGACAACGGCAAGCCGATTAGCGACGCCCGGGCGGCCGATATTCCGCTGGTGATTCAGTGCCTGCGTTACTACGCCGGCTGGGCCGACAAGATCCAGGGCGCCACGATCCCGATCGACGGCGAGATGTTCTGCTACACCCGCCGCGAGCCGGTGGGCGTGGTGGGGCAGATCATTCCCTGGAACTTTCCCGCGCTGATGGTCGCCTGGAAGTGGGGCCCCGCGCTGGCCGCGGGCTGCACGATCGTGATGAAGCCGGCCGAGCAGACGCCGCTGTCGTGTCTGCGGATGGCGCGGCTGGCGCAAAAGGCGGGCATCCCCGACGGCGTGATCAACGTGGTGCCCGGTTACGGTCCGACCGCCGGCGCGGCGCTGGTCGAGCACCCCGGCGTCGACAAGATCGCGTTCACGGGCGAAGGCACGACGGCCAAAATCATCCAACGCGCCGCCGCCGAGACGGTGAAACGATTGACTTTTGAACTGGGCGGCAAGAGCCCCAACGTCATCTTCGCCGACGCCGACCTGGAGGCAGCGATCGACGGATCTCACTTCGGCCTCTATTTCAACCAAGGGCAATGCTGCTGCGCCGGGAGCCGGTTGTACGTGCAGAGCAAGGCGTATGACGAGGTATGCGACCGGCTGGCATCGCTCAACAGTCAGCGGCGCGTCGGCGATCCGTTCGACCCTGAAACCCAACAGGGCCCGCAGGTCGATCAGGCTCAATTCGACAAGATTCTCAAGTATGTCGAGTTCGGCAAAGCCGACGGCGCCCAGCTGCTCACCGGCGGCAAGCGGGCCGGCGACTGCGGCTACTTCGTCGAGCCGACGCTGTTCGCGGGCGTGACCGACGACATGCGGATCGCCCGCGAGGAAATCTTCGGCCCCGTGCTGAGCGTCCTGAAGTTCGATGACGTCGACGAGATTGCCCGTCGCGCGAACGACACCGACTTCGGGCTGGCCGCGGCCATTTGGACGTCCGACGTCAGCAAGGCCCACCGCCTGGCGGCTCGCCTGCGGGCTGGCACGGTCTGGGTCAATTGCTACAACGCGTTCGACAGCGCCGCCCCCTTCGGCGGTTTCAAGCATAGCGGCATCGGCCGCGAGCTGGGGGAAGAAGGCCTGCGGGCTTACACGGAGAGCAAGACAGTGACGATCAAGCTCGGCTGACCCGACTGTCTGAGCTGCCGTCCCCTCCCGGTCCGGGAGGGGACGCGGCGCAGCACGCTGCCGCGCTCACGCGATTTCGGACTCCCGACTGTCGCCGCCGACCACTGACGGAGCGCCGTGTTCGCGGCGTTCCGCCCCTATGTCACTGCGTGATTGAGGAAGCGACCGTTGCCGCCACAACGCGAGTATTCCGCGCCCCCGCTGTCGCGCGCGGACGACGGAGGCAACTTAGCGCCCATGCGCATCGCTGGCACTTACCTGCTCGCGGGAGTGGCGTGGATTCTCTTGTCGGACATGTCGCTGGTGTGGACCGGCGTCGAGGATCTGCGCGGTTACCTGATCTCCGCCAGCAAAGGGGTGCTCTTTGTCACGGCGTCGGCGCTGTTGATCTACCTTCTGTTGAAGCGACACGTTCGTCGCGTTCAGCGCGCCAACGCCCTGGCCTGGGGCGTCATCGACGGGACGACGGACGCGGTGTTCGTCAAGGGTCGCGATGGGCGGTATCTCATGTTCAACGAGGCGGCGGCCCGCGCTGCGGGCTACCCGGCTGCCGAGATTCTCGGCAAGACCGACGCCGAGATCTTCGGTCCCGAAGCAGCCGCTGAGATTCGTTTGCTCGACGAACGGGTGATGTCCACCGGGTGCGCTGAAACCGTCGAAGATCAGCTTGGGGTTGAGGACGAACCGCGGACGTATCTCACGAGAAAGTCGCCTCTGCGCGGCTCCTCAGGCGAGGTCGTCGGGCTCATTGGCATTGCGCGCGATATCACGCGCCGCAAGCGAGCCGAACAACAATTGCAGGACCAGCGCGATCGATTGGAGCGGATCATGGAGGCGGTGCCGGCAATCATTTGCTCTTACCGCCTCGATCCCGATGGCAAGTTGACGATTCCCTTTGCCAGCTCAGGTTTGGAGGAACTCCTCGGCATCGATCTCAGCGATCTTGCCGAAGACGCCACGCCTGCTCTCGACCGGGTCCACCCAGACGATCGAGAACGCGTCCTCGCGTCAGTCGCCGAGTCAGCGCGGAGTCTGAGCCTCTGCCACGACGAGTACCGCGTCTGCGACGCCACGGGGCGCGAGATCTGGGTCGAAAGTTGCTATTCCCCGCAACATCTGCCGAACGGGTCGGTGTTGTGGCATGGCTACGTGGCCGACGTCACCAAACGGCGAAAGACCGCCGAAGCCCTGCTTCATACCGAAGAACTTCTGCGGGAGGCGCGTCGTGTCGCCCGACTGGGCAATTGGTCATGGAATTGCGCAACGGAGGAACTGTGGTGGTCTGAGTCGACCTACGAACTTCTCGGCTTCGATTCCTCGGTCGTCGAACCGTCGTTTGAGGCCCTCTATGAATTGCTCGAACCCGTGGATCGCGAGGTCGCCCAATCTCATTTGGCGTCAGTCAAGGCTGGGGAGATCGACTCATTCGAAAAGGAATTCCGGTTGCGGCGCGCCGACGGCAAGACGATCTGGATACATAGCGTCTGCTGGGCGACGCGGGATGACAATGGTCGACTGCTGCGCGTCGCGGGGTTCGATCAGGACGTCACGGACCGAAAGGCGGCATTGGAGAAGCTCTCCGTGCAGGAAGAACGGCTTCGCCTGGCGCTGGCCGGCGCCGGCGGCGGTGCGTGGGATTGGGACTTGGCCTCCCAAGTCGCGTGGTGGTCGCCCGAGATGTACGACATGTGGGGCGTCCAGCCCGGTACGGTCATGGAATTGGAAAGTTCACTGGCGGCGATTCACGAAGACGACCGGGAGAGCATTCGAGAAGCTTCCGCCGCCGCGATTGCACAGGACGTTCTCTATCGCGCTGAGTTTCGCATCCATCACCCGACCCGCGGCCTCCGCTGGATTTTGTCGTTGGGTCGCATCGTCCACGGCAGCGACGGGCGTCCCGCCCGCATGGTCGGGATCAGCGTTGATGTGACAGATCGCAAGCAAATGGTCGAGGACCTTCGCCAGCAGGACGAACGCTTGCGGCTGGCTCTCGCAGGCGCCAAGGCCGCTGTCTGGGATTGGCATCTTGAAACTCAGGACGCGTGGTGGTCCCCCGAGATGTTCGCCCTGTGGGGCAAGCCGCCAAGCGACCGCCGCGTTCCGCTTGCCGAGTTGATTCCTCGCGTGGTGGAGGAGGACCGCGACGCGCTCCGCCAATCGATTCAGCGAACGACAGAGATGGGCGCCGACTTTGAATGTGAAATTCGCATCACCCATCCTCAGCGCGGCGTACGTTGGTTGTCGTGTTTCGGGCGTCTCCAGCATCACGCGGAATCGAAAGAGAGACGCATGGTCGGCATCACCTTCGACGTGACGGAGCGAAAGCACGCTGAAGAAGATCGTCGTCAACTCGAGCTGCAGATTCTCCGCTCACAGAAACTCGAGAGCCTTGGGCTGATGGCCGGCGGCATCGCACACGACTTCAACAACCTGTTGACTGCCGTCATCGGCAACGTGGTGCTGGCACAAATGCACCTGCCCGACGATTCGCCAGCCGAAGCGTGGCTCAACGAAGTCGAAATGGTAGCCCGTCGCGCGGCATCGCTCACCAAGCAGCTGTTGTCGTACGCCGGCGGGAGTGTGTCGCAGTTCACGCCTGTGCGACTTGACTGGCTGGTGGCCGATTTGACCGACCTGCTGAGGTCGGTGATTGCAAAAACAACGACGCTGAACTTGGATCTTCAGCCAGCCACCGCCGAAGGCGACGCGGACCAGCTGCGCCAAGTGGTGATGAACTTGCTGACCAACGCCTCCGAAGCGCTCGAAGGGGAGCCGGGCGTCGTCACCGTGAGCACCGGCGTGCGGCGACTCGAAGCCGAGCAATTGGCCGAGCGTCCCACCAGCAATATTCTGGCCGCCAGCGAACTGGCCCCTGGAGAGTTCGCCTGCCTGCAGGTCCAGGACAACGGCTGCGGCATGACCGACGAAGTTCGCAGTCGCATTCTCGACCCCTTCTTCACAACCAAGCTGGCCGGCCGCGGGCTCGGGTTGGCCGCTGTCGCTGGCATTGTGCGCAGTCACAACGGGGCGCTGGCCGTTGACAGCGTGCCGAATCAGCAAACGACTTTTGCGATCTACCTGCCCTGCTCCCATCGCAAGGCCACGAGCCCCTACGACCAAGGTTCGCCTGCGAAACTTGTCGCCGGCGCGGCGCACAGCGGCGAACTGCTCGTCGTGGAGGACGACCCGGCGGTTCGCGGCTACATTCGCCGCGCTCTGGTCCAGGCTGGTTACGAAGTTCACACCGCCGAAGACGGTCGCGCCGGTTTGCAGAAGTTCGCCGATCTCGATGCCAGTCGTCTCAAACTGGTGATTGTCGATTTCACAATGCCGGGGCTCGACGGCGGGCAGGTCCGCGACCACATTCGCGAAGCCGCGCCGCAACTGCCGGTCCTGCTCATGAGCGGCTACGGGCAGGACGTTCTGTCGGAGCCGCTGACGCAATTCGACGACTTCATCGCCAAGCCGTTCACGCCGAGAGAACTGGTCGACAAAGTCAGCGACTTCTTACAGCGGGCCATGACGCCGGCGACGTGAGCTTGTCGATTCGCTCGGCGATGGCATTGCGCGCTGTAGGCGGGTTGCTAGAGCGTTCTTCCCCTAGGGCTAG
>JAGQOU010000264.1 GCA_020427145.1 Planctomycetales bacterium | reverse complement strand
GATCGTCGAGAGGATCCGCGAGACGCCAGTTCCCGCGACGTTCAGGTCGGAATCCAAAGAGTTCAGGTCGTCGCCAATGTCCAGCGGCTCGCCCTGCCAGCGCGCCTCGACGCCGGTTGTGTTGTTCAGGTTGAGCTGCCCGTCCATGACGAACTCGGGATCGCCGGTCGACGTGTTGACCGTGCCGCTGTTGATGGTCACCGAGCTGTCCATCGCGTTAGTGGCCACGGTGTCGTAGTCGCTGACGTTGATGGCCAGCGTGGCGCCGGGGTCAATGACCCAGGAGCCCGAGTCGAAGTCGAAGACGGTCGACGTGATGTTCGTATCGCTTTGCACCACGTTCGAGCCGCCGGGGATGTAGGTTCCCAACCCGGTGATGACCGCGCCGTCGTACTGCGTGTTGCTGCTGGTCACCTGCAACGTGGACCCTGTGCCGATATCGGTGGTCGTGTTCTGGCCAAACGTGACCGGGGCGCTGATCGCGGTCGTCCCCGTCACGGCCAAGTCGACCGGATCGTTGTTGTTCTTGTCGGTGAGGATCATCCGCGACGTGCCGGCGATCTCCGCGACGCCGGCGCCGGCGACGTTCGCCGTCAACAAGCCTTCCATTTCCCACTGAGCCGGGCCGTTGACCACCAGCGTCGAACCGCCGCCGCCCAGGTTGAGCGGGTCGTCCATATCGCTGTCGGTGTCGAAGTTCAGCGAATCGATCGTGAGCGTGGCGCCCGTGGCGATCGTTTGCAGCGAGCCGACGCCCAGGCCGTCCCAGTCGAACGTGTCGACCGCAATGGTGGTGTTCGCGGCCACAGTCGACGAGCCGCCGATGCGCAACGTGCCGCCGCCGGTGAACCCGCCGCCGCCGTTGAACGTCGTGGTCCCGTCGAGTTGCAGGGCGCCATTGGCGGCAATCACGGCGCTGCCGCCGGAATTCCAGGTGTTGGCGGCGTTCACGTCGAGCGTCGAACCGCCGGCGACGTTGACGACCGTGCTGCCGGAGAACGTGACCGGGTCGCCGTTGATTTGCGACACGCCGGTGTTGGCGCCGACGAACACGTCGCCGACGCCGTCGATCGCCCAAGTGCCGCTGTTGGTCGTCACGTCCAGCTCGCCGCCGTTGAGATTGATACGACCCGAGAGTCCTTCATCGGCCCCAACGCCCAGGTCGAGATCGAGAATGGCCCCCGCGCCAATAGTGATGACGTTCGTGTTTGATCCGGTCCCGTCGGCGTCGAAATTGGGCTGATCGATGTTCACTTCGATCCCGTCGCTGACGGTAATGCTCGAAGCGCTGGTGGGCATCGAGAAATTCGCGCCCGCCTGGATCGTGCTGAGCGCGTTGAACACGACCGTGCCGTTGTTCACCAGGTTGCCGCCGTTCATGTTCAAACTGGCGTCGAACTGCAGCGTGCCGTCCGAGTCGATCACGTTGATCGTGCCGCCGGTCTGCACGAGCGTGCCGCCGCGGATGTAGGCGACGCCAGCAGGAATGGCCGGCTGAAACGGAATCGTCGTCCCCGGCACGAAGCCGTTGTCGACGTCGATGCTCCCCGAATCGAGCGTCCACGAATCGGCGACGTCAATCGTGGACTCCTGGAACAGATTCATGTCGCCGCTGAAGGCGTCGTTGAGGGTCACGTCAATGTCGAGCGTTTGGTTGCGAAAGACGTTCACCACGCCGCCGCCGCCCGTCCCGTCGAGGTCGACGCGAGCGTCGACGTCGGCCGCCGTGATTGCCAGCGTCCGCGCCGTCGGCGTCCCGCCGATGATAATGATGCCGGTCGAGTAGTTGCCGACCGAAATCGTGCCGTCGTTGATCAGCACGGCCGTGGGCGTGCTGATGCCGTCGTTATTGTCGATCGTGCCGTTGCCGTAGAGCGTGCCGCCGGCGTTGATGTCGAAGATCCCCTCGCCCACGGCGGCGACGTAGTCGACTCGCGTGCCGCCCACGTTCATGCTAGCGCCGCTGTTGATGGTGATATTCTCGGCGTCGAGCCCATTGGCCGGCGCGGCCAGGTTGTTGCCGCCCACGTTGAGCGTCGTCCCAGCACCGCTGAGCGTGATGTCGCCGTTGACGTCCAAGAAATGGGTCTGCGTGAACAGATCGATGTTGCCCGACAGAGTCAGCCCGTTGATCACGTTGTCCGAACCCAGGCTGACGCTGTTGGCCGTGTTGAACACGGCGTCGTCGTCGGAATCGGGTTCGTCAGCGGGCGACCAATTGGCGGCGGAGCCGCCGTCAACCCAGTCGACGTTGCCGCCGATCCAGGTGCGAGTCGCCGCGTCGAGACGCGTCGCGCCCGGGGCGAGCAGCGTGAGGAGAATGCACGCACGGATCGTGGCAGGCGAGAGATAACGACTCATAACAGGCGGTCTCCAGTCTGATGGCGTCCGGCAGCGCATTCTGGCGCTCGCTACGACGCGGTTTGCTGTGCGGAGCACAAGACGACGGCGCGCCGTGCGCTGCCGAGAAGAAATCGAGATGCGCCCCGGCTTCGCGTCGAAGCGCAAAAGCCGGAGCCGCGTTACAACGTCCCGCGAAAAAAACTCGCGCAGCATGGCGGGGCGATCGACCACAGGGTCGCGCGACATCGCTCGAAGGAGCCGTGTTGCGTCCATCGTTCGCTCCCCCCAAGGAACGCCGACGTTTCGCGGTTTCCGCCGAGCAATTTGGCCGACAAACGGCGCAGACCGGGAGCGCAAAACCAGTAAGCAGCTTTCCAGAAGCGGCTAACTAGCCGATGAGACGGCATTCATGCCAAGATGAAGTGCGGCAAGCGAACAAGAATCTGCACGCATCCAGCCGCGACGGTCCCCAATTGTCGTCGCAATGCTCAGAAGAAATCGCTGTGAAAGTGCAGCAGGCAAGCTGAGCCGACGAGTATACCGCGATCGCGGAAACTCGCAAAAGAAATTTTCGCGAGTCAATGATTATTTCCCATTATCGCGGCGCCGTCATAGCTGCCAGTCGTCGTCATCGCCCTGCGGTTCGATGCGCATGAACTCGCGCACCTGAGGGGGTTCGATATGGCGCAAATCGTCTGCCGCAAACCAGTTGGGTATTACGCGCTCGTTCTCCTGGACCTGATAGCGCAGACCCCGCGCGGTTTCGTCCCAATGCATCTCACAGAGGACGCCTGTGCGCGGAGTGTTGGATTGCATGCGCGAAAGCACTTCAACCCAATCGCCCAGATTGAATCCGTCGCTCTTCACCTCTTGCCACAGCGTGCGCTTGGCGCGAATTTTCACGTCGCCATAGTGCAACACGACGAACGGACCGGTCTCGCCATCGCGGCGAAAGACGCGCGCACTGGGAATCATCGCCCGAGCCGCGGCGACGTCCTCGGGGTGCAGCCAGTCGTCGCCGTCTTCGGGCCACCAAGGGTAGTAGCCGTAGCGGGGATCAGTCTTCATCTGTTCACTTCAGCAAGGTGAAGAAATCCGTAGCCGCGCCCTGGCCTATGAACGCGCGGGGTGTGGCGGTCAGCTCGCATTTTACGCCGACGCGCCCAGCACGCCCAGAATACGGAAACGACCGCAGCGTCCCAAAATCACAGCAGCGGGAAAAACTGGCCGTCCAGCGGCGCCCCCGGCGGTACCGGCGGGACGCCCGCCAGCAGCGGCTCGGTCGTGTCGCTGCAGACGCCATCGGCCACGAAATTGATCACCGCCACGCGACGTGGCCGATCGCTCCGATTGGCCGCCGAACCGTGTACGGTGAGCGGGTGATGGAACGCCGCCTCGCCGCGCCGAGCGACCACCACGGTCGGGTTCTCCAGGGCGCGACACTGCCCCTCGTCGAGCAATTGGCGAATCCCCTCCATGTCGCCCGCGAGTTCCGTGCGCGGCAGCAGGGGCCAGCGGTGGCTGCCCGCGACGTATTGAATCGATCCGTTGGATTCATCGCAGTCGTCCAGCGGCAACCAGCAGGTGAGGTGCTGCAGCGGCTGGGTGCGCGTCCAGTACGAATAGTCCTGGTGCCAGGCGACCACGCCGCCGTGATGCGCCGGCTTGCAGAACAGCTGGTCGTGCCAAAACCGCGGCGGGGCTCCCAGCAACTGTCGCGCCGCCGCCACCAGCGGGGCGTGCCACAGCAGGTCGTGAAACCCAGGGCGCAGGCGCCAGGCCCCCAGCGCGTGAAACAGCGCGGTTTCCGGCGTGGTCGATTCGTTGGTGTGATATTCGTACCACAGCTCGCGGCCCGCGTGGTGCGGGTCGAAGAATTCGTCCAGCTCGGCGCACAGCGCGTCGCACTGCGGGCCGGACAACAGCGGCACGCCGGCGACGAACCCGTCGCGCGAGAACGCCGCCAACTGATCCGCGGAGAGCAAGTCGTCCGCCCCTGCCGCCGAGCTGGCGAACAGCGTGCCGACGGGCTCATGAACCGTGGAAAGATCTGGCATGGGACGACCTTCTGGTGCGGCTGGGCCTGCGGGGTTCCCCGGCGATCTTGGCGATCGCAAAGTGCAGGGCGCGGGTCGGCCAACGAGCGACGATCAGGACCGGTTGCAGGGAATCTGCGTGCTGCGAGCTCCCATTTTTGGACCTCGGCGCGACTCATTGCAACCTATAATTGCGGGATTCGGAAAAACGAGACCGCCCTGCGCGGCGGCGCCGCCTTTGGCTGCGGCGCCGTCCGCCCTCCCACACCCGTCCCTGTCATGAAGCTTCACGATTTGCTGGCGCATCACGGCGTCGTCGCCAACCCGTTTGCCGACGAAGACGCGCAAACCGACCCCGTGTTTCAGAGCCGTTGCAGCAGCAGCACATTCCATCCGAATTGGGACAAGGTGTACGGCGACCCTTCGGCGCCGGCCACGTCGATCGTGTTCGGCGAGAAGGGCGCCGGGAAGACCGCGCTGCGACTGCAGATCGCCGGGCAGCTGAAGCAGCACAACAAATCCCATCCCGACGCGCGACTGTTCGTCATCGAGTACGATGACTTCAATCCGTTTCTCGACCGCTTCGCCGACCGACTCAGCAGCCGCAAGCGCCGCAACGCGGCGAAGGTGCTCGACGAATGGAAGCTGTGGGACCACATGGACGCCATCCTGTCGTTGGGCGTCACGGCGGTGGTCGATCGCATGCTGGGCGCCTCGCAGCCGAGCGGCCCGGCGGCCAACGAATTGCCAGCGGACGCGCGATCCCGACTCGACCGGTTTCAGAAACGCGATCTGCTGCTGCTGTCCGCGTGCTACGACAACTCGCTGACCGAGACGTTTCAGTCTCGATGGTATCGTCTGCGCAAGAAGCTGAAATATTACCCCTGGCAGAATTGGCTGATCCGACTGATTGGCGTGGCGACCAAAGGCGCTGTGCTGGGCGTCGTCGCCTACACGAAGAACTACAGCTGGCTGATGACCCCTTGGCCGTGGCTGATCATCGCGGTCGGTTGGGCCCCGTGGCTCGCCCAGGCGTGGCGATGGTGGATGCAGGCCCACGGCACGGCCAAGAACCTGCGGGTGGTCAATCGCGACGTCAACCCGCTGCGTCAGGTGCTGATGCAGTTTTCGGGGCGCGACATCAACGGCCAACCGCTGCCCAACAAACGCCGCACCGACGACCGGTTCGAGCTGCTCAATAAGTTCCAAGGCGTGCTGCGAGCGCTGGGCTTCACCGGCGTGGTGGTGCTGGTCGACCGCGTCGACGAGCCGCATCTGATGAACGGGCAGCTCGAGAACATGAAGGCGCTCGTGTGGTCGATGCTCGACAACAAGTTCCTCAAGCAGCCCGGCTTGGGGCTGAAACTGCTGCTGCCGATCGAGTTGAAGCAGTTCGTCGACCGCGAAGGACGCGACTTCTACCAGCGGGCCCGACTCGACAAGCAAAACATGGTCCCCTCGCTGGAGTGGACAGGCCAATCGCTGTACGACTTGGCCAACGCCCGCGTGGCGGCCTGCGGCGGCGAAGGCCAGTCGCCCACCCTGCGCGACCTGTTCGCCCCGGAGGTCACCGACGCACGGCTCGTCGACGCCTTCGCCCAGCTGCGCGTGCCGCGACACCTGTTCAAGTTCCTGTACCGCCTGCTGGTGGCCCATTGCCAGGATCACGTCGATACCGACCCGGTGTGGACGATTCCTGCAAGCACGTTCGATACGCAGCTGGCGGTCTACCGTCGCGAGCAACACGCGGTCGACCAGGGACTTGCTAGCTGACAGCGTGTTGAGAAATGCAGACTGGCTCGCGGAGCGCGCCGGTCTGCTTCGTTCCAAGGCCTGTCCGCCCTGCGCGATCCGCCTTGACCCCCTGTGCGGCGTTTGACAAACTCCCGCCGCGCCGTCTGCCGCGCGATGTTTGCTCGCGCGACCGCGGCGAGATCGCCGCCACGCTATCAGGGCCCTCAGGGGAGTCGTATTGCCATGCGTCACGCCGTCGTTTTGAGTTTGTTGGGAATCGCTTCGTTAATCGCCACGGGCTGTGGCAAGCCGGCTGCGGATTCGCCGACGGCATCGTCCGCGGGCGGGAGCACCACCACTGCGTCCGCAGCAGGGACAACGGTCGCTGCGACTGGCGGCGATCCCACGGCCGCGCCCGTCGCCGCTGCACAGAAATTCCTCAACGCCGTGCGTCGCGGCCAGACCGATCAGGCGGCCGCCATGCTGACCCCCCTGGCGCTGCAAATGACCACGCAAAGCGGCTTCTACTTTTTGCCGCCGGCGAGCGACACCTTGCAGTTCTCCATCGTCGCGGCTGATATGGTCGAAGCGGACAAAGCCGTTGTGGAAACCGTGTGGAGCGATCTCGACGCCGACGGCCAACGAACGGAAGAAACAATCGCCTGGGCGCTGCGGCTGCATGAAGGGCAGTGGCGCATCTCGGGCATGGCCGCCGAAGGCGACGAGAGCGAACCCTTGGTCGTCATCGACTTCGAGAATCCGCAGGATCTGATGGATCCGGCCGGCAGCCCTACGCCGACCACGACCAACGCCTCGCCGCAGCCCGCGAATCCCGCCGACCAGGTGGCGCGTGATCCGTTCCAGCAGCCGGCAACGCGGTAGGTCGGCCGCCGCGGTCGGGCCGCTTGCGGAAATTGGCCCCCTGCCGCCTGCTGCGGTGAAAACTTGCTGAATCTTTGCCGGGTGGTCGATTGGCGTGCGAGCCCCCGGCGCGGGGCGTGGCAGGTTCACCCCCACGGCAGCCGGGCTCCCCTCAGTAACCCGCACGGCTCGGGGCGCCCTTTGCGCAACGCCCGTTGATATCTTCACTTGCGCCGCAGGCTCGGGGAGGCTCCCCGCGCGGCGCCGCGGCTCGGAACCATGGCCGGCGGGCAACTTCTGTCCTGCCGCGGGCCAGACCGGGCCCACTTCTTGGGTGAAGATTCTGACACACCGCCCCCGCGGCCACTTGACACCCCTAGGCCGCGCGTTACCCTGCCTGCTTAACTTCACTGACCAGCAAACTCCGCCCAATCCACAGACCTCGACGGTTACGGATCCCGCCCAACCGCCAGCAGCTCCAACGAGCAAGACTCTGGTGACCTAGAGTTGTCGATGCGAAGCGCCCCGCCGGGGGACGGTCACGCTAGTCAGTGAAGAGTCGTGACTCGCAAACGTAAGCCCCATCCGCTGTCTCCGCCGCGGCGGGCTCGGGAAATAACCACTTCGGCGGCTGGCCCTGCCAGTTTCCTAGGTTCCACTTCTGTGGGAGGAAAAGAGATGAATCGTACTGTTGTTTTGACGATCGCCGCTTTGGCTGTGGCCGTCGGTTTCGCCATGTGTGGCGAAGACCAAGAGGCCCAGGCCGGTCTGTTTGGAAAGCGTAAGTGCTGCAAGCCCGCTTGCTGCGAACCCGCTCCCGAGCCGACCTGCTGCGAGACCAAGTGCGGCGGCCGTCAGGGCCTGTTCGCCCGCCTGAAGGCCCGTAAGTGCAAGAAGGCTGATTGCTGCGAGCCGGAGCCCTGCTGCTGCGAGCCCGCTTCGTGCTGCGAGCCCGCCCCGTGCTGTGCTCCCGAGCCGAGCTGCTGCGATCCCGCTCCCTGTGGCTGTGAAGCTGCCGCTCCTTGTGGTTGCGAAGCCGCCGCTCCTTGCGGTTGCGAAGCCGCCGCTCCTTGCGGCTGCGAAGCTGCTACTCCCTGTGGCTGTGGCGCTCCGGCTGCCGCTGACTGCGGTTGCGGCGGCACCGTCGTGGCGCCCGCGCCGGCTGAAGAAGCCGCTCCGGAAGCTCCTGCCGCTCCCGAGGGCGACGCGACCACCTGAGCTTAGTCTCAGCTGTTTGCAAGCGAAACAAGCCGGGCCTCGCCAACGCGGGGCTCGGCTTTTTTTGTGTCGTCAGCTCTTGCGCCGCCGACGCGCCGCAGGCGTCGACCGAGCCCCGCCGATCGCGCCGCACCCCTGCCCCGTCTCGCATTTGTTGCACCGGCTTGCCTGCGCGGTATCCTGGTGGGCTCGCACGCGCACATTCGCCGTCCTCGTTGCCAGGGGCTCAAATATGTCTGATCAGCCGGGATCCTCGCCCACCTTCTCGCTGCTGCGGGTGCTGGTGCTCGCATTGCCGATCGCCGTGGCGGCGTACGCCGGCGCCAGTTGGTACAAGGGCGACGTCCAGCGCGACGCCACGGACGACCTGCAGAAAACCACGATGAAGCGGATGCTCGGGTCGCAGGACTCGCAGCTGCGGCTCTCCGACCGCTTTGAGGACGCCGATGGCGACCTGCTGGCCGACGCGCCCCAAGACGACGCGCAACTGGTTGATCCCGACGAGATTGTCTTCTCCTACGTCGCCTCGACAGCCGCCGACGAGAACGGGGCCGCGTGGCAGGATCTGCTCGACGCCCTCAGCCAGAAACTCGGCAAACCGGTCAAATACCAGCGATTCACCGACCCGGCCGAGCAGCTCCGCGCCCTCAAGGGGGGCGAACTGCACATCGCCGCGTTCAGCACGGGCGAAACGCCCACGGCGGTCAACAGCGCCGGCTTCATCCCCGTCTGCGTGCCCGGCGACGCCGACGGCAACTTCGGCTACACGATGCAAATCATCGTCCCCGCCGGCAGCGACATCAAAAAGCCTGCCGACATTCGCGGCCGCCGGATGACCTTCACGCGGCCCAATAGCAACAGCGGCTACAAAGCGGCGCTCGTGCTGCTCTTGGACGAGGACGACCTGGCGCCCGAGCGCGACTACAGCTGGGGCTTCTCGTTCGGCCACGAGCAGTCGATCAAGCGGATCGCCGCCAAGGAGTACGAAGCGGCGGCCGTGGCGGGCGATATCCTGAAACGCATGATCGCCGCGGGCGACGTGGACGCCGACGCGGTGACGTCGATCTACGAATCGGAACGCTTCCCTCCCGGCGCGCTGGGGTACGTCTACAATCTCAAGCCCGAACTGCGCGATGGCATCGCCGAGACGCTCACCGGCTATGAATTCGCCGGCACCGGGCTCGAAGCCGAGTTCGGCGGCTCCGGCGGAACCAAGTTCGTCGCGGTCAACTACAAGGACGACTGGGACAACGTCCGCCGCATCGACGCCGCCGTGGCCAAGACCAAGGCGGAGCTCGCGGGGGCGAATTGAGCCAATCCGCGTCGCCGAAACCGGCCGCGCGATAGACCTGGAACACGTCCCAGAAGTTTCAGGGAGTGCGAGGCTCTGCCGAGC
>JAGQOU010000263.1 GCA_020427145.1 Planctomycetales bacterium | reverse complement strand
TCGACCATTGCTCGATCAGTTGGACTCAGGACGAGGCGTTCAGTTCCCGCGGCGCCAAGAATATCACGCTGCAACGCACGCTCATCTCCGAAGCGCTCAACATTGCGGGTCACAAGAAGTACGAGGCCGGCAAGCAGCATGGTTACGCCGCCAGCATCGGCGGCGACATCGGCAGCTTCCATCACAATCTGCTCGCCCACTGCGCGGGCCGCAATTGGAGCCTCGCGGGGGGAGTCGATCAGGCAAGCGTCCACGCCGGGCGACTCGATCTGCGCAACAACGTCGTTTACAATTGGGGTCACCGCACCACCGACGGCGGGGCCAAAGAGGTCAACTTCGTCAACAACTATTACCGCCCCGGCCCGGCGTCGCATGTGTTTCACGTCCTCAAGCCGCAGCACGAGCTTCCGTTTGGGCCGCAGGAGTATTACGTCGCTGGCAACGTGATGGAAGGCCGCTACGGCGCCGACCAACGGTACGCCGGCGTGCAGGAATCTCGCGACAAGCCGATGGCGGAGTACATCGTCGAGGAGCCGTTCTTCGAGTCGTTCGTCACGACCACCTCGGCCGCAGACGCGGTGGCCGACGTGCTGGGCGACATCGGTTGCAATCGCCCCGCGCTCGACGAACACGACCAGCGCGTCATCCAGGAAGTGCGCGACGGGACCACGACCTACCAAGGCAGCGTCAGCGGCCTGCCGGGTCTGCCGGACTCGCAACAGGACGTCGGCGGTTGGGAAGATTACCCCGAGCAGCATCGTCCCGCCGATTGGGACGTCGACGGAGACGGTTTGCCTGGTTGGTGGGAGGTCGAGCACGGATTGAATCCGGAGTCGCCGGCTGGCGATCTCGCCAACGCCCATGCCGACGCGGACGGCAATGGTTTTACGAATTTGGAAGAGTATCTGCAGGAATTGACGCGCCCCTAGGCATTGTCCGAGACCAAATGACGAGACCACGCTCGGGGAGGGCGAAGCTCCGCTGAGCCAGAGAAAAACAGAACCGCGCGTGGCTCGGCAGAGCCTCGCACTCCCATTGGGGACGAAAGCCACAGTTGCCACCATCCATGATGCGACCGCTCGCACTACTGCTGACCGTCGTGTTGCTGGCGCTGCTTGCGTGCGCGACGCCGGCGCGTGCCGCCCAGGACGACGTCTATTTGTTCACGTCGTTCCGCGGAAACGGCGAGGACGGGCTGCGGTACGCCTACAGCACCGACGGATATCACTGGAAAGAAGTTGCGGGCACGTTTCTCAAGCCGAGCGTCGGCAGCGGCATCCTGCGCGATCCGAGTCTGGCCCGCGGACCCGATGGTCGATTCCATTTGGTATGGACCACGGCCTGGAAGGGCGACAACGGTTTTGGCCACGCGGTGAGCGACGACCTGATCCACTGGGGCCCGCAACAGTTCGTGCCCGCGATGGAGCACGAGCCGACGACGGTGAACGTGTGGGCGCCGGAGTTGTTTTACGACGCCCCGCATCGCCGGTTCATCATTCTGTGGGCCTCGACCATCCCCGGGCGGTTCCCCGATCATCTGGAGGAATCGACCAACAACCACCGGATGTACTACGCCACCACCAGCGACTTCCAAGAGTTCGCGCCGACAAAGCTCTATCTCGATCCCGACTTCAGCGTCATCGATTGCACGATTGTCGCCCGCGACGACGATTACGTGTTGGTGCTCAAGGACAACACGCGTCCGCAGCGGAATCTGCGCGTCGCCTTCGGCGAGAGCCCACTGGGGCCGTGGCGGGATATTTCGAAGCCCTTTACCGCAAAGCTCACCGAGGGCCCCACCGTGCTGCGGGTCGGCGACGCGTGGCTGATTTACTACGACTCGTACGGTGATGGATCTTACGGCGCGATGCGCACCCGCGACTTTCGAACGTTTACCGACGTGTCCGACGAGATTGAGGTTCCCGCAGGTCACAAGCACGGCACGATCTGCCCGATCACGCACGACGAACTCAACGCCTTGCTCGCCGCAAGCCCCGCGGCCGCGGCGCAAGACGACCACGACGCAACGCAGGCAAAGGAGTCGCCATGAAGGCGCGACTGAAACTTAACGCCCCCACGCTGGGGGTGATCATCGGCAACCGCGACTTCTTCCCCGACCAGTTGGTCACCGAAGCGCGGGCCGACATCGAACAGCTGTTTGGCGAATTGGGCGTCACGCCCGTGTGGGTCTCGCCGGAAGAAACCAAGCTGGGCGGCGTGGAGACGCACGCCGAGGCGCGCCGCTGCGCCGAACTGTTCCGCAGCCGCCGCGACGAGATCGACGGCGTGCTGGTCGTGCTGCCCAATTTCGGCGACGAGAAGGGCGTGGCCGACGTGCTCAAGATGTCCGGCCTCGACGCGCCCGTGCTGGTGCAGGCGTACCCTGACGATCTCAATCAGCTGGGCGTGTCGCGCCGCCGCGACGGGTTCTGCGGCAAGATCTCGGTGTGCAACAACCTGGTGCAGGCGGGGATCAAGTTCACGCTGACCGAGCGGCACGTGGTCGCGCCGCTCAGCGACGCCTTTCGTGCGGACCTGGATCAGTTCCTGCGCGTCTGCCGCGTGGTCAACGGCCTGCGCGGCGTGCGGCTGGGGGCCGTGGGGGCTCGCCCGGGCGCCTTCAACACGGTGCGCTACAGCGAGAAGCTGCTGGAACGCCACGGCGTGAGCGTAACGACCGTCGACCTGTCGGAGTTCATCGCCCAGGTTGGCAAGCATGCCGACGACGATCCGGCGATTCTCGCCAAGCTCGCTGCGATTCACGGCTACGCCCCGGCGCCCGGCGTGCCGCCCGAAAAGCTGCTGCAGATGGCCAAGCTGGGCGTGGTGCTGGAAGCGTGGATGCAGGAGAACGCCCTGGACGCCACGGCCATTCAATGTTGGACCAGCGTGCAGCAGAACCTGGGCTGCAACGTCTGCACGCTGATGAGCATGATGAGCGAAGGCTTTATGCCGAGCGCTTGCGAGGTCGACGTGACCGGCGTGCTGACGATGTACGCCATGCAACTGGCGGCTGGGTCGCCCGCGGCGATCGTCGATTGGAACAACAACTACGGCGACGACCCCGACAAGTGTACGCTGTTCCATTGCGGCAACTGGGCCAAGAGTTTTCTACCCGACATCAAGATCGCCAACGCCCCGATTCTGGGGAGCACGCTGGGCGTGGAAAACACATACGGCGCCTTGGAAGGTCGCACCCCCGCCGGGCCGCTGACCTACGGTCGCATCACGACCGCCGACGCCGAGGGCCGCATCCGCGCCTACGTCGGCGAGGGCGAGCTCACCGCCGACGAACTGAATACCTTCGGCACCCGCGCGGTGGCACACGTGTCGCAGCTGCAGAAGCTGTTGCAGTATGTTTGCCGCGAGGGGTTCGAGCACCACGTGGTGATGACCGGCTCGACGAGCGCCGCGGCGTTGAAGGAAGCGTTTGAAAACTACTTGGGCTGGGAAACGTATCAGCACGGCGAGTAACCGGCGCCCGAAACACCGGGAGTGCGAGGCTCTGCCGAGCCCCGTGCGGCATTGGCTCGGCAGA